>CAJXOQ010000122.1 GCA_913057975.1 uncultured Marinobacter sp.
GAGATAGGAGTCCGTCTCGTGGGCTCGGAGATGTGTATAAGAGACAGACACCGGATGCCCGCATGGGGTTCGAGATGACACTGCTGCGAATGCTGGCTTTCCGGCCCGGCACTGACCGCCGTGAACCACCGGTGGTGGCCTCCGGGACGTCATCGTCAGGGCAGGAATCCCGGGAAGACCCTGAGCCTGGCCCGGCAGCATCGGAGACAATAACAGCGGCTGTTGAGCCTGAACAAGCGCCTCAACAGCCAGATCCAGAACGGCGAGCAGAGCCAGAACGGCGAGCCGAACCGACGCCCCAGCCGGAGCCTCAACCGGAAGCCCAGGAGCCCGTACTGGGATCCCAACCCGCTCCCGCGCCAGAGGAGCCTGACGCTGCCTGGCTGGCTAGCCTGGATGAAGCGGCTGAATCTGCAGCGGCCGAAGCGGCCAGCACTGAGGATTATGAGCCCGAACCCGTCGAAGAACTCGTGGATACTGGCGAATTTGTCTGGGAACGTGATTTTCGCAGCCTGGGCATTGTGGGCATGCCGGGTAACCTCGCCAGTAATGCGGCTATGACTCGCAACGGCGATGAAATCGTGCTGACCATCGATGAAGGTCACGCGCGGTTGTTGAACGCCCGCCACGAAGAAAAAATTATCGAGGCGTTGAGGAATCGGTTTGGCGCCACCATAACCCTGCGTGTGGAGCAGGGCGATGCTGAGGGCAAAACGCCGGCTGCCTGGGAAGAGCGCCAACGGCAGGCGCGCCAGAAGGCGGCGGTAGACTCGATCCGCAATGACCCCGCAGTGCAGTCGATTGTTGAACGATTCGAGGCTCGGGTCGTCGAAAACAGTATCCGGCCGCCGAATCAGGCAAAGTCCGGCTAAGGTCTGCGGTTGGAGCCACATGGTGGCAACTCTCTAAGGCAATTCTGTAGAAGGTGAGCGTGATGAACAATATGGGCGACCTGATGAAAAAGGCCCAGCAGATGCAGGAAGAAATGAAGAAGGCCCAGGAAGAGGCCGCCAAGGCCGAGATCACCGGTGAAGCCGGTGCGGGCCTGGTCAAGGTGACCATGAACGGTCGCCATGACGTGCGGAAAGTGGATATCGATCCGTCCCTGCTGAGCGAAGACAAGGAAATTCTGGAAGACCTGCTGGCGGCTGCGATCAACGACGCCGTGCGCCGTGTTGAGGAAAACCAGAAAGACAAAATGTCCGGCATGATGTCCGGTATGGGTATGCCTCCGGGCTTCAAGATGCCGTTCTGATCGAGGATAGCTGATGGCTTTTAGTCCGTTGGTAGACGAACTGGTGGAGTCTCTCCGCTGTCTGCCTGGCGTCGGTCAGAAAACGGCCCAGCGTATGGCCTTCCACCTGCTGGAGCGCGGCCGCTCTGGAGGCTCGCGGCTTTCTGATGCACTGGATCGTGCCATGACCGGTGTGCGCCGCTGTGAAAGCTGCCAGAACTTCGCCGATACGCCTACCTGCAATATCTGCGAAAACCCCGAACGACGGAATGGTACGCTCTGCGTGGTGGAAAGCCCCTCCGACCTCCTTGCCATTGAGCAGGCGGGCGATTATCGCGGCAGCTATTTCGTGCTGATGTGGCACTTGTCGCCCATTGACGGCGTGGGCCCCGAGGAAATCGGTATTGAGCGACTGCTGAAGCGCATCCACGGAGAAGGTGTTACGGAGCTGATCCTTGCGACTAACCCAACCGTGGAAGGTGAGGCGACTGCCCACTACATCGCTGACAGGCTGGATGGCCGCAATATCCTGATCACCCGTCTTGCCCATGGTATCCCGGTGGGTGGTGAACTGGGTTATGTTGATGGATTCACCCTGACTCATGCCTTCCGTGGCCGAAAACCTCTGACTGATTAAATCTGACCGGGCTTATTATATGGATTCCAACACCCCGGCCGCATCCGTTCCTGCGGCTCCCGACACGGTTACCTGGATTCGGGAGCCGGACGACCTGGACCGCTGGCTTGCCGAAGGGGAAGGCGAACCGCTCGCACTGGATACCGAGTTCGAGCGTGTAAACACGTTCTTTCCGATTCCGGGGCTGGTCCAGTTGGGAATGGGGCAGCGGTTCTGCCTGGTGGATCCTTCGGTTGCAGAGGCTTCTGAGGGCTTTCGCAATGCGCTCACCGACCCGGGCATCCCCAAGCTGCTGTACGCCATGAGCGAAGACCTTGAGCTGTTCCGACACTGGTTGCAGTTGGAACCCGAGGGCATTATCGACCTGCAGATCGGCGCGGCGTTGGCGGGTGCCGGCTTTTCTGTCGGCTATGCCCGACTGGTGGAAACCCTGTTCGGTGAGTCGCTGGATAAATCGGCGACGCGCTCGGATTGGGTCTCACGCCCGCTTTCCGCGGCTCAGGAACGCTACGCTCTGGACGACGTTCGCTTCCTCGTTTCCTTGTATTACTGGGTGATTACTCGGTTGCAGGAACGGGGCCTTGAAGCGGCATTGGCTGACGAATCCACCCGATTTTCAAAGGAATTGGCAGCCCAGGATAATCCCGACAGCCATTACCTGAAACTGCGAGGCGGCTGGACATTGAGCCGCCAACAACAGGGGGTGCTGAAAACCCTGGTGTGTTGGCGGGAACATGAGTCACGCCTCCGGGATCGACCCCGCAACCGGGTTGTGGCCGATGCACTGCTGATTGCCATCGCCCAGAGACTGCCACAGTCAGTACGTGAGCTATCCAATATCCAGGGCTTGCCTTCGGCCGTGGTCAGGCGCTACGGGGATACGATTATTAATAAGGTTGCGGAGGCATCGACAGCAGATAATTCCGGCATCGACGTTATCGCCGCTCCCCTGAGCCGCCAGGACCAGATGTTCTATAAGCAGCTCAAACGCCTCATGATTAACGCGGCGGAGGAGCGGGATGTGCCGGTGGAACTGTTGGCGCCTCGCAAGCGTCTTGAGGCTGTTGTACAACAACGAAATCTGGCTGCCGGGCTGTTTGACGAGGGCTGGCGCCGTGACATCCTGGCACCGGTGCAGGAGCAGATTGAGGAACTACTGAAATCATGACCGAAAAGACCTTTGTGTCGGTGTTTCGCAGCAGTAAGAAGCCGGACACGTACATCTATACTCGACGGGGCCAGGCCTGGGATGACCTGCCGGATAGCCTGCGGGGCATATTCGGCCAGCCAATACACGCCATGGACCTGATAATGACCCCGGATCGGAAACTGGCCCGAACGTCTGGCAAGCAGGTTCTGGAGGCTATTGCCGACAAGGATTTCTTCCTGCAGATGCCTGAGGAATCCAGCGGCTACGTTGTAGACTTTCGCCGTAAACCGGAGCCCAGCGGGGAATGATCGCAGAGATTCCGTTCTGGCAACGCAAACGTCTTCACGAGATGACCACCAAGGAATGGGAGTCACTGTGTGACGGCTGCGGCAAATGCTGTCTGGCCAAGCTGGAAGACGAAGACACCGGCGATGTCTACTACACTGAGCTGGTATGCCGTTACATGGAACAGGACACCTGCCAGTGCAGCGTGTATTCCGAGCGCTTGCAGAAAGTGCCGGCATGCACGGTGCTGACACCGGATACGCTGAACGACTACCATTGGCTGCCATACACCTGTGCCTACCGCACACTGGCGGAAGGGCGTGCACTTGCAGACTGGCACCCGCTACGGTCGGGTGACCCCGATACGGTTCATGAAGCGGGTATATCGGTGCGTAATCGCGTGATCTCGGAAGCCGATGTGCCGGAAGACGATTGGGAAGAACACATAATTCACTGGATCCTTTGATGATAGACGCAGAAACAAATCTTGCTTACGGAATATTCTGGGCCTTGTACGCCGTTGCCTTTGTGGTGTTCTTCTACACCATATCCCGCCTGTTTCGGGTAATTCCGGTTTACGCCATTCGCACCCTGTTGCAGGCCGCGTTGATTGTCATCCTGCTGACCCCGGTCGAGTCCGGTGAGGTGGCTGGCTGGTGGATGCCAGCCTGGTTGCACGGTGGCTACGAAACCATATTGGGTGAAGCTGCCAACGCGGGCCGCGCGTTCATGAATCTGGGCATTGCATCCTTGGTGATGGTGTTGGTGTGGGTTCTCGACCTCGTCAGATACCGACTGGTTAAACGCTGAGATTTTCCACACTCGACATCCCGCACGGAGCTGCCCTGATGCGACTTCTGAGCCGCCTGTTTGCCGTCTTTCTTATCCTTCCTCTTACAGCGCTTGCGCAGCAAGCACCCACCCTGGAACTGCCGGACAGCGCTGATGTCCGCATTATTGTCGACATCTCCGGCTCCATGAAAACCAACGACCCGAACAACCTGCGCCGTCCGGCTGTACGGCTGTTGGCGCGTATGCTGCCTGCGAAAGCCAGTGCCGGAGTTTGGACCTTTGGGCAGTACGTCAACATGCTGGTGCCCCATGGCAAAGTCACTGATGACTGGCGGGGACTGGCTGTCGGGCGCTCAGACGAGATCAATTCAGTCGCCCTGCGGACCAATCTGGGGGAAGCGATTCAGGTTGCCAGTGATGATTATTTGTTGGGCACGGACAACCTCGATAATACGGATTTCATTCTACTCACCGATGGCAAAGTGGATATCTCCGACAACGAGAGCGCCAATGATCGGGAGCGTGAACGGATTCTGGGGACATTGCTGGACGATCTGAGCAGCCGTGGTGCCACCCTTCATACCGTCGCATTGTCCGAGGAGGCAGACCTTGCTCTTTTGAAGAGCCTTGCGGAACGCACCGGGGGCCGCTATGCCCTGGCGTCGTCCGCTGATGCACTGACCCTGGCTTTTCTTGAAGCACTGAACACCGCTGTACCGCAGCAGCAGATTCCCATTGAGGACAACGGCTTTCAGGTGGATGACGGCGTAGAGGAATTTACCGCGCTGATTTTTCGCGCCGGTGATGAGTCTGCCGCCAACCGAACGCTTGAGCTGGTCAGTCCCGGCGGCATCAAAGCCGAGCCGAAGTCTGCCATCGACGGAATGCGTTGGGTGCGCGAAACGGAATACGACCTGATTACCGTCACTAACCCTGAAGCGGGTGATTGGAAGATCAATGGCGAATTGGGTGAGGGAAGCCGGGTCACTGTCGTCAGCGATCTACGGATGGTTGTGAGCCCGGTCCCGCCGACGTTCACAGAGGAGGAACCAATATCCCTCCAGGTGGCCTTCTTTGAGGAAGACCGAAAAATTGAAAATCCGGACTTCCTGGGGGTTATTGATGTCAGTGTGTCATTAACCTCAGAAGGCGGGCGTAGCGGTAGCAAGGTGTTGTCGCCGGATGAGCCACCACAGGACGGGGTTTATACCGACGCCATTACACGCCTGCCCGGTGCCGGAGAATACCAGCTCAGCGTTGTAGCGGACGGCCAGACGTTCTCCCGGCGCTTTAGCACCGTCACCCAATATATTCAGCCTGAGGGCGAGCAAGCCACGGTCGATGCCGGAGTCGCTGCTGACGAGCCCCCGGTGATTGAGGACGAATTGCCGGAGGCCTCACCGGCTCCCGAAATTGAGCCGCCTGTGTCCAGCTCAGGCCCGATCGATATCAGTCAGGTTGAGGGCCCAGAGCCGAAGCCGCTTGAGGAACAGCCTGTCGAGAAGGCAGAGGCAGAACCGCCGGCCACTGACGAGGACGAGGCGAGCGGCATACCGTTCTGGATGTTGGCCGCTGCCGGCGCCCTGGGTGTGGTGGTGGTTGCCGGGGTGGCATGGCTGTTGGTGAAGCGCCGAAAACCTGAGCAGGAACAGGATGCAGACGACGAGGAACCGCCTCTAGTCGCGGAGGAAGCGCCCGAGGGAGAGGCTGCCGCTGAACCTGAGCAGGAAGAAGTGCCGGAGCTTGGGGAAGACGAAGAGTTGCCCGAGGACGATATTCCCGTCGCTGATGCGGAGGTGGAGGACGGTGAAGACGAGTTCGGGCTGGAGGATTTTGACCTTTCCGAGTTCGACGACCTGACGGATACCGATGAGAAGAGCGAGCCCAACGACAACGATGAGCCTGAAGACGACGGCGACGATGACAATGACAATGACAAGGGTGCGGGGAAGGATCGGTAATCGGCGGTTAATTGAACAGGCCCCCTTATCAGAACGGCTTCGGTTCTCTATACTTTGAGGCTATTTTCAAACAGACGTTTTACCGTTAATTGAACAGGACACAATCAGCATGAAGTTTACCGGTACCGAGAAATACGTAGCCACTGATGACCTGCAGATGGCAGTCAACGCAGCCATAACGCTGCAACGCCCGCTACTGATCAAGGGCGAGCCCGGCACTGGTAAAACCCTCCTGGCCGAGGAAATGGCTGCGTCCCTCGGTCTGCGCCTGATTCCCTGGCACATCAAATCCACCACCAAGGCCCAGCAGGGACTGTACGAATACGATGCGGTCTCCCGCCTGCGGGATTCCCAGCTCGGTGACGAGAAGGTCAAGGACATCAGCAACTACATCGTCAAGGGTAAGCTGTGGGAAGCCTTCGAATCCGAGGAGCAGGTGGTACTGCTGATTGATGAGATCGACAAGGCGGATATCGAGTTCCCGAACGATCTTCTGCTGGAACTCGATCGCATGGAATTCTTCGTCTACGAGACACAGCAGTCTGTGCGTGCCAAGCATCGGCCCATTATTGTGATCACCAGCAACAACGAGAAGGAACTGCCGGACGCCTTCCTGCGCCGTTGTTTCTTCCACTACATCAGCTTCCCGGATCACGACACCATGAAGAGCATTGTGGACGTGCACTTCCCGGGTCTGCAGCAGCAGGTGGTTCGCGATGCGCTGGAAGTTTTCTTCGACGTTCGCAAGGTGCCAGGATTGAAGAAAAAGCCGTCCACTTCGGAACTGATCGATTGGCTCAAACTGCTGATGGCGGATGAGCTGTCTGCCAAAATGTTGCAGGAAAAGGACACCAGTTCGGCCTTGCCGCCGCTGTATGGCGCACTGGTGAAGAACGAGCAGGATGTCCACCTGTTGCAGAAGCTGGCCTTCATGGCCCGTCGTCGCAGCTGAAATTCAGCAAGAGCAGCACCCTATGTTGATTGATTTCTTTCTCGAAGTCCGGCGGGCCAAGGTGCCCGCCAGTCTGCGCGAACTCCTCGATCTGCTTGAAGCTCTGCAGAACAGGCTCGCCTTTGCGAATATGGAAGAGTTTTACTACCTGGCTCGTGTCTGCCTGGTCAAGGACGAGCGCCATTTCGATAAATTCGACCGGGCGTTCCAGGCCTATTTCGAGGGCATAGAAAACCTCGATGACCTGATGCAGGCGTTGATTCCGGATGATTGGCTGCGCGCGGAATTCGAAAAGCAGCTGTCAGAAGAGGACAAGGCCAAAATCGATTCCCTCGGCGGGCTGGAAGAACTGATCGACACCTTCAAGAAACGCATGGAAGAGCAGAAGGAGCGTCATCAGGGTGGCAACAAATGGATTGGCACTGGCGGTACCTCACCCTTCGGTGCGAACGGTTACAACCCGGAAGGTTTTCGCATTGGACAGAATAAGGGTCGTCATGGCCGCGCCGTAAAGGTTTGGGAAAAACGGGAATTCAAGGACCTGGACGACAGCGTTACCCTTGGCATCCGCAATATCAAGGTAGCCATGCGCAGGCTGCGTAAGTTTGCCCGCCAGGGTGCCGCGGACCAGCTCGACATGGACGATACCATCCGTTCCACTGCCCGCAATGCCGGTTACCTCGACTTGAAGATGGTTCCCGAGCGGCACAATGCGGTGAAAGTCCTGATCTTCTTCGATGTGGGTGGCTCCATGGACCCTCACGTGCGGGTCTGCGAGGAGCTCTTTTCGGCTGCCCGGCTCGAATTCAAGCACATGGAGTACTTTTACTTTCATAACTTCATCTATGAAAGCGTGTGGAAGAACAACATCCGCCGGATGAACGAAACGACGAGTACCTGGGATATCCTTCACAAGTACACGCCGGACTACAAAGTGATCTTTGTGGGGGATGCCACCATGGCGCCCTATGAGGTGTCACACCCAGGCGGCTCCATCGAGCACTGGAACGAGGAAGCCGGTGCAACGTGGTTCCAGCGAATGACCGACCACTTCCGCAAGGTGGTGTGGATCAATCCATTGCCGGAGAATTACTGGGGCATGGGTGGATCGCTCGGTATGACCCGCCAACTGGTGAATGACCACATGTACCCGTTGACCATTGAAGGTCTGGAATCGGCCATGAAACAACTGAGCAAATAAAAAAAGCCGATGCGGTTGATGGCATCGGCTAAGCTCGGCATATCAAACGGGGGCGCCAATAGGCTTCCCCGCGTTCTTCCCGGAGCAAATCCGGGGCCAGTTAAAGATAACGTCTGTAAATCAGTCAATTAACTGCGATCAAGCGCCTTTCTCTAAAACGTGACATACCCCAACGTTTTCCTCCTGTTAAAAAAACCGACGGTTTCGGATTTCCAATTGGTGATCTGGATACCGTTCTTGCCTGTTACCAAGTGTTACTCTTTCTGCCGGTTTGTTACAGAACATTGCAAGAGGCAGGAAGCGTATGGTCGCCGGAGCGCAGCAAACAGTAACGGTTAGGCGCCAGGGAAGAGTGGCGTGGCCGGTCATCGTGGCAATGCTGGTGGCGTGCCTATTCGGTTTGACGCGAAGCGCCTTTGCGGAGTCGCTGGATCATGAGATCGACCGCCTGAAAGCCGATGTGGCGGACCTCAGCCAGACGTTGTACGAACTGGAGGAGAACGTACTTTATCCCGTCGACACGCAAGTGGCAGTTTTCCTGACACTCAGGAATAGGGAAGGGCTGGATCTGGACTCGGTGGAACTGTACCTGAACGAGACGCCCGTTGCTTCCCACCTCTATACCGACCGGGAACGCGACTCTCTGAAACAGGGCGGTGTTCAGCGGCTCTATATCGGAAACCTGCCTCATGGCTCCCATCAGTTGAAAGCCGTGCTAACAGCTCGTTCGGCCAATGAGCGCTTTGTTCGCCGGGAAGCGACTCACCCATTCCGGAAGCGGCCGGGCGAATCCCGTATACAGATGACCCTGGATGCCGCGGCGCCAGACTACGAACCAGTGGTTTCGTTTCAGGAATGGAAATAGGGCGAAAGGATGGTCGTGCTCGCTAAGCTTCGGAAAGTCTCCACACTGTTTGCTCTCAGTCTGACCGCGGCCCTTATCCCGGGGCTGGCGTCCGGAGGCAGCGATTTGGCGTCGTTGCACTTGGGGCTCGCACAATTCGCCCTGGACACCCATGACCCGGCTGCAGCATTGCGTTATACCCGGAATGCCACTACCGAAGCCGAACGCCTGGTTCGCGCTAAAGCACTTTTGGTTACGGGGAGTCATCAAGAGGCTGAACGGCTGCTGAAAGAACTGATCGAAGGTCAGTATTACCGCGGGCAGGCGGCACTATTGCTGGCGGAACTGCCGACGGGTTCTGGAGACAACAAAACCCGGGAATACCTTGAAACTGCTTCAAAGCGGGCCAGTGGAAGTGACCGGCAAAAGGCGCTTTACCGGTTGGCCGAGATTGAGAGGGAGGCGGGGCATACCGATCGGGCCGGGAAGGTGCTGGCGTCCATGGAGCCAGGCTATTGGGCTGCGCTGGGTTACATGAACATTGCGGCTGACTACGGCAGGCAGGACCGGAATCCATCGCGAGCACTGGTTGCGCTTCGAGTGGCTCTGGCCATGTCCGAAGAAGACGTCGACAGCCAACGCAGCCAGGAACTCAGAAGCCGACTACTGGTTCGCGCCGGCTACCTTGCTTACGATCACGGAGACTACGAAAAGGCCATCGGCTTCCTGGAGAAAATCCCCCTGGAAAGCTACAGCACATCCCATGGCCTCTACCTTCACGGTCTTGCGCTGTCGGCCAGTGGCAACCAGCGGGCGGCAATGCAGTCCTGGCATCGCGCCAAAAAGTACCCACTGGCCTATCCCGGTGTGGCCAATGCCTGGCTTGGAACGGGTAGGGGGTACGACCTCGCCGGTTACCTGGGGCAGGCGGGTGAAGCTTATCTAGCAGCAAATGCGTCCTATGAAAGTGAACGGGTGACCCTTCGAAAACTGGCTGACCAGATCCGTCAGAAAGGTGCGTATAAGGCGCTGGTACTGGACGCACGGAACTCTGAGGCCCAATGGTTCCTTGCCGACAACCGTACGCTCACACAGCCCCGTACTGCCTATCTTATTCGTTTCATCGAGCAGCCTACTGCTCAGGCTGCCGTCAACCGGGTGGCTGAACTGAGGGAGATGAGGCAAACACTGAATCAGCGGGAAGACAGTCTTGCTGTTTTTCGGGGGGCCATCAGTGAGCGTTTGGGGCCCGTGGGGCAAGACGTTGATGGCGGCCCCTTTCACGAAGAGATTGAAGTACTGGTGCAGCGGTTAGCGAACCTGAAAGCCCGGACCATCTCTCCTGCACAACAAAACGCGCTGAAAGGTGTAGCCAGGACATTGGCCGATCTGAAAGCGTCTGTTGGCAGGCTTGATGGCAGACTGAAAAAGAAAGATCGCAAGCTCAATGAACTGATGACACGCACCGACCGTGCGCTGAAGCGGATACGGACGGCTCGTCACACGGCCAATGTACTTCTGAGCAGGGCGGAGTCGGAACTGGATGAACTGGCTCTGGCCTATGTCGAAGAGCAGGATCACCGTATGGCGTTTGCGCTGGATCGGACCGAACAGCAGATTGCCCACCTCTACGAGTACCTGGCCCTGGAAAACCTTGAGCGAGGTCAGCCATGAAGCCAGTGGTGTCAATTTCCCTGACGATGCTATTAACAGCGTTCGCGGCGAGTGCCCAGGCACAGGAATCTTTCCGGGTAGAGCTGGGTCGTGACGGTGAAACCATCGCTGATATGCGTCCGGTTTTCCTGGAATTCCAGTCCCGACCCATGCCAGCCATATCGCCGACGGAAGTCGCCCGTCGATACCAGCGATTGTTTGAACACTCCGATGAACCTGAAGTACGCATTGATGCACTTAACCGGCTTTCCAATATCCAGAAGGTGACTGACGAGGACGTCAGCTTCAGCGAAGAACGCGAACAACAGGTCTACCGACAGGCGCTGGAAAGCTACGAATCCATCCTCGACAGGGGTGCCTATCAGGGTCGGCTTGATGAATTGCTATACCAGATGGCGAAGGCCCACGCCTACACGGGGCAGGCGGAGGAGTCTATTGACCGGTTACGCCAACTGGTTGGTCTGTATCCTTCGTCCTCCCTGGTACCTGAGGCCCGCTTCCGCATTGCCGAGGCAGCGTTTTCGGCGGGAGACTATGCCGAGGCTGAGTCCGAGTACAGCCGTGTGATCTCGAGTGACGGTACCGATAGCCTGAAAACCAAGGCCCGATACATGCAGGGCTGGAGCCAGTACAAGCAAGGGTCTTCCGCCCGGACACGGGCCGCAAAGACCTTCCTGGCGGTACTGGACGGGGTCGGTGAGGAAACCACTGGGTTTCGCCGCATTCCTGCCAGCGACGCTGAGTTGGTTGACGACACCTTCAGGATTGTCGCCCTGATGGCGGCGGAAGACCGGGGCGTCGAATCCCTGGCAAGCTGGTTGACCGATGCGGGTGGCAAGGACTTCGGGTACCTGCTGTACGACCGGCTGGCAGATTACTACGCCAGCAACCGGCGTTTTGAAGACAGCGTGGCGGCGAACAACGCCTTTGTTCGCGATTTCCAGGCGCATAACGCCGTACCGGCCTTTCTGGCCCAGAATGTGGATGTCTGGCGCATGGCGGGGCAAACCGATCGCGCAAGGGCCGCCAGGGCTGAGTATGTCCAGGCATTTGCCGGCGATGCCCGTTACCAGCAACTCGCGAGAGCGGATCAGGAACGCTGGCAGAATTTCAGCCGATCACTGGCGGACTATCACTATGATCAGGCCGAAGAGGGGCATGCTGAACGCCAAGCGGCATCTTTTCGATTGGCTGGTGGTTACTACAGTCAGTTGGCTGATCGGGCCGCCCCAAAAGGTGACGTTCTTCGTCTGGCGGGTGATGCCTTCCTGCAGGCAGGTGACCACACTGCCGCCTTCGAGCATTACCAGCGTGCGGCTTATGACACGGATCATGGGACAAAAGCGTATCCGGGGGCAGCGGATGCCGCCTGGGCTGCCATCGTGATTCAGCGTGATGCGCTGGACCTGTCTCTTATACACATCTCCGAGCCCAC
>CAJXOQ010000123.1 GCA_913057975.1 uncultured Marinobacter sp.
CCCTTGGGAGAGGCAATGGTGATGTCTGCGCCGGCATCCTTGAAAACGTAATAGGGGGCGGTGAACTCTTCCAGCCAAAAACCGGTCTTGTGCCCGGTATCTCCCATCTGATCATGCGAGGTGAGAACCATCAGTACTTTCATGTAACCTGTCCTTTTTGATCGAGGGATGTATTCTGAAAACTGCCTTATAACCTTCTTTGTTGCGGTGATCCGTCTGGAATTCAACCGTGTGGACGAGCGATTGAACCAGAGCACTCATGGCGGGATGATGTTGAAAAAACTGTTTGAACGAACGTTACGACTGTTCTGTACGCTTGGTGTCTGGACTGCGGTGCTGACCGTGCCAGTTGCTGTCCAGGCGTCTGAGGACACCGACTGCAAGACGCTGACGGTGAGTGGTAACCCCGAATACCCTCCCCTGCTGTGGCGAAGTGCAGAGGAGGAGGGCGTTCTGGTTGGTGCCGTACCGGCGCTGTTGCGGGAAATCGTCGAGCCCATGGGGCTAGAGGTCGTCGTCAGGGACCTGGGGTCCTGGGCACGGGTTCAGCATGTGGCGCGCAAGGGAGACATCGATATGGTCGCGGGCGCGTTCATCACCTCAGAGCGTATCGGCTACATGGATTACCTGCTTCCCCCGATCACCCACCTACCCACGGCCGTCTGGGTTCCCAAGGGCGGTGAATTTATCTATCGCCACTGGCCGGACTTACTGGGGAAGCGCGGCAGTACGCTGATCAACAACAGCTTTGGACAGAATTTTGATCGCTATGCAGACACCAACCTGCGAATAGAAGGGGTGAGGAGTATTGAGCAATCTTTCAGGATGGCGCTTGTCGGTCGAGTGGATTACGTTCTCTACGAAGTGCTTCAGGGACAGGTAAAACTGGCCGATTTGGGCGTGGCGGGTCAGTTCGAGGCATTGGAGCCCCCTGTTAGCAGAGAGGGCCTGTTTTTCACCTTCACGAAGGAATCCCTGTGCAATTCGTTTGAATTGCGCGAAGCGGTTGCTGATCGATTGTACGAGCTGGTGAGTGCTGGCCGCCCTAGTCAGTTGATTGGCGAATACACCCGGCTGTACACCGGACAAGAGTGACGCATGTGCACCCAGGCATTGTCTGCCCACGGTTGGTATGGGGTTGCACGTTGCGCTCGCTCTGTTGTTTCAGATCCAACCACGCCTGAAAGATGCTGTTGGCGTTGCCAGCCAGTTGAGTTGCTGCTCGGCTCATCACACCTTCTCCTGTTTGCTTCGACTCACTGAAAGACTAGCAGCAATAATTTCTAATGCAAACGATTATCAATAACAATTAAGGGTATGGTTAGTCTTGCCCGGTGGGATGCGTTTATAGGATACCCACCCTATGGTCGTTCGCTACCTATCTGTATACACTAAAGAGCTTTTGGGCACCTCAGCTTGCAGGAGCCACAACACTAGGAGGTAGCAGTCGATGGCAATCTGGACCCGCAGTATCCCCACCCTCGAACAAATGGCCGAAGCGAGTAAAAACACCGCTGTCGAGACCATGGGTATTGAGTACGTGGAAATTGGCGATGACTACGTGATTGGCCGGATTCCGGTCGACGAGCGTACGGTGCAGCCGTTTGGCATTCTCCACGGCGGATCGTCAGTGGTGCTGGCGGAGACGTTGGGCAGCATGGCCGCCAACTATTGCCTGCGCAAGGAGAACCAGATTGCGGTGGGGCTGGACATCAACGCCAACCACATTCGGTCGGTTACCAGTGGCTGGGTGTACGGTACGGCCCGCCCGGTTCATATCGGCGGTACAACGCAGGTCTGGGAAATAAAGCTGGAAAACGAGGAAGGTAAGCTGACCTGTATCTCAAGACTCACCATGGCCGTCATCGACCGGGGCTGATATCTCCGGGGCCTTGCGACTGAGGATGCCCTGTTCGATGAAGTCTTTCATCACGATACCGTAGCTTTCGTCCGGCACCTCTCGGGCAATCTTGTAAGGTTGCCCGGTGCTGTCTGATGCTTCTTTCAGCAGGTTTACTTCGCGGAAAGTCGCCAACGGGTGTTTGTTCGAGTCCCTCACCAGTAGCGCTCGCGGTTTGAGTTTGCTGGTGGGATGGGTGGCCACCACGATGCCTACCTCACCGTTGGTCATTTCCACGATGGAACCGGGCGGGTAAACGCCAACCATGCGGATAAACTCCACTGCCAGCCCCGCATCGAACTGGGCGCCCTTGTTGCGGTGAATAATCTGCAAAGCTTCCATGGACGCCCGCCCCTTGTCGTAAACCCGGGAACTGGTGATGGCGTCGTAGGTGTCGACCAGCCCCACGATTTTCGCGAACAGCGGAATCTGCTGCCCGGACAGGCCTCTTGGATAGCCCTTGCCATCCATTCGTTCGTGGTGGGAATAAGCGACATCAACGGCCGCGTGTGCCAGTCGGGGGAGTGCCGCCAGCACATCGCGACCAAATGTGGTGTGGTTTTTCATCACCGCGAACTCTTCGGGCGTGAGGGCCCCGGGCTTGTTCAGGATCTCGTCGTCGATGCGCATCTTACCTACGTCGTGGAGCAGGCCGCAAAGCGCCACAGTGCGGATCTCTCCCTCCAGCAGTCCCAGATGTTTGGCAAACGCTGCCGACAGGATCGATACGTTGATGCAGTGTTCGGCCGTGTATTCGTCCTTGTTCTTGATCTTGGTGAGCAGCAACAGGGCGTTGTCGTTGCGCAGCACGCTGTCGACGCAGTTATCCACCACCTGGTGGATCTGGTTCATTTCCAGGGTGCGCCCGAGCCGTAGGCTGGACATGATGTTTTTAGCCGTGGCTTTGGCATCGGCATAATTCATCCGCGCCGTTGCCATTTCCCGGCGGGCGTCTACTTTATTGACGTAAGTGACTTTTCGCTTGGGGATGGCCGAAGGCGCTTGAGAGCCGTCGGCCCGGCCAGTTCCAACGGAG
The DNA here is from genome assembly GCA_913057975.1 of uncultured Marinobacter sp. Taxonomy (GTDB): domain Bacteria; phylum Pseudomonadota; class Gammaproteobacteria; order Pseudomonadales; family Oleiphilaceae; genus Marinobacter. Next base: position 2,937 of record CAJXOQ010000123.1, read on the forward strand.
GTTTTCCGCTTGCTCACCGGCAGATGTCTCTCGGCGGTTGGAGCAACTTGTACACGCCCTTCCACGATGACCGTTTCGCACTGTTGCTGAACGGCGAGCACATCTTCCTCGGTCTGAAGAATGAAGCCCTGAAGCAGGAAATCGGTGTCTTCCCAGGGCCGGTCGAGACGAATGACATGCATCCCTATCGCCAACTGGGATACGGGGATTTCCGTCTCTACGATGTCTTCGCGGCCCATTGGCATAGTTAAGTAGTCTCGAAACCAGGATTGGCACGATCGTCAGAGTAAACTCTGTTCAGGCTTTGTGCGCTTCTCCTAAAGTATGAGTGAACGCGGCGCTCGCGTATCACTTGAATCCTAAAATAATGTCAAATGCTGTAACTAAATGAAATCATGCCGGTAATTTCAGCCTAGCATGTACTACCGCCCCTGCAACATGAAGGTTTCGTACTCCAGCTTGTCGAACTTCCGTGACAGCAGCCACAGGCCGGTCAGCACTGCGAGCAGGGCGGCAGCGGCAAAGCCATAGCCGTAGAACGACGCCCCCAATTCGATAGTGATAAACGTAAACACAATATTGCCGAAGAAAAACAGCGCACAGAGGGTGACGTTGATGCCCCGCGCGTCGAGGTAGAACAGCACGTTCTGGATCGCCAGCAGCAGCAGTTGGATGCCAACGGCGACCAGGTCAATGTGGAATAATGGCAGATACAGGGGGGAAATTCCGATAGCCGCCAGGATTTCCTCGCTCCAGAGGAAAATCACAATGACGGTTAGGCCTTGCACCTTGAAGATCTCGTAGATGCCATTGCGGGCCACAATGACCATCTGGTCCCGGAAGCGATTGATCCGTTCCAGGGTATCGCCTTCCCGTACGGCGTTGTAGAAACGTTCATAGGCCTCTGCAAAGTCGGTTTCCATGCGGACCAGGAATACCGCCATACCGGGAATAATCGAGAGGTAAGCCAGAAAAATAGGCAGATCGTAGATCACCGCGGCGCGCAGGCTGGCAATAATGGGCTGGGACGTGTCCGGGTGGAACCAGAAGATAAATTTGTCGGCCCACACCGCCGCATTGAACAGCAGACCGGTAAGAATCAGTGCCGGAAAAATCTGCCGCCGCCGGGTAAAATCAAAGCGGATGAAGTGGTTGCCTGGATATTGCCGGATAATGGTGTAGAAGAAGCTGAAGAACAGCAGGCTGTGGCCCAGAAGAAGGCCCGCCAGCAATCCCTCAAGGCCAAATTGTGACAGCACCATGGAGCTGACCACGGCGGTGGCGTAACCCAATGCGAAAACCACCACAATGCGACGATAGGACTTCATGCTGGACAGGAAGATCGTCACCGGCCACAGGTTACACAGCACGACGAAGTTGGCCAGCATCAGCAGGCGGTACAGCACCGAAGTGTCGCTGAAAAACAGCGCCATGGCCATCAACCCCAGCCCCAGGGACAGTACCGTGGTAACCCAGATCAGCCCCATCAGATTGGGCAGGATCAGGTCATTGCGCTTGGCGTACAGCCGGTCTGCCACCCACCGGGTGAAGACGTGCTGGAACAGGCCCGACAGGGTCAGGGAGACGGCCATCAGGTAGGTTACCGATACCAGGAACTGAACTACCTCGGTATCAGATACCGCCAGTGTGAAACTGATCACCCCGATCAGCATGACGCCGAGCACTGACAGCACCCAAGGGCCGGAGCTGATGATGCCGGCCAGGCCGTAGGCCTCGAACAGGTTCAGGAAGCTGTCGCGCTTGAGGATGCGGCGTATCTCGAAACCGATGCCTGCCATTAGCCGTTCAGCCCCTTGTTGTAAATGGAGCGGTAGGCACCGAACATGCTTTCCAGGGTATAGAACTTCTGTACCCGATCCAGTCCCGCTTTCTGAGCCTGTTGCCATTGCTCGGGATTTGACAGCAGCCGCACCGCTTCCCGCGCGGTTGCTTCAGGATCTGCAATGGGCACCACAGCACCACTGGCGCCCAGTGCCCGGTCCTCGTCGCTGGCGCCTTCCAACAGTTCGCGGCAGGCGCCCACATCGGTGGCCAGGCAGGGTAAACCTGCGGCATGGGCCTCCAGGATCACCAGTGGCAATGCCTCGGAAATGGACGTCAGTACCATCAGCCCAAGCTGAGGAAGAATATCGTTGACGTTCTGGAACCCCAGAAATTTCACTCTCTGGTTGAGGCCCAAGCTATCCACCAGTTCCTTGCACTCGCGTACGTAGGTTTCGTCCTCGTCTTCCGGACCGACAATCCAGCCCTCCACGTCGGGAATGGTTTCGCTGACCGAGCGCATGGCACGGATAAAGGTTTTTATATCTTTGATGGGAACGACCCGCCCGACCAGTCCCAGGACTTTCGGGATGTGCTCGGGGCGGGCCTTTCTGGCTGCGTCGAAGCGGGTGGGCTCAATGCCATTGGGAATGATACAGGTACGTTCAGGCGGTGCACCGTCCTGAAACTGCCGTTGCTGATTGCCCTGGTATAGCGACACGATCGGGTCTGCCTGCTGGTAGGCCAGGCGTCCAAGGGCCTCAAAAAAACGGATCCAGAGTCTGCGAATGTACCCCAATTGCTCGTTCAGCGTACCGCTGACCTGGTCTGTGGGGTCGTGAATCCACTGGGCCTGGGAGAGATCAATCTTGCGCTCCTTGGTGTAGATGCCATGTTCACTGAGTGCAAAGGGAATGCCCCGCTGCTCGCTGGCGATGGCGCCGAGCAAGCCCGCGTAACCGGTGGAAATGGAATGAAGCATGCGCACGGCCGGCATCTTCCGCGCCACTTCTGCCAGCTGGAACAACGGCGCGTGCATAATACGGATGGACCAGAAATAGTCGACGAAAGACGGTTCCGTGCAGTATTTGCGGTAGTTCTCGTCAATCATCTCCCAGCTTTCCTCACTGTAGAGAAAGTCGTCACGACTGATGCCCCGCTTCTGGCCCAGGTCTGCAAACACCTTGTGGAGGATCTCTGGCGGCACTGACTTTTCGGACTTGAACTGCTCGTGCAGGCATTTCTGGGCCTCGAAGGCGGCCTTGTTACCCCGACGTGGCCGGGGTTTGCCAGCGGCTTCTGTGTCCATCAGGTAGTGGCATTCCAGATGAGTGACATTATCCGGCAGGACGTACTGTTGCTTACCGTAATGGGCGCGATCGCCGCCCAGAAAGATCAGGGCGAAGGTGTATTCCGGTAGACCGGTAATGACCTGGTGCACCCAGGAGGACACCCCGCCCCGGATGAACGGATAGGTGCCTTCCAGCAACAGGGCGATGTCAGCTTTGGTCGTTACACTGGTTTTGGGTAATGTCATAGCCATGACTCAATAACCGGTCGGTTGGCAGGGTGGAAACGCTCCGGAGGGCAGGCCGAAAGATGTTGGCGCACCTGAGCAAAGTCCCGGCGCAGGTACGCGACTTCCCCCAGGTAGGGCATGATCAATTCCGGTGACGAGCCGCCGGCAAGAGCCGAATGGAAGGCCTCTTCCGCGTTGTCGATGTTACCCAGGGCGAGTTCCACACGGCCAAGCAGGCGCCAGTCGTTGTGTTGGGAGCGTCGGGCCACCAGTCGTCGTAGCAGTTTACCGGCACTGTCCAGGTAATACTGTCGCAGGCCTCCCTGGGCGAGGCCCAGGTAGGCCATCTCCCACCAAACCTGTGCCAGCCTCCGCTGAAGGGAAACACTGGTCAGGTCGTCGGCGCTCTGCAGTGACTGCTGGAGAGTGCCGGCCCGCTGGGCCAGGGTTTTCTCTTTTTGCTCAAGCATGGAATAGGCCAGCAATCGCACATCGTCAGATGGGTCTTTCAGAGCTTCACGCAGGATTTCAATGGCGTCCCGGTCGTTCATCTGGCGGGTGGCCATCAGTGCTTTCAGGCGTTTGTCGGTGCTAATGGCTTCTCGCAGTACCTGGCGAAGGCCGCCCTGGCTGTAAACTACCTGTAGATCCATATCGATCGGCTGGAACGGCAGTTCGGGGATGTCCACTTCCTGCCAGGGTATGTCGCGACTGGACCGTGGCAGATATAGTGCCAGCAACATGCCCAGCACCAGGCCCACGCTGCCGATGAAAGGGATGGCAAACTGCAGGGTGAACAGGAAGACACCTGTGGTAATGGGCTGCCCGCGATAGCGCGACGGCATCAGCGGTAGCAGGATCAGGGTGAGCAGCGCACAGGCCAAGGCATGGGCGGTCAGGTAAGCGACCAGCTCAAGGTTGCCGGCGGTGGGTGATAGCAGCCCGGTGACCCCGCCGGTTTCCAGCGCCAGGGCGAGCAGTGCAAACCAGCTATTGGCCATGACTGTTCTCTCCCTGGTTGTCGAACAGGAAGGCCTGCACCCACTCATCGGCCTGGGCTCGATTACGGACTTGCAGGGTTTGCGGTGTCACCAGATCACCGGCTTGCAACCCCAGCTGCTCCCTCAGCCCGTCGTCCAGTCGTTGTAAATAGCCGGCCAGGCCCAGTTCATCGGTGAGCGGCATCAGAACAACGATGTAGCGCTGATTGCCGGTCCGATGCTCGGCAATCACATCGAGGCCTCGGCGGACTTTTTGAATATGGTCGGCAATCAACTGGCCATTGCGGCTGTCGGCCAGTGGCAAGCCCACCATCGCTGCAGGTAAGTTGAAAAATTCCGCGTCGCGGCCCGCACGGGCCAGGTGACGCCTGAAGTAGCGCCATTCCGGTGAGCCACCGGCCTTTACTTCCGCCTGTTCGTGGACGATGTCTGCCATGTGACCAGCCAGGATTGCCAGCAGACGCAACGAGCGAGCCTCAAAACTGAAAAAGGGCATGGCCTCGATAACACAGAGGCCGATAATGCGATCCTCGGAATCGATCAGGGGAATGGCTGCCAGCAGGTCGGTGTCGAGGTCGCCCATACGCTGGCGGAACTCGGTCTGCACGGATACCAGTTTCCGTTCCGCCAGTGCGTGCAGCAAGAGGGGGTCTTTCAGGTCCACTTTTCGAAAGCGACCGATCGTTGCCAGTGGTTCCGGTTCAGGTGCGCCTTTATTGATGGCATAAATGCCGGCAATCTGTAGTTGCCCGTAGCGCACCAATAGCTGGAGCATCAATGAGGCCGTCTCCTGATTCAGCCCGGCCTGACCGGCATCGCCAATCTGTGCGTACAGGCGTCGAAGCGCTTCTCTCAGGCTACTGGAGCTGCCTGCCAGTTGTTGCTCCAGTCGGTCATGGGACACCTTGAGCAGATAGTAGTTGCGAGTGAACTCTTCCAGGCGGGAGCCACGGTAGTCGTTGCTCGCTTCCAGCTTTTGCTGTTGGCGGCCCCAATAGTCCCGAAACTCACCCGCCAACAGGCTGATGCCGAGTACGCCAATGGTCCACACGTAGGGAAAATCACGGGCGCCGCCGGTGATCTCAAACCGCAAGTGAAAACCCAGGGCAGCGATGATGATCAGGGCTGAAATCAGCGCCATGAAAAAGCCATACCTCAGGCCTATCAGCAGCGGCCCCAGCACTGGCCAGGGAAAGTTTCCCGTCAGATAGAACGGATCATCCGGCCGGTGCCAAACGCTAAAGGCCAGGAAAAACGCGGTAATCAGCAGGGTTTCCAGCCACTTCAGTGCAATGGGCACCCGTACCTTCTCGCCCGTTATCTGCTCTGCTTCGTCCATAGTGAACCCTGTTGTTCAGGCGGTATTATTGGCTTTCGATCAGCGGCATGGCGTTGGCCAGCTCGTCCAGAACCTTATGGGCCGCCACGCTCAGGCTTTCGCGGCCCCATCCCGTGCGGGCCGAGGTGCCGGACCAGACGACGCGATTGTTGTCTGCGTTGCGTATTTCCAGGGTAATGCCTACGGCGGGCTCGCCATCCAGCCCACTTTTATAGCGCCATTCTTCCACGGTGCCCGTAAACAGGTAGTCCGCGCCGTCGTTGCGGGCCTTGGTAAGGGCGGTCTGCTGTCGTTCACTGCTTTCGTAAAGCAGGGGGTTGCGGTCGTCCGGCAGGTAAAGGGTCACGTTTTCGCTGCCCTTGGCTCGCAGGATCGCGGACAGCACACTGGCGGCCTGATCTCCGGCCTGGGGTGTCTGTGACAGGTTAATTAGCGGCAACACCGCAAACTGTCCATCCTCCGGAATCGGCGATCCCTCCTGGCTCTGGATAACCGAACAGCCAGCCAGCAATAACAGGGTGAGCCAGAGGCTATGGCGTAGTGTTTTCATAACGGTCTCCTTCAGCGACCAGGGTAAATCGTGTATGTAAGATTGAATTCGGTTCGGCCGTTGCCGTCCAGCCCTTCCGACGACCAGCGTCCAGACAGGGCCAGTTCATCATCCCCCAGCACCCGCCAACCCAGGCCCACTTCCACACCGATTTCCGCCGTTGAAGTGGATAATACATAACCGGCGTCCAAACCGAGAAATGCGCGGGGTGAGGGTGTCGAGCGATACAGAGCATGGGGTGAGCCATGGAACCAACGTGTGCCCAGACCGATACGTTCGTACTCCTCGGTCAGCAGGCTGGCGGTGTCCAGTGGCTGATCCAGTGCCGCAAGGGTGGATGAGGGCAGGGTTTCGGCCAGGGATAGCTGCTGGTTTCGATAACCGGCGCTGATAATCCAGGCCGGGTCATTGCGAAAAATGGTGTAGGTGGCATTCAGGTCCAGCCCGTAGCCGTCCGCCAGTTGATCGTTCTCCATGCTGTTGACCGTCAGTTGCTCAAGTTGGGCATTCAGGTTAAGCCGGGAGAAAGGGGTGTAGCTGGCGCTGGCGTAGGCTCGGTCGCGGCGGGTCAGCCACCAGGCTTCGGCGCTGTCCGGTGTGCGTTCCTGGAAATGGTAGCCGGCGCCGAAGGCGATGCGGTCAGACCATTGCTGGTCGAAGGCAGCGCTGATGGCCAGGTCATCCTGCTGGTAGCGTGGCAACTGGCTGACCGATAGCGACCAGGCGCTATTGCCTGAGCGTCTGTCCACCTCGAAAGAAGTCTCGCTGCTGCGACCGGGGGTGCTTATCAGGCGCCCGGAATCGCTCGCCTTGAGAGTGCTGGCAGACAATTTCCAGCGAAACTCGTCTTCGCTGAACTGCCCGGTTATCCCGCTGCGCTGAACGGTAAAGTTACCCAGGTTCTGCCAGCGGCTGCCCACTTGAATGGCACGGTTGAACGTCTGGTGTAGATTTACCGTGTCCTGCATCGTCACTCTCTGTTGTTCCGCCGTCATCGGACTGTTGAGTCGATCAAGCTGCCGAACATAGCGGCCTGTCTGTTGTTCGCGGTTTTCCGGCGCAGACCGTAGGGTTTGTCCGATGCGTTGGCGCACCGCTGCGTTTCGGCCGTCCGGTGCCGGTAGCAGGGCCTCCGCGACCAGCGTGTCACCCTGGTTGGACGCGAAGTACGCCAGGGTTTCGCGTAATCCCCTCTGGTCAGGGTCGTCGCCTTCGCCGCTGCGGGGAAAGGTCGCCAAGGTTTGCCAGGCCAGTTTGAGCAACCCTTCCTCACTGTACACCGCAAAGCGGCTGGAGCGGGTGGATGGGTCTTCCTGTAATCTTTTCGCGGCCTTTTGGCGAAGATCGGTTGCGGTGCCGGGTGCACCGGTCTGATCCAGCAGTCTTGCCGTCGCCAGAAGCCACTCAATGTCATCACTGCGGGTATCCATACCCTGACGAAACCAGTTCAGAGCCCGTCTCGGCTGGCCCAGGGCACTGTAGCCGTAGGCCAGGACCGGGTAGGCAGCGGGAGAAGGTGTATCACCGATTCGGGCCAGCAGGGCCTGAAGGGTGTCGGCGAACTGTTCCGCATTGGCAAGTTGCAGCCAGGCCCAACTGATCATCAGGTTCTCGTCGTCGGGTGCCAGCTCCCACGCGGCGCGGTAGGCATCGTTTGCTGCCAGGACCTCGTCGTTGCGTTGGTGAATCAATGCCCGAAGTGACCAGTAGCGCGGGTTGTTGCGGGCAGTGGGTACTTCCGCTTGCCAGCGCTCGAGGGTTTGCTCCAGCTCCTGCCATTGCCCGAGAGCCAACTGGTATTCAGCGATAGCAGCCAGGAACCTCGGTTCCCCGGTTTCGAGGAAAAGACGTTCACTCAATGACAGGGCCCTCGGGTAGTCCTCGAAAAGGGCTGCCAGGTTGAGCAGGCGCTCCTTCAAATTCGGCGTAAGCTCAGTGTCGCTTCTGGCCAGGAGACTTTCATAATCCCGCTCCAGGATGTCGGTTCTACCCAGGCTGCTAGCCAGGTCCATTCGCATGATTTGAACAGTCTCGGCCAGTTGCCGGTCTTGCGGCTCGAAATCCAGCAGGGCCAGGGCGCGTTCAGGTTGCCGTGTGCGCCAGTAAAGAGAGGCCAGTTGTATGCGGTCGGCGTCGGATAACCGTGGCTCGTTTTCCAGCAGTTCAATGGCTGCGGGGAAGTCACGCAGGTTCACCAGCAGCGTCAGTAGTCGTTCCCTTAGCGTGTCGGACCGGGGAAACCGTGATCGGCCGTCCGTTAGCCATTCCCTTGCATCATCAAAGCGTCCGGAACCCACCAATGCGTCGGCCAGGGTGATATAGCCGTCCGGTTGCAAGCGCTTCTGCCTGGCCCCCTCGGTTAACAGCATTCGCAGTGTGTCCCACTGGAAAAGCCCGCGTGCCAGGTCCACCGATCGTTGGAAGGCTTGCGCGGAGCCGGTTTGTCGATAGAGGGACACCCAGACAGGCAGTGCTTCCTGCGGCAGGCCGTTCCATTCCAGCACTTGAGCAATGGTTTGCTGATCTTCGCGAGTGAGCCTGTCCGGTGTCTTCTGCAGCCTCCGGATAGTATTGAGCGCTGCTTTCAGATTCCCGGCGGCGAGTTGGAAGGTCAGCAATTCTCGCTGGTACGCGGTGTTGCCGGGATGCCGGTCCGCCCGTTGCCGAATCCAGGTGGCTTCGTCCGAAGCCGAACCGGCCAGTCTTGCCAGCCGGATACCTTCGGTCAGTGCTGGTTCTGACATCCGGGTATCCGGGAGTTTTTGCTTGAAGAGTGCCAGCGCCGCTTTCGGATTGCCGCCGGCCAGCTCTAGGCGAATGATGTTGTCGATGAACTCATCGCGGGCCTCGGGGCGGACGGTATCAATATAAGGGCGCAAGGTCTGTCTCTTATACACATCTGACGCTGCCGACGAATAGAGAGG
>CAJXOQ010000124.1 GCA_913057975.1 uncultured Marinobacter sp.
GAGATAGGAGTCCGTCTCGTGGGCTCGGAGATGTGTATAAGAGACAGGAACTGGCGCAGGTCCAGTAACACCAGAGCCCGCTGGTCCTCGCGTCTGGCCAACTGCTGATCCAGCATACGTTCAAATTCACGGCGCCCCAGCAAGCCGGTCAGTTCGTCATGGGTGGACGCCCACGATAACTGGTCATAGACCTTACGCACCATCCGGTCGATGCTCTCATCCACCAGGGGCCGGTCGTACTGGTTGTCCGGAACGATAATGCCTTTGCGCATATGCTGGGCCAAAGCCTCCAACTCCAGTTCAACCACGCGCATGCCCTGATGATTGACGAATACAAATCGACTGAAGCCTCGGGCAACCCATACCAGGCGGATATACTGGGGTTCATCCGGTTTTTCCTGATCCCGCAACCAGTCGCCGGTACGCAGTTGCTGGGCCCGGTTGATCCATCGCTGCAGGCTGCGCTGATCACGTTCGGACAGAGCCTGGCGCTTGTCGTCCTCGCTTTTCGACGGTGGAATCTGCACCATCTGGGGCGGGCTTTCAGGGCTGCGCACCAGGAACTGCTTGAGCTCGTCGCGTATCTGGGAGGACGGCATGTGGTTGCTGGAGATAGACGCCAGCCCATCCTGTATCACCCGCAGCAGTTCGGGCAGATTGATATTGCTTTGCGGATCCTCCGCGAAGGTCATCAGCGAATCGATCACCGACAGGTAATCCTGCCACAGAGGGCTGTCCTCTCCCTGGCGTATCCAGGTCAGCGACAGCAGGTCTCGCCAGCCGCCGTCCAGCAGACTGACCACGGCTTTCGGCACTTTTTTCCCGGCCAGCTTAAGCTCCAGCACCCGGGCGACCGCCTTCTTGGATTCAGAAACCTTCTGGGCGCCCTCCGCTGCTGCCGTTACTCTTTCCACGTTGCGGCGGTAGACCAGGTTCTGGCGATCAATCAGCGAGTCCAGCTCCTGCACTGCGTTCTCGAACACGCCAGTATCCTGCTCAAAATCCGTGGCTATCCGCTGGATCAACTCATCAATGCGCCGTTGCACCACCGGATTGATACGGCCGCCTTTCACGCCCAGCTGGGCCAGTCGATTCATCACGCCGCGTACCGGGCTTTCCTGGTCGTCGAAGAATTCCGGGTCACGCATCACCACTTTCAGCACCGGCACTTCCAGTTGGCGCATCCGTGACTGGGCGTATTCACTGAGTTTCGGGCTTTCCACCACACTGCTGAAGAAGCGGTCCACTACGTCCAGCGTGCCCTGTTGTTCTTCGCCCAGAGCATGTTCACCGCTTTCCTTCACCCTTTCCACGACACGTTCGCGGAGGGAGGGCTGGTCCGGAGCCACCGTCGCAGCCTGCACCTGGAGCTCCTGCAATTGCTTCTGTAATTCTCCGGCTGACAGTTCCCTCGCACCGGAGGAAAAATCAGGCGGAGCAACGTCACCTCTCGCCAGGCGGCTGGCTGACAGGGTACCGAGGAGATTCTTTACGGTGGCAAACGCGGTCTGGGCGGCGCTGGCATAGCCACGGAACTCGGTCACTGAATTACGGGATGACGGACGGCTGGTCTTTTGCTCCGGGGCCTGCTTTACCGCCGCTCCAGAGTCGTCCGGTTGCGGAGCCTCAGGCGGCTGAGCCCGCTTTTCCTCGCTCTGTTCGGATTTCTTTGGCGCCTGTTCACTGAGATACTTGCTGAGGTCCAGGTCCGGCAGCACACCATGTCGGATCAGGATGCTGTTCAACTCCCGGTAAAGCGGCCCCAGGTGCATCAGCACCGATTTTTCGAAGACACGCAGGCAGACTTTTTCAACGTCACGATCCGCCTTGAGCTGGCTCAAGCCGACATGGAAGGACTCACAGATCAGCGAGGGCCCCAACGGATTATGATGCCCCGTGGAATTGGCAATGCCCAGTTTATCCAGCCGCAACTTCAACTGAAGCAATTCACCCCGATACTGGGTATCCGCCTTCGTGACCATCACCCGGATCGTCAGCCAGTCTTCGAACTCGCCCTTGTCGACAACCGACAGTTCAGACCCGGGAAATCCCTTTGGAGCGGGTTTTAGTGGCGACTCCAGGCTGCGCGCCATCTGGTGCCAGATGACCCGCTGTCGGGCCTGGATCTGGCCAGACGCGTCCATGTATTCATTGGCCTGTTGGTCATTACCGGCCTTCTGGGCAGCGTCCCGCAAGGCGGTTGTCATCTGCACAAGACAAGCATCCATCAACGGCTCAATGTACTGAATAACCGCCTTTGCGGATTGGTGCAGAACAAACTGGACCTTGTCACTGGGTGCCCGTAGTGACGCACGATCCTGATGACGGCTGGCGCCACACTGCTCCAGCATGGCACTGACCGCTTCAGGGTTGGAGCGGGTAAAACTAACGCCCATCGCGCCCTCTATGCGCCGCCTGACATTCACATGGAGCTCGTGGCGCTTGAGGCCGTCAGGGCTGCGGAACCGTACCACCAGATCCTCGGCACCCCGCAAGAGCACCTGATCCAATTTTCTGGACGTTTCCCCGGAATAACGTACAAACAGGCCTTCCGCGCAGAAATCGGCGATCTGGCACGGCAGATTGTCACCACTGCCAACGTCCAGCTGAGCAGCGAGTTTAATCGGTTGGCGGGGGCTCGAACGACGTTCTTTCGGATCCATGAACTACCTGATATCTGGTAAAGCCGAGTGACTAGATAGGGTAAACTGTTCCTGTCACCGGCCGGTATCCCTGAAAGGCAGCGGTAGCTACCTGCTACTTGGGGGAACATGGCTGTAATATAGCGCTTGGCAGCTACGCCAGCCAGCCACTAACTAACAACCTGGACTATGAAACAGCTTAGTCAGATCTACCTCGTTATGCTACTGATAACGACACTTTCAGGGTGTACGACTTTAGGTTATTACAGCCAGGCGGTCAGTGGCCACCTGTCACTGATGATGTCCACGCAACCCGTGTCCGAGCTGATCAATGCACCATCAACGCCGCCAGCGCTGAAACAGAAACTCCTGGTGGCGAACGAAGCCCGTCGTTTTGCCGCACATCGTCTGGCATTGCCGGTGGGAGACGCCTTTGCAGAGTACGCTGAGCTCGGGCGGCCCTGGGTGGTTGTCAACCTGGTGGCCGCTCCGGAGTTTTCCCTTCAGGCCCACCGGTGGTGCTATCCGGTGGTCGGCTGCCAGGCTTACCGGGGATATTATGAGCTGGAGAACGCCCGGAATGAGCAGCAATCATTCATTGAGGCCGGCTACGATACGTTCATCGGTGGTGTCACCGCCTATTCGACCCTCGGCTGGTTCGACGATCCTCTACACACCGGCTTTACGTCTTTATCAGCCAACCGCATGGTAGCGCTGATGTTCCATGAACTGGCGCATCAAGTAGTTTATATAAGCGACGATACGGCCTTTAACGAGAGCTTCGCAACCGCCGTGGAGTTGGAGGGCCTCAGGCTGTGGCTGGAGGCAAAGGAAGACGATTCGGGGTTTCACAGAGCGCTGGCGCGGCTACACCAACGCAACCAGACCCTCGCCCTGGTCGACGATGCATCCCGGCAGCTCGAAGCGCTCTACAAGCAACAGGACACGCTGCCAAGGGCCAAACTCCGGCACCAAAAGGCGCAGCTGTTCCAGGCCCTTCAGGACGACTACCAGACCCTATCGGCAACCTGGGAACAGCCTGGCCCCTTTGGAGAGAACCCGACCGGACTGAACAACGCCAATCTCGCCCTGTTCAGCCAGTACAACCAGCATGTGCCCGCCTTCCGGCAACTACTCCGGGACCACACTGGCGACTTCCGCGCCTTCTATAACACCGTGGACGCCCTGGCGGGGCAGTCTCCGGAAATTCGCCAGCGCAGACTGTCCCAGCTAGGACAACGCTTTCACGAAGACCTTTGAGTTACGCTGAGTATTGTAGGAAGCCAGTTTCGGCCCTGGCAATTCACGCGCCGTGGAGGGCTGAAACCCCCTTTCACGGAACCAGTGTTCGGTCTGGGTGGTCAGCACGAACAACCGCTGGATGCCCTGCCCCCGGGCCAGCTTTTCTACCATCGCCAGGACGTCATCGCCGCGACCGGCTCGACGATAGGCCTGGTCCACGGCGAAACATGAGAGCTCACCCGCGCTTTCATCGGGGTAATGATAAAGCGCGGCGCATCCCACAATCGTACCGTCCCGCTCAGCCACCACAAACCGATTGATTTCGGTTTCCAGCATTTCCCGGGAACGGCGCACCAGAATGCCCTGCTCTTCCAACGGCTGGATCAAGCCGAGGATACCCCCAATATCCTCCACCCGAGCCTGGCGGATCTGCTCGTAGTTGTCACCACTGACCAGCGTGCCAGACCCGTCACGGGTGAACAGTTCTTCCAGCAATGCGCCATCGTCGGCATAACTGATGATATGAGCGCGGCGCACGCCCTTGACGCAAGCATCACACGCGGCCCGCAGTAGATCGCCATCGTGGCCCTGCACCATGTCCTCCGCCAGCCGGTCGGAGGCCTGCCGCGCGGACAGCTCCCGTATCAATGCTCCGTCCTCATCCAGAAGCCCCTGATTCTCGGTGAACATGATCAGCTTCTCGGCCTGCAATGCGGCGGCAACCTGGCTGCCCACATCCTCGTACGACAGGTTGAAGGCATCACCGGTGGGTGAATACCCAAGCGGCGGCAGTAGGACGATGTGGCCCAATTCCAGCAACTTCTCGATGCCCGCCACATCCACCCGGCGCACCCGGCCGGTATAGCCAAAATCGATTCCATCAAGGACACCCACTGGTCTAGCAGTGACATAGTTGCCGCTGCTAACCCTGATCCGTGCGTTGTGCATGGGCGAATTCACTAACCCCATCGACAACTGGCTTTCCAGATACGCCCGCAGCCCACCAATGGCTTCCAGCACCGGCGCTAACTGTTGCTCCGGTGTTATCCGCAGGCCTCGATGGAAAGTGGATTCTTCGTTTGTAGCGTCCAGACGCGACTGAATCTGCGGCCTCGCACCAAAGGCAACCACAAGACGTATTCCGAGACTGCTTAGCAAAGCAATGTCATGAATAATGTTAATCAGGTTGTCATGAGCAATCGCATCACCTCCGATAGTAAGCACCACGGTACGACCTCGGTGGGCATTGATATACGGCGATGAGTGGCGGAATCCATGCAACCATTCGTTCGATTTCAAACTCTTCTCCTAAAATTCTATCTCGCGGCAGGCGTACTTCCCAAGCCCGGTGAGCAGTGGTCGAGGGCCTATCCAGAACCGTGGAGCGCCAGGGATGGCGCGACCGAGCCCTACAGGGACGTATTCACGGGCGTGTTCTGGATAGGCCCTCGGCCACTGCTCCTGCACCGATCCAGAATAGCCATCTCCAATGTCTACAGGCAAAACTCCCGAATCAATCCCTTGAGAATTTTTACCGCCGGGTCCAACTGCGACAACTCCAGGAATTCATCGGGTTGGTGGGCCTGGTCGATGTAGCCGGGGCCCATAACCAGGGTTTCCATACCCAGTTTCTGCAACCAGGGTGCTTCTGTGGCGAAGGCCACCGCTTCCGCACTGTGGCCCGTCAGCCTCTCACAGACGCGGACCAACTCGGCTTCGGCCGGGGTTTCAAATGGCGGCACACCATCGAACAACGGCTCAAATGTCAGCGACAACTCACGGCTTTTGGCGACCGGCTGCAGCGTGTCGAGTATCTCCTGGCGCAGTGCCTTCATGTCCATGCCGGGCAACGGCCGCAGATCAAAATGCAACTCGCAGCGGGCGCAGATGCGATTAGGATTATCACCGCCGTGGATGCACCCCAGGTTCATGGTAGGTAATTGAACCTTGAAATTGGGATTGCTGTATTTCGCCTGCCACCCCGACCGCAGGGCCAGCAGTTCACCCAGCGCCTCGTGCATGCCCTCCAGGGCATTGCGTCCAAGAGACGGGTCAGAGGAATGGCCGGACTGGCCCTCAAACACCAGGCGTTCCATCATGATGCCCTTGTGCATGCGCACAGGTTTCAAACCGGTGGGTTCGCCGATGACCGCATAGCGGGCCATGGGACGACCGGCCTCGGCCAGCGCCCGGGCACCGTCCATGGAACATTCCTCATCGGCGGTGGCGAGGATGATCAATGGCTGCTTCAGATCCTGGTCGACGAAGGCTTTGGCCGCTTGAATGGCCAGTGGAAAAAAGCCTTTCATGTCGCAGGTGCCAAGGCCGTACCAGCGGTCATCCCGCTCGGTCAGGGTAAACGGGTCGCTTTGCCAGCGCTTGTCATCAAACGGGACGGTATCGGTATGACCCGAGAGCACCAGACCGCCGGGGCCACTGCCCAGTGTCGCGATCATGTTGTACTTTCCGGGCAATCCGGGCACTTCCAGTATCTCGACGTTGAACCCCATGGGCTCCAGCCATTCGGCCAGGGTACGCACCACCGGTTCGTTGCTGTGATCCCACTCGGCAGACGCGCTGCTGATTGACGGTTGTGAGATCAGCCTGGTGAGCATCTCGCGAATGCCAGGCAGGTGTTGGATGGATCCGGACATAGAACACTCTCCGCCCCGGTGTGGGGCTAGCGGGCCTGGCCTTGGCGCCAGACCTCAAACGTTGCAATCAGTCTGATGGCGATCGGATACGCCACTTCCCCGCCATCGATCAGCCGTGCGACTTCCAGTCGTTCGTCGCCCACGCTGACCAGGCGGCCTTCCACAACATTACCATTGTCCAGCGTAACTCTCACCGTGCGCCCGACCCAGCTTTCAGCATTCTCCGTGTCGGCCAGGTTCCAGCCATCAACGACCGGGGCACTCTCTCCCGGCACCACCGGTTCAAGCACTTCCTGCGGCACGTCCGGCACTGCGGGTTCAACACGCTCAAGGTAGACATCGGGCACCACCGAACGGTTATAGCGGACGGTCAGGCTGGCGTCTGCGGCTTCATCGCTGCGAACAGGCACGCCCCATACCGGTGCCGAAGGATTCAATTCCAGGGTCAGCTCCCCGCCTTCTGTCAGCCACTGTCGGTACAGGGCCAGCAACTGGTCACTGGCGCCAAAGCCCCGAGCCGCCAGCGACTCGCGAAACGCTGCCATGACGATACCGGCCCACTCCCCGGTTTCCACACCCGATTCCCGGGCACAGTAGGCCGCAACTCGACGCATCAGGCCCCCATCCCGCAATGTCACGGTTGCCGGCGACTGTGTGGATTCCGGCAGGGCCGGCAATGACAAGGGGTTCAGGCGAGCGCCGGGCCAGTCCAGCTCCACGCTGCCGGCGTTGGCGGTCGTCAGCTCGACGTAGAGACCATCGACACTCTGAATAACCATAGCCTCACCGGACACACCAGCGACTCCAAGACGCATCAGGTCACCGCTACCGAGTTGCTGGCGATGATCAGGACCGCAGACCGGTGAGAACAACGCCGGGGTTGCGTCGCCCGCTGCCGTCACCCAGTTGCGGAACATGTTGGTGTCGAGACCCAGGCTCAGGTTCTCCGCCACCAATGACCAATGCGGGGGCAGGTCCGATGGGTCCAGGAGCGCGCGCACGAGGGCGACCGGAGAGCCTGCATTGAACATTAACCGATCGAACGCCACTGGACGGGTAAGCCGGAAGTCCTGGTAGCTGCCATCACCCAACACCAGTCGGCCGACAAGGTCGGAGCGAATATTACCCCGATCAATAACGCCCAATTCCTCAATCGCCTGCTGGGCATCGGCCAGCCGCTGGTCAGCCAGCCACCAGACCGCCCCCTTGAACGACAGGTAGCCTATAAGGGCCAGGACTACCAAAAAGGTCAGCAGGCGCTTCATGATTTGGTCCTCTTGGGGCGTGACGCCAGGGTGTTACCCCGCACTGGGAGGCAACAGGCGGCAATGGTCAGTTACGGGAGATCAGGGTGCCGACACCTTCGTCCGTGAAGATTTCCAGCAACGTCGCGTGGGCCACGCGGCCGTCGATGATATGGGAGGTTCGAACGCCATTCTCCACGGCGTTCAGAGCGCAGCGGATCTTGGGCAGCATACCGCCGTGGATGGTGCCATCGTCAATCAGGTCGTTAACCTGTTTTGCGGTCAACCCGGTCAGCACTTTGCCTTCCTTGCTCTTGAGGCCGGACACATTGGTTAGCAGGATCAGCTTTTCCGCCTTCATGGCCTCCGCTACCTTACCCGCTACCAGGTCGGCGTTGATGTTATAGGACGCGCCATCGGGACCAACACCAATCGGAGCAATCACCGGAATAACATTGCTACGGGTGAGCATGTCGATCACTTCCACGTTCACACTGGCGACTTCACCCACATGACCGATATCAATGATTTCCGGACGCTGCAGCTCAGCAGAACGGTTCATGACTTCCAGCTTGCGGGCGCGGATCAGATTGGCGTCCTTCCCGGTCAAGCCTACAGCCGTACCACCGTGGGAGTTGATCAGTGAAACAATCTGCTTGTTAACCTGGCCGCCCAGCACCATTTCCACCACGTCCATGGTCTGGCTATCGGTAACCCGCATGCCGTTCACGAAATTGGATTTGATATTGAGGCGCTCGAGCAATTCACCAATCTGGGGGCCACCGCCGTGAACCACGATCGGATTGATACCCACTAGCTTCATCAGAACGACATCACGAGCGAAGCTGCTTTTCAGCTCCTCATTTTCCATGGCGTTACCGCCGTATTTGATCACCACCGTTTTTCCGGTAAACCGCTGGATATAGGGCAACCCCTTACTCAGTACGGCCGACACCTGCATTGCTGTTTCACGATCCAGAGCCATTCATCTTGCCTTGTTAGTCAAAAAAGTCGGTTCATTATTCCAGAGCTGTCAGAAATCCGCGACAAGGTCCGGAGCCGCCTTTTGGAGCTGCTCACGGAATACTGCCTTGATACGCTCGAGCGCCTCCTCGGTTTCCGCCTCGAAGCGGAGTACCAGCACCGGCGTGGTGTTGGAAGCCCGGCACAGGCCCCAGCCATCGGTAAACTCGACACGGATACCGTCAATGGTGCTGATGTTTCCATCGCCGAAGTCCCCTTCGCGACTCAGTTTCTCCATCAGCGGAAACTTGGTCTCGTCGGAGACCTCCACGTTCAGCTCCGGTGTGCTGATGTCTTCAGGGAAATCCTCAAACACTTCATCGCAGTGCCGGTCTTCGATGCCGAGGATTTCCAGTAACCTGGCAGCAGAATACAAACCATCATCAAAGCCCATCCAGCGT
The DNA here is from genome assembly GCA_913057975.1 of uncultured Marinobacter sp. Lineage (GTDB taxonomy): Bacteria > Pseudomonadota > Gammaproteobacteria > Pseudomonadales > Oleiphilaceae > Marinobacter. Next base: position 9,207 of record CAJXOQ010000124.1, read on the forward strand.
TCGCCGAAGAAGATATGCCCGCTCATTTCACCGGCGAGCAAAGCTCCGGACTCCTTCATCTTGGCCTTCATTAACGAGTGACCGGTTTTCCACATGATCGGCCGCCCACCAGCCTCGGAGATCACACCCGCAAGGCGACGGCTGCACTTTACGTCGTACAGGACATCGGCACCGGGGTTGCGCGACACCACGTCCCGGGCAAAAAGCATCAGCAGGCGGTCCGGCCAGATGATCTTCCCGGTATTGGTCACAACGCCCAGGCGGTCGCCATCGCCATCGAAAGCCAGGCCGATATCGGCACCTTCGGCCTTCACACACTCGATAAGGTCCACCAGGTTTTCCGGTTTGCCAGGATCGGGATGATGATTGGGAAAATTACCATCTACCTCACAGTAGAGCGGTATCACTTCACAGCCCAACTCTTCGACCAGCAGCGGTGCAAGCTCGCCGGCGATACCATTTCCAGCATCCAGCACCACCTTCAAAGGTGCCGCCACCGCAATATCACCCACGATACGATCCAGATAGGCGCGGCGCACATCTTCCGAAGACTGGGAACCATGGCCAACCGCAAAGTCCCCCGTGCGGATTCGCTGCAGCAGTTTCTGGATGGCCTCGCCGGACAGGGTTTCGCCACCCAACATGATCTTCAGGCCGTTATAGTTGGCGGGGTTGTGGCTGCCAGTCACCATGACACCAGAACCGTTATCCAACTCGTGGGTCGCAAAGTAGAGTACGGGGGTGGGCACGGCACCGACACGGATCACGTTGCACCCAGTGGCCATGACGCCCCGCGCCAGCGCGTCGGCCAGATCCGGGCTTGAATGCCGGCCATCGTACCCAATGCACAGGCTGTCCACCCCCCGCTCGATAGCCTCACTGCCGATGGCACGGCCGATCACGGCGACAATATCCGCTGTCAGGGTTTCGTCAACAATGCCACGAATGTCGTAGGCCCGGAATATGGTGTCTGAGACCTCGGCCTCAGGCAGGCTCACTTCTTCGACGTCTGGCGTATCGTCCAGGCCATCGGACCCGCCGAAACCGAGCACGTCGTCATCGCCATCAAGCATATCAATGTCCAGGACATCTTTGTCCTGGAACAACGGCTCGTCAGCGGTTGATTGGGACGGCTGCCGACTGCCTGGTTTCGGCCGCGCCGATTCACCGGCTTTGGCGACCCGTTTTTCCACCATCTGGGCGAGCCGGTGCAGCACTTCAGCGGTCGACGCCACCATGTCCCATTTCAGTGCCGGTGGCTTGACCCGCTCGCCACCAAAGACCTTGTGTGTCCATTGGATCAAGGCTGTTATGTCCTGCCGCAGACCTCGCTGGGCACTGCCGAGCATAACCCAGACAACGATAGCAGCGACCAGTGCCGGAACCAGAGCGAATACGATGGCCAACGTGCCACTGAAAAGGGGCGCGGGTGCGGAGGCAGGTGTGTATCTGAGTTTCCAGTCAGGGTTGACAAGATCCCGCTCGTACGTCGGGCCATTGCCACTACCGCGGCTGACGATGTTACGCGTTGAACCGTTCACCGACTGTACCAGGGAAAACTCTCCGCCCAATGCCGGGTTTACACCGGCCATCAGCGGTTGCAGCCGGGCCGCATCGAACACCACCAATACGCTGCCAGTAACTGCTCGGCTCTGGGGGTTGCGAACCGGCGTCGACATCTGCAGGTACCACTGGCCGCTGCGCGGGAACGCATCCGGGAAAAGCCTCTGCCCCGTCTCGGCGCGGCGGGCAAGGTCGAGGCCGGAAAAACCCAGGGTAGGCTCGGAGGATGTACGGGGAATGTCTCCGTAGGGAAAGAGGTAGACGGCCTCAATATCCGGCAACACCTTGGCGAGATTCGCCGCGGCGGCGCTCACGGGGGCTTCTCCTCTCAGCGCCGCGCGCACATAGTCCTGATCGGCGACGCCCTCAACCGTGGCCTGCAACAAGGCGAGCTGCTGATCGACACGCACAGCCGCGGCGTCTGCCTCCAGGGAGGCCTGGGTTTCATAACGCCGGGACTCTGCCGGAACCGCCAACAGAAAATACAGCAGTGCTGCCGAAGCCACTCCGGCAAGCACCACCACGAGGGCCTGGGAAACAGCAACGGACGTCAGCCGTTTATGCCGTGGGCCGGTGGCGGATTTTTTCTCGTTGCTCTGTTTTTTTGCCTGCTTTCCGTCCGGTTTGGCGTCAGGTGCAGCGTCCTCAGAGTTCTTCTTTTTGCCAAGCTTCATAGTCCATCCTGCAGGTGTTTTCGCCCGAATTCTTCAATTATCAGGGAAGTATAGACCCTGAGCAGTGATCTGCGCCTGATACCTCATCGGGTTCCCGTGGAACCAAAACCGCCGTCACCTCGCACGCTGGCGTCAAAGGACGACACCACTTCAAAGTCTGCCTGTACGACTGGCACAAGCACCAGCTGCGCAATGCGCTCACCCACGTCGATGGTGAACTCGGTTTGCCCCCGATTCCAGCAGGAAACCATTAATTCGCCCTGATAATCGGAATCGATCAGGCCCACCAGGTTGCCCAACACAATGCCATGTTTGTGGCCGAGGCCGCTGCGCGGAAGAATCATCGCTGCCAACGAGGTATCCGCGATGTGAATCGAGAGTCCGGTTTTTATCAGTTCGGTCTGCCCGGGTTTCAGTGTGAGCGGCCCGTCCAGACAGGCGCGCAGATCCAGGCCGGCAGAGCCGTCCGTCGCATATTCGGGAAAGGGAACTGAACGACCTGTCTCTTATACACATCTCCGAGCCCACGAGACGGACTCCTATCTCG
>CAJXOQ010000125.1 GCA_913057975.1 uncultured Marinobacter sp.
GATAGGAGTCCGTCTCGTGGGCTCGGAGATGTGTATAAGAGACAGCATAGAAACCGCCGACATCCTACGACAACTGGATCAATCCGGCATTCGCCTGTCGGTCGACGATTTCGGTACCGGATACTCGGCGCTCAGCTACCTCAAGAGCTACCCCTTTGATACCCTGAAAATCGACAAATCCTTTGTTCAGGATGTGATGAAGGAGCAGGAGGACGCCTCATTGGTGAAGGCGATCATCAACATGGCCCACAGTCTTGGCTTGCGCGTGATTGCCGAAGGTGTGGAAGAAGAAGCCCAGACCCACTTCCTGCAACACGAAGGCTGTGACTACTCTCAAGGCTATTTCTACAGCAGGCCCATACCCGAAAATGAGTTTCAGGACTGGCTGAAGACCAATCACCGCGTCGTCTGATACAGCACCGACTGATGCTACTCTGACGATGGATCAGCTCAGCGCTTCTTGCTCTTCATTCGCGCTTTCTTGCGCACCGGCCGCCCTTTCTTCAGGTCATTGTCCTGTTTGACCTTCTGTCGCGGCGTCAGCCGGCTAACCTTGTTAGCAAACGGGTTTTCACTGGAGCGGAATTCGAAGCGAATGGGGGAACCGTTGACCTTCAACACTTTACGGAAGGTATTTTCCAGATAACGCTTGTAAGCCCCTGGCAACGCGTCGGTCTGGTTCCCATGCACCACGATCACCGGAGGGTTGGATCCGCCCTGGTGAGCGTATCGCAGTTTGATTCGGCGCCCCTGTACCAGTGGCGGCTGGTGTTGTGCGGTAGCGTCCTGGAGGATGGCCGTCAGACGATTGGTGGGCCACTTGGCCATCGCTGACTCATAGCAGTCGTGAACCGAATCGTACATGACGCCCACACCGGAACCGTGAAGGGCAGAAATGTAATGCTTGTCGGCATAGTCAAGAAAGTCCAGGCGGCGCTGGACCTGCTCCTTTACCTTGGCGCGGTCGTCCGGGTCCATGCCATCCCATTTGTTGACCGCAATCACCAGGGAACGGCCGGCATCCAGAACAAAACCAATCAGATGCAGGTCCTGATCCACCAGCCCTTCCCTGGCGTCGATAACCAGGATGACCACATGGGCATCGTCAATGGCCTGAAGGGTTTTAATGATGGAAAACTTCTCTACCACTTCACTGACGTTTTTGCGACGGCGCACACCCGCTGTATCGATCAGCGTGTACTGGTTATCCATGCGTTCGAACGGGATATAAACGCTGTCTCGGGTGGTACCGGGCATGTCATAGACAATCACCCGGTCCTCCCCGAGCATACGATTAACCAGTGTGGACTTGCCCACGTTCGGCCGCCCGACAATGCCAATGCGTATGCCTGGATAGCGATCAGCACGATCTTGCGCTTCACGCTCTTCCTCGGACGGCAGCAACTCTTCCAGCATGGAGCGAATGCCACGGTTATGGGAAGCTGCTATCAGATAGGTGGACTCGAAGCCCAGACCGTAGAAATCGGAAGCGGCAATATCGGGGTCCTGGCCATCGGTTTTATTGACCACCAGGTGTGCCCGCTTGCCAGTCTTGCGCAGATGGGCCGCGATCAATTCATCGCCGCCATTGAGTCCCGCCTTGCCATCTACCAGAAACAGGACAATGTCTGCTTCCTCGACAGCCTGCATGGACTGGCGCGCCATTTCGGCGTCCAGGCCTTTTTCGTCCCCGGTCAGGCCACCGGTATCAATCACGATAAAGCGCTGCCCTTCGTAATTGCCCTCACCGTATTTACGATCGCGCGTCAAACCGGGAAAGTCCGCTACAAGCGCATCCCGGGACCGTGTCATCTGGTTAAACAGTGTCGATTTCCCCACGTTGGGGCGCCCGACAAGAGCAATTACAGGGGTCATAGTCTTTCGCTACATATTAAACAGGGCCCGCGCTTCACAGCGATAGGGCCGGAAAGGAGCACTCAGTCGAGCGTCCGGAGTTTCAATACCGACAGTTTACCGCTATTGCCATACACAAGAAGGTTACCGTTCTGGAGGCGCTGAAAGGGAACCCGCAGGCCCTCGTCGTCGAATTCAAGCTGGCCCACCAGACTGCCGTCTTCCAACGACAACATATGAATGTACCCTTCGAAATCACCAATCAACAGGTAATCCTCAAAAACAACCGGCTGCGTTGGCTGACGCCAGGATAATTTGTCCTGAACCCACAGTTCGCGACGGTCGGAACCTCGGTAAGCCGTGATATCACCGTTGGCACCTGCGACAAAAATATTACCGTTGCCGATCATCGGTGACTGCAGGCTGGAGGCGGGACGACTCCAGATTTCCTGGCCGGTTTGAAGGTCAACCAGCGCAAGCTTGCCCTGATAGCCCACGATCATCGCTGCACTTTCCAGAATCAGCGGCTCACCGGCCACGTCAACAAGCCGTTCAAGTTCGGTACGACCCTGCGGCTGACCGACTTCATACTGCCAGATGGGCTGACCGGTCTCAGTGGAGAGCGCCATTAGCTTGCCGTTGGCCAGTGAGGCCAGCACAAGGTCGGCTCCTACAAGAGGCGACGCCGCTGCGCGTATTGACAGGACCGGGACATCACTGTCGTATTGCCATGCTTCCTCCCCGGTAGCGGTATCAAATGCCAGCACCTTGCCATCAATGGTCTGGGCCACCACCAGGCGTCCGTTGGACTGGGGGGACGCCAACACCTCGTTAGGCAAAGGCTGCTCCCAGAGCGCAGAGCCATCCTCGCGCGACAGGGCCATCAGCTCAGCATCACGAGATACCACATACAGGTTTCCCTGATCGCCACCAACGCCGGCACTGATTTGTTCGTCAAGATCCCGGGACCAGAAAACTTCGCCGTTTTCCGAACCGACGGCATAAACCTCGCCATCGGCCGACGCAACGTATAGTCGGTCGCCGGTATTCAGAGGGGCAAGGTACAGGAACTTGTCATCATGCCCGTCCCCGACGCCCATGCTCCAGACAGGCTCAAGCCCGACGCTGGATGAAATCTCCGGAACCGGTGCAGGTTGCTCAAAGGTGTCACTGGTGCTGCATCCCGCCAGGACAGCCAGTGTCAGCATACCCGCAAGCGAAAGGAGTCTTGTGTGCCCGTTAACCAACCAGGGCATCAGGCTCCCTCCTTAACACCAAGGTCAGACAACTTGAGCTCAAGAATGCCGCTACGACCCTGCTGGCTCATTTCACGGGCCGCCAGATACGCTTCACGAGCCTCCTCGCGATTACCCTGGGCTAGCAGGATATCGCCCTTAAGCTCCGTAAAAACAGCGCCGAAACTGCCGGTATTGTCCGTGCCCTCAATGGTCGACAAAGCATCTTCGTACTGTTCCGCCGCGAACTGGGCGCGGGCCAGGCGGTTGCGAATAACCAGCGCCAACGCTCCGTTTTCGCCGGCTTTTTCCTGTGCCCAGGTCAGGGATTCGATCGCCCCTTCCGGGTTGCCCTGGTCCATAACCTGCTGGCGAGCAAGCATCAACATGCCATAGATAGCGAAAGCGCTGTCGCTGTATTCTTCTTGCAGGTTCTCGGCCACGTAAGCAACGGTATCTGCGCGATTTTCATCGCTCTCATCGCTATAGGCATTGATCAGCTCGGCAAACTGGGAAGCCGCTTCCGTACGCTGCTGCATTTGATGGTTCTGCCAGGCCTGCCATCCGAAAACAATAGCCAGCGCCGCACCGACACCGATCAGAAGCGAGCTGCCATTCTTTTTCCACCAGTCCTTGATTGCCTGGACCGTTTCTTCCTCAGTACGCATTTCAGCCATGATGACTCCTGCAATAGATGTTTATTATGCTGTAGCTCGTCGGCGCGCCATCAGCGGCCAAGCAATTCTTTCAGTGCCACTGCCAGGTCGCCCTGGGCAACGTCTTGCTGCGCCTCATCCGAACGTAACGGCTTAACGCCGGCGGTCCCGTTGGCAACCTCATTCTCACCCAGAATGACTGCGTAACGGGCGCCACTGCGATCAGCCTTCTTCATCTGACTCTTAAAACTACCGCCACCGCAGTGCCCCATCACCGTCACACCCGGCAAGGCATCGCGAAGGGATTCACACAACGCCAATGCTGGGGCCACGGTGGATTCACCCATAGCCGCAACATACACGTCTGCATTGCCATTGGCACTGTCTGGCACAAGATTGAGCGTTTCCAGCAGCAGAATCAGTCGTTCGAGCCCCATGGCGAAACCGACCGCAACCGTGGGCTTGCCTCCCAACTGCTCCACCAGCCCGTCGTAGCGACCACCGGCGCAAATCGTCCCCTGGGCACCCAAGCTGTCGGTAATCCACTCGAATACGGTTTTGCCATAATAATCGAGCCCGCGAACCAGCTTTGGATTCACCGTATACTCAATGCCAGCCGCGTCCAGCAACGAACGCAATTGTCGGAAATGATCCCGAGACTCGTCGTCGAGGTAGTCATCCAGGCGAGGCGCGTCCACCAGAAGCTTCTGTGTGACCGGATTCTTGCTGTCCAGAATGCGTAGCGGGTTCGAGCCAAGACGCCTTTGGCTGTCTTCGTCCAATTGATCCCGGTAGTCCGAGAGGTACGCCACCAGCGCCTCACGGTATTCCCGTCGGGCAGCAGAGGTACCAATGGAATTGATTTCCAGGCGGGTATGTTCACTCAGCCCGAGCGCTCGCCAGAGCCTGGCCGTCAGCACGAGAAGCTCAGCATCAATATCCGGGCCCGCCATGCCGAAACATTCCACACCGATCTGGTGGAACTGACGGTAACGGCCTTTCTGGGGACGCTCATGGCGGAACATGGGGCCGGTGTACCAAAGCCGACGGGTCTGGTTAAAAAGCAGGCCGTGTTCTTCGGCAGCACGCACACAGCCGGCCGTACCTTCGGGGCGCAGGGTCAGGCTGTCGCCGTTGCGATCCTCAAAGGTGTACATCTCTTTCTCGACGATATCCGTCACTTCGCCAATAGAGCGCTTGAACAAGTCAGTCTGCTCAACCACCGGCATGCGAATTTCTTGATAACCGTACTGGGAAAGTACTTTCCTGACCGTGTCTTCCACAAACTGCCACACCGGCGTCTGCTCTGGCAGGATATCGTTCATCCCGCGGATTGCCTGGATCTTAGCCAAGTTACTACCTTATCTGTTTCAGTGATTTAACGATCTGCTCTCAGTCGGTGGAGCGGGTAATGATCGCTTCTTCCTTTTCCTTGCGACGGGCCACTTCCTCACGGATCAGCCGTTCCAGGTCGTCGGTCAGGTTGGCGTTGTCGAGCTTCTGATTGGGCTTACCCGACATGTAGAACAGGTTCTTGGGGCTGCCGCCGGTCAAGCCCAGGTCGGCAACCTTGGCCTCGCCCGGACCGTTTACGATACAGCCGATGATCGCGACATCCAGGGAGTCGTTGACGTCTTCGAGGCGAGCCTCCAGGTCGTTCATAGTCTGGATGACATCAAAGTTCTGGCGTGAGCAGCTTGGGCACGCGACGAAGTTGATGCCACGACTGCGCAGGCGCAAACTTTTGAGAATATCGAAACCAACCTTGATTTCCTGCACCGGGTCCGCTGCGAGCGACACTCTGATGGTGTCTCCGATACCGTCCATCAGCAACATGCCCAGGCCGACAGAGGACTTCACTGTCCCGGAGCGGAAGCCACCTGCCTCGGTAATACCCAGATGCAGCGGCTGTTCGATCTGTGCGGCGATCTGACGATATGCCGCCACCGTCATGAAGACTTCCGAGGCCTTGAGGCTCACCTTGAAGTCCTGAAAATCATGACGGTCGAGAATGTCGATATGGCGCATGGCCGACTCAACCAGAGCTTCGGGTGTCGGTTCACCATATTTGCGTTGCAGTGCCTTTTCCAGCGAGCCCGCGTTGACGCCAATACGAATCGGGATATTGCCATCCCGCGCGGCGCTGATCACGGCGCTGACACGGTCATCCCGACCGATATTACCCGGGTTGATACGAAGACAATCAACACCCAGTTCCGCCACCCGAAGAGCAATCCGGTGATCAAAGTGGATGTCGGCCACCAATGGTACCGACACCATTGAGCGAATCTTACCGAAGGCTTCAGCAGCATCCATTGTAGGCACGGAAACCCGCACAATGTCCGCTCCTGCCTCCTGCAGGGCACGGATCTGGCCAACGGTCGCATCCACGTCGCAGGTGTTGGTGTTGGTCATGCTCTGGACAGCAATGGGCGCATCCCCGCCCACGGGAACATCGCCTACCATTATCTGGCGTGATTTGCGTCTTTTGATCGGAGATTCGTGGTTCATATAGCCTGCTAACCGCAAAAGAGGGTTCGAAACGTTCAGATATCCAGTGTGAATTCTGCTCGGTTGTTGACGACCCGGTAACCGGAAAGATCAATCGCCTGACCATCAAATCTTATCGATTCGATGGCATCGACTGCGCCGACAACAACGTCGATAGGCAGTCTGCCTGATACATTAACCTGGTCGCCATCCCGTTGCAGAGAGCCCACCAGGCGATTGCCAGCCGAATCGGTTACCTGAACCCAGCATTCATCGCTGAACGTCATTTCCAAGCGACCACTGCCGACGGCGGCCGTTGGCTGGGCGCTCTCCTGAAACGCTGGCTCCGGCTCACTGGTCACCACCGGCACCCGGCTTTCATCAACCGCCTCCACAGCCGGCTGCTCAGCAGGTGCGGAATCGTTCACGGCCGTCTGGGTCGCGGAATCAGAGACCTGCTCGTCCACCCGGGATTCTTCCGGCAGCGCCGTCAATTCGTCATTGTCCTCAACGACCGACTCTTCAGCAACCGGCTCGGAAAGACGAACGGTTGCCTCGTCGGTTTCCGGCTCTGGTGGCTCGGTATCAACTGTTTCGCTCATCGATGCCACCTGATCGGACGGTTCATTCTGAGTGGCAACGTCCGGTTCCTGGGAACCAGTCGGTTCCGACGTACCGCCTGCTATACCGCCCAGTTCACCCATAAAACGCAACGCGAGGAATGCGATCACCGCGATGACCAACAGGAGAAGCAGCAATTTCGCAACGCGGCGTTTCCGACGTCTGCGACGTTCGATATCAATCAGCGGATTGGCTTCTTCTGCCTGCTCTTTTCGCTGCCGCAGTGGCTCCAGTTCCTCATCCAGCGTCGCGATCACTGCATCTGGATCAAGGTCAACCTGCCGCGCGTAGGTTCTGACATAGCCTTTGAGGAACAGTTCACTGTCGATCTGTTCATAATGCCCGTCTTCTATCGCCTGTATCACGGCCGGGCGAAGATGCTGGGCATCGGCCACGGCGGAAATACTGAGCCCCTTCTGCTCACGCGCACGCTTGAGCAATTGACCCGTAGGCTCACTCAGGCCCGACGGTTGTTGTGCGTCATCACTGTCCATTGGATGTCATCACCCTGTATTGTTGGTATTCGACAGAGTTTGGAAAATTGTTTTTCAGCAGAAGTCCGAGGCTCGATTCCCGGTTCCTGTCGCCCAAATGCCGGGCGATGCGAATACCTGTGTAGAGGCTTTCCGGAGAATGGCGGAGATTCTGATTCCGTTGCATCAGCGTCATCAGGCGGCTGTAGTGACGAGAGGCGGCCTGATGCTCCCCAGATTCGACCAGCGTCCGTGACAGCGCAAGCAGCGACTTTGCATCACCACGGGATAATTCAACAGCGCGCCGATACGCCGTAGTAGCACCCTCAAGGTTGCCAATCCTTTCTTCCGTCAATCCGAGGTTGAAGAACACGGACGCCCTGTCGTTGTAGGACGTGTCCCTGGATGCCGCAAGGAACTGTTCGCGGGAATCCTCAAACCGACCCGCGCCGTACAGGAAAGCCCCGTAATAAACGCGCCCACGGGTATAGCCCTGATCACTGTCGAGCGATTCCCTGAACGATCTCTCAGCCAGTTCCGGCTCACCCTCGGCGTTATAGATCAGCCCCATGGCCGCCAACGCCCCGGGGTCATCAGGGGCCAACTCAAGCGCCCTTTCAAGGTGGTACCGGGCTCTTTCCAGATTATCTTGGCCGATGTAGGCGGTTCCCAACTGGACATAATTCCTGACAGCCTTGTCGCGATCTGCCTCACGAGCAAAGCGGCTATCGGTATTGGTCACGCACCCTGCGACAAACATCGCCAGCAATACCACGACAAGCGCGGCTCGCATCCTTTTCACTGGAATAAATGTCACAGTCGGTAATTCCTCTTGAATTGGAAGGTGCATATCGGCACCGGGTTTACGGACTGACCTGCTGCACCTGGATATAACGCTGACTACGCTTGGTGCGGTCTTCCACCATCCCTACCAGCTGACCACAGGCTGCATCGATATCGTCACCGCGAGTGGTTCTCACCGTGGCGATAAAGCCGGCCTCGTTCAGGACTGCCTGGAAACGGCGGGTCGCGTTGTTACTGGGACGGCGAAAATCGCTCTCGGGAAACGGATTGAACGGGATCAGGTTAATCTTGCACGGCAGGCCGCGAAGAACAACGGCGAGTTCCCTGGCGTGCTCAGGCTGATCATTAACGCCTTCAATCACCGTGTACTCAATGGTTGCCTTCCGCTTGTCAGGCAGGCGTGCAAGATAACGACGCGTCGCTGCCAGCAACTCCGCAATAGGGTACTTTTTATTCAACGGCACCAACTGGTTACGCAACTCATCATTGGGGGCATGGAGCGAAATGGCCAGTGAAACATCGGTAACTTCACCCAACTTGTCCAGTGCCGGAACCACGCCAGAGGTACTGACTGTGACACGTCGCTTGGAAATGCCGTAGGCCAGGTCCTCCATCATCAGGTTCATCGCATCGACAACGTTGTCGAAGTTCAGCAACGGCTCGCCCATCCCCATCATCACCACGTTGGTAATGGGGCGATCCGGGCCGGGTGCAAATGGCATGAACGCCTTACGCGCAACCCAGACCTGCCCAATGATTTCGGCAGCGGTAAGATTGCGGTTAAATCCACGCTTGCCCGTCGAACAAAACGTGCAATCGAGGCTGCAGCCAATCTGCGACGATACGCACAGCGTGCCGCGCTCGCCGTCAGGTATGAGCACGGTTTCAACACTGTTGCCGTTGTCCATGCGCATGACCCATTTGCGGGTACCGTCTTTGGAGGACTCGTCGTACACCACCTCCGGCCCACGAATTTCCGCAACGGCCTTCAGCTTTTCCCGCAGCACCCTACTCATATTGGTCATTTGATCAAAGTCATCGGCCCCGCGCTGGTGAATCCATTGCAGCACCTGTGTTGCGCGGAAACGTTTCTCCCCCAGGGACTCAAAAAAGGCCTCCATTTTGGCCTTGGGCATTCCCAGAAGGTTGGTTTTCTCAGCAACAGCTGTCATTTCATAACCTCAATCAAATAACCAATACGGGCCGGACGTATGTCCGGCCCGATACAGCCTGATCAGCCGCGCGGGCAGATCTCACTGTCATTAAAGAAATACGCAATTTCGCGCTCAGCTGACGCAGCAGAATCTGAACCATGAACAGCGTTGGCATCAATTGAAGATGCAAAGTCGGCACGAATGGTGCCCGCTTCCGCTTCCTTGGGATTGGTTGCTCCCATCAGGTCACGATTCTTCAGGATAGCACCATTGCCTTCCAGAGCCTGAACAACAACAGGGCCAGAGGTCATGAACGCAACCAGATCATTGAAAAACGGGCGCTCCTTGTGCTCGGCGTAAAACCCTTCTGCCTGTTCCTGGGTCAGGTGCATCATCTTCGCGGCGACAATAGTCAGGTCCGCTTTTTCGAAGCGTGAGTAGATTTCGCCGATCACATTTTTTGCGACTGCATCGGGCTTGATAATCGAGAGCGTGCGCTCGTTTGCCATGATCTATCTCCATTCAGGTTCAGAAAAATTTCAGGGTTGGGATTATACGCAGTCCGGAGGCAACTGCCTACCGCACTGAACGGAGACGGGTAACAACGTCAACGATTTGCGCCGCTGCGAAGTCAGCCTCCTCTTCCGTCGAAAAGCGTCCAAAGGAAAACCGGAGTGCCCGATGCGCCTGCTCATCATCCAGCCCAATACCCTTGAGCACAAATGAAGGCTCAATGGTGGCCGACGAGCAGGCTGAACCGGACGAAACCGCCAGTTCCCGCAAGCCCAGCATCAGGGATTCGGCATCGACACCTGCAAATGAGAGGTTGATGATCCCCGGGACCCGATGCTCGGCACTGCCGTTGAGCGTCACACCGTCAAGCCCCTCAAGCCCCGACAGGAAGCGCTTGCGCAGCGATTCCAGTCGCGCCTTCTCCTGCTCCAGTTTTTCGCCGGCCAGATCAAAGGCTTTGCCCATGCCGACTATCTGATGAGTGGGCAGTGTCCCGGAACGCATACCCCGTTCATGGCCACCCCCATGAATCTGGGATTCAATTCGTACGTCCGGCGAACGTCGCACATAGAGAGCCCCAATACCCTTGGGCCCATAAACCTTATGCCCCGACAGCGATAACAGGTCCACCGACATGGCCCCCACATCCACCTCGGTCTTCCCGGCCGCCTGAGCCGCGTCCACATGAAACAACACACCGCGTTCGCGAAGCATGGCACCGATGGCAGCGATATCCGTCTGGCTACCCAGTTCGTTATTAACCATCATCAGGGTGACCAGAACAGTATTATCCCGGAGCGCACCTTCGACCTGCTGACAGGACACCCGCCCGTCAGCGCCCGGTTTCAGCCAGGTAACCTCAACCCCCTGCCCCTCAAGCCATTTGCAGGTATCGAGCACCGCTTTGTGTTCAATCATCGATGTCACAACGTGCGGGTTGTTCTTACCTGCGACCGCACCCTTGATGGCAAGGTTGTCGGATTCGGTAGCGCCGGACGTCCACACGATCTCACGAGGGTCCGCATGGAGCAGACTCGCCACCTGCCGGCGGGCGCCTTCAACGGCAGCCTCAGCCTGCCAGCCAAAGCCATGGGAGCGGGAGGCAGGGTTACCAAACACACCATCAGGTGTCAGGTATTTGACCATTTCTTCGGCAACGACAGGGTCTACGGGCGTGGTGGCCGCATAATCCAGATAGACAGGCTTTTTCATAGAAGTTTCAGGATAGTCGTTCAGGCCGGCGCCTGATCCGTAAGGCGCTCGGTGTTAATAGTCTGTGAGTCGCCGTCTGAATGGCGCCTGTTCTGCCGATCGGCAACCACCTGAATCTCCCGTTTGCGCATCAGATCCCCAAGACTGATATCACTGAGGAACTGATGAATCTGATCACTGAGATCAGACCACAGGTGGTGGGTCAGGCATTTCTCGCCATTCTGGCAATCACCCTTGTTGCCGCAACGGGTGGTATCCAGGGATTCGCTGACCGCGTCGACGACTTCCGCGATAAAGACGGAGTCTGCCTCACGGCTCAGGCGATAACCACCGCCGGGGCCCCGGATACTGGTCACCAGTTTGTGACGGCGAAGGCGGGAAAATAACTGCTCGAGATACGAGAGGGAAATCTCCTGCCGGGCAGATATGTCAGCCAGACTCACCGGCCCCTGATCCCCATGAAGGGCGAGATCCAGCATTGCCGTCACCGCATAGCGGCCTTTGGTGGTCAGTCTCATAACGTCAGCCCCGGTCAGGGATTGATTCGGCTTTAACAACGCCGAGTATGAATTGACCAACCAAAACAGTCAAGTATTCACCGTTGCGACGGCTCGTCGTCCCGCACACAGTCGAAATCCTCTTCCTGCAGCGGCGGCAACTCGCCGTTCTGGTACTCACTGTTTACTTTGCGAAGCGCCTTGCACATGTTCTCAATGCGATCATCCACAGCGTGCATATGATCCAGCAGGCTACGCATGGCCCTGGCTACCGGGTCCGGCATTTCCTCGGTCACGCCATAGGCATCGAAGCCCATGCGTTCTTCCATTTCCTTGCGCCGGGCATCATCCTGTCTCTTATACACATCTCCGAGCCCACGAGACGGACTCCTATCTCG
>CAJXOQ010000126.1 GCA_913057975.1 uncultured Marinobacter sp.
CTACACCTCTCTATTCGTCGGCAGCGTCAGATGTGTATAAGAGACAGATGTATATCTGTGCGAGTGCAACCGCCCGCGTCTGATTCAATGGATCCGCACTACGCCCGGAGATAAGCGCAAACGCACCCACGACCCCGGCAATAGCGACGCTGATAATAACAATGGTGATCACCAACTCGACCAGTGTGGCACCTTTCTGGATACGCCCGTATTTGACTGGCCTGGTCATGGACAGGTCCCGTCATAAACCGCGCCCAAGGAACTGAGACAAAGATTGAACGTGCTATCGCCAGTAACGCGGAAATCAATATTGGCTCTGGCCGTCGGGGATGCAACCCGGCCAAAGCCATCAAAGCCCACCGTCAGACCGCCAGCAGGGACATTGGCATAAGGCGCATTCTCCACGCGATAAGCCAGTGTTGAGCCACTGCGCTTCAGTGTGAACTGGGAGGAGGCGGCTGAAAATCTGAGTTCGTCGCCGGTCTGGCGAATGATCAGAGTGTCAGCGCTGTTCCCAGCCAGCGCCGCCTGCTGGGCAAGCAGCGTGGCGGACGACAGTTGCTGGGTAATAAGAAGAGGGGAAAAGGCGGAGCGGCTGGCAAACAGGCCAACACCCAGAGCGGAGAGAACCCCGATCAGGATGATGACCATGACCAGCTCGACAAGGGTGAACCCCGATGACCTCGGGGCGATTCTTGTTTTCATGCCCCACTCCCGGATTGCCCGTAGCCCCCAACGCAGAACGTAGGTCGGATTACGCTCTCGCTAATCCAACATACGACTCTGCCAAACTACAATTAACAACCTGCTGTAGAGCCATCGCTATCCGCAACATCAGTCACTGCGCCAGTACTCTCAGTGTATGTAAATGAACATTCACCTAGTGTCACCGTTAGTACTCCCGAAGCAGCTGCCATGGTGTAGTCTGACTCGGATAGTTGGGCCGCTGTCACTATGCCGTTAGTAGACAATGAACTTGCATCTAGACCTTGCCCATCTGCAAGTGGATAGCCGGCCGCAGACATCGCGATTGGAGTAGTTTCAAGCGTTACTGGGGCACTCGCAGTGCTACCGGCTGCCAACCAAGCCGAATGGGCAATCGCTGAAGCTGACTTTACTGAGCCAGATGCTGCCTGAATGCTGGAGCGACGGGCATCCCCTCCCAAATCCGCAAACCTCGGCAACGCAAACGCCGCCAAAATCCCGAGAATCACAATCACCATTACCAGTTCAATAAGGGTGAAACCTTTCTCTTTTCTCGCGGCCATCTGGTTCATCATATTCATGGTTTTCTCCTGCTTTTGCTGCTTTAAAATGGATTAATTGATAACCCGAATTACTTCGCCGCTGTCGGCGTCGTATTGAATGTTGTCCGTGCCACCATTGAGGTTGTACTCGTAGGTACAAACGGACCCGCTTGCGGTTGCTGTGTAATCCGTTGTGTCGCCGGAGGTTGCCACGGTCGGTGCGTTTGACTGCATCAGGGCCAGCCAGAGGTCCTGGCATTCGGTGTCGCTCATGGAGGCCGGGTCGGTGTTGCCACCCACACCCGTTGGCCAACCGTCAGCACTCACGTCGACGTTTTCCTCGCCAAAGCCGGGCAGATCGGTCTGTGCGCCAGCGGCGCCACGGGCGGTCCATTGGGCACGAACCAGTGCAACAGCGGCGGCGTAGGCGCCCGAGGTACCCTGGATGCTTGCCCGATGGGCTTCGTCCGACAGTTCGGCGAACCGCGGCAATGCAAAGGCTGCAAGAATGGCGAGTATGGAGATCACCACCACCAGCTCAATTAGGGTAAACCCCTTTGTCTGGTGGGCTTTTATTGTCATTGCCCTCATAGCGTGGCCTCCCTGAGGCATGTTATCAATGTTCGGTACGATCGTTTGTCCCCACCGGCTGCAACCTCAGTCCGGACTGGAGATCCTGTTCATCAAGGCGTCCGTTGCCATTCCTGTCCGTGAACTCTACCGCCACAACCCAGGCCATGAGTGTGTCGCCACTTCCCTGTCTGTCTCCAAGGGTTATCGGCTGACGTGGTTGAAATATAACCCTTCCCTGCGCGCCTGCTGTGTCTTTTTTGTAGCCTTTATCGCCGGTTTGTAACCGCTTGAAACACCATCGGCCCGGCTCTGGCCGACCGTCATGACAGACTCCGTCATACCGGGTCGGTTCCGATCCGAACCACTCGAAAGGGTTTCTGCCCGCCCAGGCTCTGAAGTCGGCCCCTTCCTGCAGGCGAATCTCGGCTGCTTTTACTACCAGTACACTCCTGATCTGGTTGAGCATCAGCCGTGTACCTTGTTGTTCTGCCCTGCCGGCTTCGCGTTCCACGACTCCCAGCAATACCCACCAAAGGGTCAAAAGGATGCACAGGGCGACCAGAAATCTCAGCCGATGTGAGTTGGTCAGCACCGACATCGCCGAATACTTCTGGCTGGTCATTCACCCACGCCCCATGGCGGCCGCCCCCAGGTCCCATATGGGCAGGAACACGCCCAGTGCAAGAATGAGGACCAGAATGCCCATGGCCACAATCAGTATCGGTTCGATGGATTCCGCCAGTCGTTTGAGGCCGTAGTCGACGTCTTCATCGTAGAAGTCCGCCACGTTCACGAGCATGTCGTCCACCGAACCGGTTTCCTCACCCACCGCAATCATCTGCAGGATCAGCGGCGTGAACATATCGCTCTGACGGGCTGTCCGCAGCAGGCTTTCACCGCGTTCGATACCGATCCGCATTTCCTTGATGTGTTTGGATATCCAGGCGTTATCCGTGGCGTCTGCAACCACGGTCAACGCATGGGTCACGGGCATGCCCGCAGACAGCATACTGGCGAAGTTACGGGCGAACCGGCTTAGGGTGATCAGCTCCAGTAGCGGCCCGATAATAGGCATTTTCAGTTTGTAGCGGTCCCAGGTCAGGCGTCCGTGATCGGTGTTTTTCCACTGCCGTACCAAGAGCGCCGTTGCGGCCATACCAAACAGCACGATGTACCAGTAGCCCAACAGGAAGTTGGAGGTGCCGACAAGTACCTGGGTCAGGAATGGCAGGTCGGCGCCCAGTTTGTTGAAGACCGCCGAGAACTTCGGAATCACCAGGAAGTTCACCACCATCAGCGCCGCAAACAGGGCAATCACCACGAAGGTGGGATAACGCATGGCCTGCTTGAGGCGCCTTTTGGTGTCCCGCTCCAGTTCGAGGATCTCAGACAACCGCTTGAAGGCATCGTCCAGTTGCCCGGTGTTCTCACCCACGTGGATCATGGCGATAAACAGATCCGGAAACACCTTGGGATGCGCCTGCATGGCGGTAGCCATCGTGGAGCCGGCCTCAAGGCGATCCGTTACGTCGTCCAGCACTTCGCTGAGTGCGGGTGAGCGCGTCGTGTCCGCCAGGCCACGCATGGTTCGTATCAACGGGATGCCAGCCTTGGTCAACGCATGCATCTGACGGCAGAACACGATCAGTTCGTCCAGGGTGATTTTCTTGCGGAACAGCGGCAAGTTATTCAGCCGGTCGCCGATGGATTCGCCTTGTGCCTGCTCACGGATCGCCAGGGGTGTGATGCCCCGCCGCATGAGTTCGGACGCTGCCGCCTCGGGGCTCGGCGCAGCCAGCGCACCCTGTTGCACGGCTCCTCTGCTGTCCTTACCCCGGTACGTAAACTGCATCAGACACCTCCCTCATTGGGAGCAGGGTTGTCGACATCGCTGTTACCAGAGGTTTGAGAGAGCACCGGCACCTCGTCCAGGGACACGTCGCCCTCAGAGGTCGCCGCCACCCGGGCAACTTCTTCCAGGGTGGTGACGCCCTGCATCGCAAAATCCATGGCGCAAAGACCAAGCGGCCGGTAAAGGTGGCTTCTGCGGGCCTCCCGGGTGAAACCGGCAATGTCCTGGCGGCGCAGTGCGTCCAGCATCCCCTCGTTCATTTCCAGCATTTCGTACACACCCAGACGCCCGCGGTAACCACTGTTGCTGCACTGGTAGCAACCACGACCATGTACGAACCCGGCCTCCAGATCGAGCGGATCAAGATCGAACTGGTTCAGCCAGACTTTTTCCTGACTGGTGGGTTCGTAGGCCTCGCGACAGTTCTCACAGACCTTGCGCACCAACCGCTGGGCAACAACGCCAAGAAGGGAACTGGCCACGAGGAAAGGCTCCACGCCCATATCAATCAATCGCATGGCGCTGCTAATGGAGTCGTTGGTGTGCAGCGTCGAGAGCACCAGGTGGCCGGTCATCGCCGCACGCAGGCCAATCTCGGCGGTTTCATGGTCCCGCATCTCACCCACCAGGATCACGTCCGGGTCCTGGCGCAGCGCGGCGCGCAGTACACTGGCGAATTCCAGGCCGATTTTCGGGTTTACCTGCACCTGGGTAATGCGCGGCAACCGGTACTCCACCGGGTCTTCTGCCGTGATGATTTTGACTTCCGGGCGGTTGAGCTCGGTTAGAGCGCCATAAAGGGTTGTGGTCTTACCGCTACCGGTCGGGCCGGTGACCAGAATCATGCCGTGGGGCTTCTTGATCATGCGGCGGAAGTTTTCGAGCAGCGTTTCCGGCATGCCGGTGACGTCCAGGTTCAGCATGCCCTGGCTCTGGTCCAGCAAACGCATGACTACCGACTCACCGTACTGAACCGGCATGGTGGAAACCCGCACATCGATGCTGCGGCCCTTTACGCGGATATTGAAGCGGCCATCCTGGGGTATCCGCTTCTCGGAAATGTTCAGGCCAGCCATCAGTTTAAGGCGTAGCACTAGAGCGGAGTTAACCCGCTTTTCCTTCATCACCTGTTCCTGCAGCACGCCATCCACCCGTTGGCGAATACGTACCACAGTCTCATCAGGTTCAATGTGAATATCGGAGCTGCGGGCCTGCACGGCATCTTCAAACAGCGTTTGCAGAAGCTTTACCACAGGTGCTTCCGCGCTTTCAGACTCGGCGCTGAGGTCCGCCAGGTCAAAGGCGTCGTCGCCCAGTTCGTCTTCCAGTTCTTCCGCCAGCGAGGCAATTTCGTCAGTACGGCGATACACCAGATCGAGGGTATTCAGCAGTTCGCTTTCCCGCACAACGGCCTGCTTGATCGGCTGTTTCAGCACCCGCACCAGTTCGTCGTAGGCGAAGATGTCGAGCGGGTCGGCCATACCTACCAGCAATTCGCCGCTCTGTTCCGCCAATACGATGCTGCGGAAACGGCGGGCCATGGCTTCCGGCAGCTTCTTGACCAGCTCGTTGTTGAACTGGAAGTGGCGCAACTGAACGAATGGCACATCAAGTTGGCGTGACAGGATGTTGAGGAGGTTGTCCTCTTCCACATAGCCCAGATCGATCAGGGTACGGCCCAGCTTGCGTCCGGTATTTTTCTGCTCACGCAAGGCGGTCATCAACTGTTGCTCAGTGATGACGTCGTTCTGGACCAGCAGGTCGCCTATGCGGATTTTTTTCTTTGCTTCAGCCATGGATCATCCTGCCCGCAATGCCTGCAGGCGTTGCTGTACGTAGTCGGCCAACGACCGGGGCAGCCCCGGAAGTTCGGCTGCCTGCTGGTAGGCCCTGGCCGCTCCGGCCAGCTCGCCCTGTGTCTCGAGGGAAATTGCCAGCCCCACCCACCATGGAGCCTGGCTGTCATCCCAGGCAATCAGTGCCGCCCAGTGCCGGGCGGCTTCTGCACTGTCACCTTGTTGTTGCAGCAACGTTGCCAGCGTAACGCGGTATTCGGCATGTCCTTCCACAGGGGGAATGCTCGACGTCAGTGTGTTGAGGGCCGCACCCAGATCATTGTTGGCGTGCAGGGCCCTTGCTCTCAGCAAACGCAAAGCCGGGTTTTGTGCGGTAACCTCCGCGGGCAACCAACCAAGGGCCTGATCCTGTTTGCCATCAACCAGCAATGCCCTGGCAACCACATAGCGGCTGCGGGGGGCGTCCTGCTCCCGGGTCAGGGCCGCAAGACGGCGCTCTGCGTCGGTAATACGGCCCTGCGCCACCAATTTTTCCAGCTCCCTCGCAGTGCTGCGATCGGTCGCAGCCGGCGTTTCCGGCACCTGTTTCACATCAGCCGTGGTGGTCTGTTCGGGTTGCGTTTCCTGGGTCTCAGTCTCTGCCTCTGCCTCTGCCGATGACGGTTCAACCTCTTCCCTTTTCGAAACCGAGGCGGGAGATGTCTGAACCGGCTCTTGTTCCGCTGTCTCGGGTTCCGTGATGTCGGGTTCCGTGGTTTCCGGCGGCAACGGTTCTGGCGCCTGGTTTTGTGACGCGAGTGTTTGCGGGGTGGTTGACTGTATTTGAACCTGTTCCGGCTCAACTATCGCTGGTGACGACGCGGGCTTTGCGGCATCTGCCGGTTCTGCGGGGGCAGAAGAGGAGTCGATCGAGAGCAGCCAGTAGCCACCAAGGCCAGCGACCACGATCGCCAGAATCACCAACACGCTCACCAACGCAGGCTTGCGATTGCCAGTCTTCGCCTGACCACCTGCATAGACTCCGGGTGCCACAGGCCGATCCTGGCGCTGCTCGGCAGCCCGCAGTGCATCATTGAGCAAGCTCATAGCCACCTCACCAGAAGGTTGGGGACGCGGGCGCTGTCAGTGTCCCTGACCGCTTGCATCACGTGCCAGCGGCTCACCTGCTGGTCGCCTCGGCCCCACGCCGATAGCAGGGACTTATGGGCGATAATATTGACCAACCGCGGGATTCCGCCGGATGATCGGGAAATCAAACGCAGTGCAGAGGGCGCAAACAGATCACCGCCGTTGTACCCGGCCTGGGACAGGCGATGCCTTAGGTATTGAGCCACCGACACCTTATCCAATGGTGCCAGGCAATACTGAAAGGTAATCCGTTGCCGTAGCTGCCTCATGCTGTCCTGCTGGAGTATCTGGTCCAGTTCCGGTTGTCCGAACAGTACCACTTGCAACAGCCGTGTACTTTCGGTTTCCAGATTGGTCAACAGACGCAGCGCCTCGATGGTTTCCTCTGGCATGGCCTGGGCTTCATCAATCACCAACACCACCTGGCGTTGCTCCATGGCCAGCGCAATCAGGCGCTCGTTCAGAGCTTTCAGTATCTGGTGAGTGTTGGCGCATCGCTCAACGTCCACACCCAGCTCCTCCGCCACAGCCTCGTAGAGGGTCTCCGGTGTCAGATGTGGGTTGGGAATGTAGGCCGTATGGGCATCCTGCTCCAGTTCATTGAGCAACAACCGGCACAGCAGGGTTTTGCCGGTACCAACCTCGCCGGTGATTTTTATAAAGCCTTCCCGCTCACGCAAGGCCACCAACAGCAGTTCCAGCGCATCGCTGTGGCTACGTGCCCGGAGGAAATACCGGGTGTTGGGCGTCAATGCAAACGGTGCTTCCTGCAGTCCGAAATGAGCTTCGTACATGCTAGCGCCTGGCTTTCTCCGGTTGGGGTTTCACAGACTCGGAAGACTCCAGCAGTTCCCGCAGAACCCGCATCCGGTCGCGACTGGCCGATACATCCGCATTCATCTGCTGGCTGCCGGCAACCACGGGGCGCAACAGGATGACCAGCTCGCTCTTGCGAGACTGGAACCGGCGCTGTTTAAACAATTCTCCCAACAGGGGAATTTCACTGAAGAAGGGCACTGCCGAGTTGTTGTCCTCGCTGGTGTTCTGGATCAACCCGCCGATCACCACAATCTGGCCACTCTCGGCACGGATCACACTGTCGGTCTCGCGAACCGTGCTTAGCGCCAAGGGCAGGGTGACGTCCCGGTCGCCCACCGTGATCACCTTCTCCTGATCATTCACCTCGCTCACAGAGGGGTGCACATGCAGGGTAATGGCGCCGTCTTCTGAAATCTGTGGGGTAACATCCAGCGAAATCCCGGAGAAAAACGGGGTCAGTTCCACTGAGGTGGAGGTCCGGTCAGTGGCCGTCACCGCCGAATTGTTGTCGTCGAAGTCGATGTCCGTTACGAAAAACTCGTCGGTGCCAACCTTGATAACCGCTTTTTGATTGTTAACGGTCGAAATTCGGGGGCTGGAGAGAATCTGCACGTTGCCCTGCTCGCCAAGCAATTCGATCAACCCGGTAAAGTCACCCGCCCGGACGCTGGCCGAGAACAACCCTCCAATATCTGAGGTAGTAATCACCTGCCCTGCCAAGGCCTGTGCGGTAAAGTCTTCCGGCAAGCCATCCGATGCAGTCACGCTTGACGCACTCTGGATATCTGCCCAGTTAATGCCTTGCTGATAGCCTTCGTTCAGACCAATCTCCAGTATCTTGGCTTCCAGCACCACCTGCCGCTGCATGATTAACTGAGTTCGGCGAAGGTACTCTTCCACTTGCGCCAGGGACTTTCCATCGGAGCGCACCATCACCAGTCCGGCGCCGGGGTTGATGATCACCTGCTTGCCATTCTCCGATCCTACGATCATTTGCAGCGCGCGCTGAATATCGGTCCAGAAATCGGACTCGGTCTCGGTGGAGATTCGGGTGCCAACAAGGTTCGCAGTGTCGGCGTTGTCGACATCACCCTGCGACGCGCCCGCACCGGTTGAATTGTCACGTGAACTGCTGACCTGCCCGGAACTGACACGGGTCTCAGAGCCGCCACTGCGCTTGAAGTGCAGGTAGTCGATCGGGAACATCCGAGTCTGGACGCTTTCAGCCTTTACCTGAAACAATCGCCCCTTGCGCTGAATATCCAGACCGTAGAGGTCACTGGTGATATCCATTACTTCGGGGACGGTCACGTCCCGGAGCCTCAGGTCAACAACGGCGTCAACACCGGGATGAACCACCACGTTATACCGGCTACCTTCCACCAACGCTTCGAAGAACGGGCCGGCGGCAAGGCCACGGGCATCGACATCGAACCGTTCCTCGTCATTCGTGTCCGCAGACAGCGACGGCATCAGGGCAGCACTGACTTCTTCCGGAACACCTGCCCTTGCGGCTTGTTCCCGCTCGGCGCGCTGCAACGCGGATTCAGCTTCGGCCTCCGCCAGTGCTTCATCAATCGACTGTGCAGCGTCCGTCGAGGTGGCCTGACTGGTGCGCATCAGCGGGTTATTGCTGCAGGCGGCCAGTGACGTTGCCAGCAGCACGGTCAAAAACGTTCGATTCAGTGTCATAGCAGCTCGTTTGTCTGTCATTGCGGACTCCGCACTTGCGGAAGGGGTTCAAGGCGTAGGACGCGCAGTCTTCCCTGATCGACCAGCTCAACCCGGTCGGGGTAAATCCGCCGTATGCGAACCCCCTCAAACGCCTGCCCTTCCCTGCGGGTCTCTCCATCGATAACCGCCAACCTGCGATTATTGCCAATAAATATCGACGCCAACGAAAACTCCCTCGCCGGTTCTGACTGTGGCGCACTGGCTGAAAAGCCGTTCGGCCGAGTTGGATCCTCAAGGGCAAACGCATCCGCGACAGCCAACATCAACATGATCAGCAGCACCCTCATTTCAGACTCCCAACCATGCACGGTCCAAGCTTAATGTCCGAACCCGAACCCGAATCTCGTTGTCCGGATATTCACTGACATCATAGTCAAGCAGCACCCAACCGAGGCGGGCGTCCATGGCTTCAAGGGTCTCGAGGTAAGCCAACACGTTCATATAGCCTCCACGAATGGCGATTTCCGCATCGTGTGCGAACAGCAACGGCTCACGGTTTTCATTGTCGGCATTGCTGTTAGTGTCTTCTGGCATGCCTGGACCATCCTCAAATACGGGCACAGGCGGCATCAATTCAACACCCAGTAGCTCAAGTTCGTTCTGGGCGGCCAGGATCTCCCGCAATAATCCCACCATAGCCCTCGGCGCGATCAGCCGTCCGGTGGTTTCGGCCAGCTCCTCATCAAGTTGGTCAAGACGCTGCTGGCGCGCAGCGAGCCTGTCCCGCATTTGCTGGGATGGGTCGGAAGACAAGCGCGCGGTCAACACTTGTTGCTGCTCGAGTAACGACGCCTGAGTGTTGGCCAAAGAATCCAGGCGGGACTGGAGCTGATCGTTGCGGCCCATCACAGGCGCTACACACAATTCCCAGCCAACAAAAAGAACCAGGACCACGGTGGTTACAGTAATCATTGCCCGCTCGCGAACAGGGCGATCATTGAACCAGGCAGAACCTCTATCAAATTGCTGACGAAAAGCCTGTTTCATTCAGCACCCTCCCAGTTCCTGTCCGTGGCAACCTGAAACTCAATCCAGCGCCCGTCTTCCTCTCGGTCAAGCCCGAAGCTGCCGAAGGTCTTACCCACGAAGGCGGGCTCCCCGCTGAGCTTTTCGAGGTATTCCGGCACAAGGCGCCCGGTCTGCGACCTGCCAGCCAAAGCAACATTCCCCTGAAGGCCGTCCAGACGGATGTGCGTCAGCCAGAGCCCTTGCGGCACCTGTCGAGCCAATGCCGACAGCTGCGCTGAAAACCCCGCTGCCTCACTGGCCACAAGGTCTTCCACACGGTTCAGCAGTCGCTGCCTTCGTGCCAGAGTCGCGGTTACACGCTCAAGGGCGGCTTCAACCTCAGGGTCGGGTTGGCGGGCTTCCGCCTCGGAGGTCAGTTGCTCCACCGAGCGCTGTAGCTGATCGTTCTGCACCTGCCGCGAATCGACCTGCATCTGCAAGTGCGACGCCTGATATCGGACAACCCCGGCGGACACCACAATCACAACCAACGCCAGGGCCAGAATGGACAGAGCCATCCGGGCCTGCAGTTTTTGCTTTCGGGGACGGAGTTCGTCGGTATAGAGGTTGACCTGCTGGATCATTTTGCCCCCTTTCCGCCCGGTAACAGACTTGCACCCCAGGCAACCAGGCAGCGGCTGTCCAGAGGCTCATCAAGACCGTAAGGTGCCCAATCCAGCGTTTCAACGGTGGCGGCAACATAGGAGGCAAGCATGGAGGGCAATGGCATGAGATTATCACGCGCCACCAGGCGAATGACGGCAGGGGGCCCCTGCCCCAACTGACTTTCGTAGTAATCGAGTGAGCGTTGCATTTCAAGGGCCAAAGACTGCACGGCGTTCTCCTGCCGCGTTGCATCCCGAAGGTCATCCGACGTCACGTCCAGCCGTCGCGACAGGTACAGGGTTTCCCCTTTACAGACGATCATCTGCCCGAACCGCTCGCGCATGTGCACCACGGCCGCACCCCGGTGATCAGGATCAATGCGGGGCACCAGGTTACGCAGAGCCAACTCGGCGATATCAATGGAAATCAATGCCAGGTCGCATTCCTCGACCAGTGCAACCAGCTCGCTAACGAGAGACTTCCTGGCAGCAACCACGTTAACCAGGTCGCCGCGGCCACGAGAAGCATCTTCCGGAAACGGAAATACATCGCAGATCGCATCGGACGGATTAAAATCGAGAATGTCCTTGAGTTTCCACTTCAGGGCATCACCAAGCTCCGAGTCCTCAACGCCCTCAGGGCGCTCCAACTGGAATACCTGGTATTGGTCCATCGGTAAAACCAGAGTGGTATCGACACCCGCCCAGGCGCGCCCCCCGACCAACCCACGGAGAACGGGGCCCCGCTTTGCTGGTAAGCAATCAGCAAAACCGACACTACCTCCGGCTTCTGCCCAGGCGATGCCATCAGGACGAACTTCCAGATAAACGTGTTGCCGCGTATCAGAACGCTTCAGAAAGCTTTTTATAAAGCTCAGGGCCACTCGAAAGCCTCAATGCCTAAATAATGGATAATTGTTATTGCTGTCTCTTATACACATCTCCGAGCCCACGAGACGGACTCCTATCTC
>CAJXOQ010000127.1 GCA_913057975.1 uncultured Marinobacter sp.
ACGAGATAGGAGTCCGTCTCGTGGGCTCGGAGATGTGTATAAGAGACAGCGGTAGCGCACATATTCTGGATGGTCGGCCAGGGTGACCCGGTTGCGGGGGCGCTCCAGCTCAATGTGCAACTCCTCCCCGATGGTGGCAGCCGGCCCGTTGGTCATCATCACAATGCGGTCCGACAGCAGCACCGCCTCGTCCACGTCATGGGTAATCATGATCACGGTGCTGTTCAGGTCCTGCTGAATTTTCATCAGCGAATCCTGCAGGTGGGCACGCGTCAGCGCGTCCAGTGCGCCAAAAGGCTCGTCCATTAACAGCACACTGGGCTTCATCGCCAGTGCCCGGGCAATCCCGACCCGTTGGGCCATACCCCCAGAGATCTCTCCGGGGCGTTTATCCAGAGCGTGGTCCATGTTGACCAGTTTCAGATTGTGAAGAATCCACTCTTTCCGTTCCGCTCTGCTCATGGATTTGCGGAATACCTGCTGAACGGCCAGCTCAACGTTTTCATACACCGTCAGCCAGGGCATTAACGAGTGATTCTGAAACACCACCGCCCGTTCCGGCCCCGGTGTGTTCACCTCATGCCCGTCCAGCACACAGCCACCGCGGGTAGCCTGAAGCAGGCCGGCCACAATATTCAGCACGGTGGACTTACCACAGCCCGAGTGGCCGATAAGGGAAACGAATTCCCCTTTACGAATCTTCAGGTCGACGTTTTCCAGTGCTACGAATGGCCCATCTTTTGTATCAAAGGCCATCTGCACATTGGTCAATTCAAGATGCGACTTACTCATAACAATCTCCTCAAAACTTGCGGAGCGCCGGGCGGTATTGGCCTCCCGGGACCGTCAAAAACATGGATGTTTTTGTCGAGCGTACAGGGACGTATTCACCGCGTGTCCCGGGAGGCCAATACCGCCCGGTGCGGCCTACACCAAAGTCAGAGGCTACTCATTCCAGGCAACTCTCTTCTGGATCAGCAACATGATTCGATCCAGTAAAAATCCGATAAAGCCGATAGCGAGAACGGCAACCATAATGCGGCTCAGGGATTCACTGCTGCCGTTCTGGAATTCATCCCAGACAAATTTTCCGAGGCCGGGGCTCTGAGCCAGCATTTCGGCCGCTATGAGAACCATCCAGGCGATGCCCAGGGACACTCTCAGGCCGGTGAAGATCATCGGAACAGATGACGGCAACACGACCTTGCGAACGTGAGTCCAGAATGACAGTTGCAGCACTTTTGAAACGTTTAAAAGATCGGGATTTACCGCTGAAACCCCAACGCTCGTGTTGATCAACGTCGGCCAGAGGCTGCATAAAGTGACGGTGATCATTGATGTCAGGAACGACTTCTCGAACATCGGGTCATCACTGACATACGTGGCAGACACCACCATCGTGACCAGCGGCAGCCAGGCCAGTGGCGATACCGGCTTGAAGATCTGGATCAACGGATTGACGGCCGCCGAGAAGTGACGGTTGAGGCCGATAATGATACCCAGCGGCACGGCGATGATGGTGGCCAGCACAAAACCGGCCAGCACGGTGCCGAGGCTGGTGAAGATCTGGTCGATGAACGTGGGTGCGCCGGGATAGTCGCGGATTTTCACCTCCGCGCCCGGGTTCTCTGCCAGGATGCGTTCGTTGCGCTCCTCCTGCATGGTGACAAACTGGGCGGCCCGGTCTCGCTGGTTGCTGTGCTCCTGCCACAATTGCCCAGACTGCTCCAACACCTCGGCAGGGCCCGGGAAGGCGCCCAGCGATGTTTGCACCTGGGGCGCGGCCAGGTGCCAGAACCCCAGGAACAGCGCGATACCGATGGCTGGCAGCAGCAGCTGGCGGAAGGTTTCGGCCAGGTTCTGGCCGGACAACTTTTCTATCAGCGCACGGAGCCAGCGTTGGCCTGATGATAATGAATCGGTCTGGCTGAGCGTGGTCATGTGATGTCTCCTGACACTCAAGTCTTAAGGGGTTTGCGAGCCTTTCAGGCCAATCTCAAAGCTGTCGATGTAGGCGTTCGGTTCCCTCGGAGTGAAGGCCACGCCGTCGATCAGCTCGCCCTGGTGCGGGCGCGCAAAGTTTTCCGCATCCAGGTCCGGGAAATCCTCCGCCTTGAGCGTGCCGTCCTCAATCAGGGTTCGGGCCGCTTCCTTGTAGATATCCGCGCGATAGACCTTGGCTGCGGTTTCCATATACCAGTCGTCGGACTTCGGCTCGGCAATCTGCCCCCAGCGGCGCATCTGGCTCAGATACCAGATGGCATCGGAGGGATACGGGTAGGTGGCGTAGTAGCGAAAGAACACGTTGAAGTCCGGCACCTTGCGGACATCGCCTTTTTCGTACTCGAAGGTGCCGGTCATGGAGTTGGCGATCACTTCCTCGTCGGCGCCTACGTAGCTTGAGCGGGACAGGATTTTGACCGCTTCTTCACGGTTGGCGTTGTCGTTTTCGTCCAGCCAGTGGGCAGCGCGGATCAGCGCACGAAGCAGCCTGAGATGGGTGTTGGGGTACTGTTCAGCCCAGGCTTCGGTCACCCCAAACACTTTCTCGGGGTTGTTGGGCCAGATTTCGTAGTCAGTGATGACTGGCACGCCGATGCCTTTGAACACCGCTTGCTGGTTCCAGGGCTCACCCACGCAATAGCCCTGGATGGTACCCGCTTCCATGGTGGCTGGCATTTGCGGCGGTGGTGTGACCGACAGGTGAACGTCGGCGTCTATGTTGCCGCTGGTGTCACCGCGTTGTGGGGCGTAAAAGCCCGGGTTCAGGCCGCCTGCAGCGAGCCAGTAACGAAGCTCGTAGTTGTGGGTGGATACCGGAAAGACCATGCCCATGCGAAAACGTTCGCCCTTGTCACGGTACTGTTCGATGACCGGTTTCAGGGCAGTGGCGCTGATCGGATGAGCGGGATTGCCGTCGCTGCCGTCTTCAATGTGTGGGCGCATTTGCTCCCATACGTCGTTCGATACGGTAATGCCGTTGCCGTTCAGGTCCATACTGAAGGCGGTGATGATGTCCGCCTGGGTGCCGTAGCCGATCGTGGCTCCCAGTGGCTGGCCTGCCAGCATGTGGGCGCCATCAAGAGTGCCGGTCACCACGCCGTCAAGCAGAACTTTCCAATTAGCCTGGGCTTCTAGTTCCACGAACAGGCCTTCATCCAGGAAAAATCCCTGTTCCCAGGCAATGGCCAGTGGCGCCATGTCCGTCAGTTTGATGAAGCCGAGCTTCAGGTCTGGCTTTTCGGCCGGCCCGATGTCGGCGTGTGCTGAGCACGCCGCCGTCAAGATCAAGAATGTCGCTGCCAGTGTTCTCAGTTGCATGGTGCTCTCCCGGAGTATTATTCAGACAAAAAAAAGCCTGCCCCCCGTTTCCGGGACGCAGGCCTCAATGCCTGATGTTCTGTCAGTTTTCGTCACTGCCGTTTACCCGCGCAGTGAATGCGAGATCGTCCATGTTGACAAAGCAGTCTGCGTGCCATGTTTTTAAATTATTGATATTTATAAATAATAATGAATGAGCACAAAAATGAGTGTTATTGAGGGCGGGATTTCGTGGCTGTTTTAGTGCGTGACGCTTCTTTATTGGGCGTAGCCATGGGGTTGTCGGCCAGCCAGTCGTGGAGGTGCTCTCCCAACAGGCGGTCGCTGGCAACATCCACGGGGCCGTAGCGCCCCGACAGGGTAAAGGGGAGTTGGTGCCGGCCCTCGGTTTTGCTGTCTATAACCGGTGCGTCAATGCCCATGGAGGCGGCAGCCTCCCGGAACAGGTCGGGCCTTATCACCTCGCGCACCATGGTGTCGTCCACAGCCCCGAGTTGCCCGCGGAGGGTCAGGCGAGTCGCGAGCCAGTGGGCCTGTGACAGCCAGGGGAAATTGGCGGAGTGGCGGAAAAAGTGTTGATGCAATCGTGGATGGAACAGACTGTACGGGTGGTTGTCCAGCACGTTGATCTGTTCACCCAGATACTCGGGCCTGGCCAGGATGTCCCGCAGCAAGCCGTGGTTGTGAGGGTTATCCAGCCACTGACAGGCTGCAAGCAGTGCTCGCAACAGGTGCCGGTGCATCACGTCGTGCTGCTCCGTCCAGTCGGCTCGCATACCCAGAACTTTTTCCGGGGCGTTCTGCCAGATCTGGTGGCCTGAATGGAGAATATGCCCCAGCTCCTCGTACTCCAGCAAGCTATTCCAGGGCTCACCGACGCAGCAGCCTTCGATGGTGTTTGATCGAAACGCGTCCACCATCTGTATCGGGGATACCGGGATGATCTGCACGTGCTGTTCTGCGTCTCGCCCGGCAGAGGCCAGCCAGTCCCGAAGCTGAAGATCATGGCTGGACCAGGGCGCCACGGAGGCCAATCGTATTGGCTCGCCCCTGCCCCTGGCCACGCGTATCAGCGCGCGAGCGGTGGCAATGGGGTTCTCCAGATCCGTGGCTGAACGGATCAGTTCGTGATGCAGCCGAGCGCTGAGGGTAATCCCGTTGCCGTTGCGGCTCAGCACCATGCCGACCACAACGGGCACTTTGGGGCGGTCGGTCGCCAGGGACATACTCAGCGGCATCGGCGCCAGCATGTGGCCACCGTCCAGCAGGCCAAAACTGACCTTGTCGCGCAATGATGCCCAGGAGCCTTCACGCACCAGCTCCACGTCCAACCCTTCGGCATCAAACAGCCCCAGCTCCCGCGCAACAATCAATGGTGCGCTATCGAGCAGCGGCACAAAGCCGAGGCGGACATTGAATCCGGGATGCTTGTGAAGCGGGGTTGGACGAACCATGGATGCTCCCTAACAGCGTTGATCAGGATGCTTTCTGGATGGCACCGGCCGAGCCCTGGCTGTGTCGTTCTAACAGCTTGATAACGCGCCCCGCCATCACCGCCAGGCGTTCGCTGTGCTCCATGGCAGAGCTGCGCAGCATACGATAGGCGGTTTCCTCGTCGTAGTTTTCATGCCGCATGATCAGCCCTTTGGCTTTCTCAATCACCTTGCGGTCTTCCAGTGCTGAACGGGTTTCCTCCAGCTCTGCTCTCAATGCCTGAAAGGATTCGAACTGCGCTACGGCTGAGTCAATGATCGAGCGAACCCGGTCCGGCTGTATGCCGTCGACAACGTAGGCGCTGACCCCCGCCTTCACTGCGGCATGGATGGTGGCGCGATCACCGGGCTGGTCGGCGAAGAAAACGATGGGCCGGGGTGCGTGAGTGTTGAGGGTGCTCATGTTCTCCAGGGTATCCCGGTCGGGCGAGTCCATATCAATGATCACCATGTCCGGCTGGTCGCGGGCAACCGCTGCGGTCAGGCCGGTAGCATCCGGGCGCTGGCGAATGACTTCATGGCCCTCATGTCTGAGCGCCTGGCAAACCTGGCTTGCCCGTTCGGGGTCCTTGTCGATCAGAAGGATGCGAAGGGGTTCTGGCGAATTCATGATGGTTTCCTCGATGTACAGGCATTGGATGCCTTTCTCTTTAACGCTGTCAGCAAAACGGTTCCATCAGTGTCAGTGCAATAAATTTGCCAGGGTCACGGGAAGTGCCTTGCGAGCAGGGGAATAGCCGTTTCTCAAGGTCATGGGCAAATATTTTTATTCGTTAACTGTGCGCTCTGATTGGGCGTTTTTGAGCGTTTTGCACTGTTATGACTCCTGGCACGGGGGTATTGAGCGGTCCCAGAGTTTGCTGAAACACCTGCTGGCCGGTTTTCTCCGGGAGTGGCCCTGGATTTGCACGGGCTTTGGGAAACGTTTGTAGCGAAAGCTGACACGCCAACCATAAACTGCCAGGCCCGGGGTTACTTGATCCCGGTACTGAATGCTGGCAACGAAGCCCGCATGCCCGGTTCCTGCCTGTTCAGGGAGTTCCGGACATTGCGGGCTTTTTTGTGCGTGTAACACTCAGGAGACACCGTGGACTTACTCAACACTACTGGCCCGGACCCGGTTCATACCACCTGCCCCTATTGCGGGGTGGGCTGTGGCGTGATGGCCTATTCCGACAGCGGCACACCGGTGGCCGGGGACAAAGACCACCCTGCGAACAACGGGCGCCTGTGTGTAAAAGGTGCCAGCCTTCACGAAACCACCGGCCAGGAAGACGGACGGCTGCTGTTCCCGGTTGTCAGGGGCCGCCGCTGCGAATGGGAGCAGGCACTGGACGAGGTGGCTCATGCGATACAGGACAGCGTCAAGACCCACGGCCCACAGTCGGTGGCCTTTTACCTGTCCGGCCAGTTGCTGACCGAGGACTACTACGTCGCCAACAAGCTGGCCAAAGGCTTCATTCGCACACCTCATGTGGATACCAATTCCCGCCTGTGCATGTCGTCGGCCGTGGCGGCGCACAAACGGGCCTTCGGGGCCGATGTGGTCCCCGGCTGTTATGAAGACCTGGAACTGGCGGATTTGCTGGTGCTGGCTGGCAGCAACGCCGCGTGGGCGCATCCAGTGCTCTACCAGCGTATGAAGGCCAGTGCACGGGATGGGCGTCGAGTGGTTGTTATCGATCCACGTCGCACTGCCACCAGTGAACTGGCGGACCTTCACCTGGCGCTGCGGCCAGGTACGGATACAGTGTTGTTCAACGGTTTGCTGAGTTGGCTCGCCGATCACGGTGGCCTGGATCAGGCCTACATTGATGCCCACTGCCAGGATTTTGATGGCGCATTGGCGTGCGCACGAGTGGCTGCCCCAAGCGTTGAATCGGTGGCGGAGCAGTGTGATCTTGCGCCGGAGGATGTCGAAACCTTCTATGCCTGGTTTGCTCAGACGCCGCGCACCGTCACCGGCTTTTCCCAGGGCATAAACCAGTCGATTGCCGGCACCGATAAGGGCAATGCCATTATTAACAGCCACCTGGCGACAGGCCGGGTTGGCAAGCCCGGTGCGGGGCCCTTCTCCCTGACTGGCCAGCCCAATGCCATGGGTGGACGGGAAGTCGGCGGGCTTGCCAACACGCTCGCCGCTCACATGGATTATGACAGCCCCGGAGCGCGATCGCGTGTTGCGGAATTTTGGGGAACCGGCGCGGTAGCCGATGGCCCGGGCCTGAAGGCGGTGGACATGTTTGAGGCGGTTCACCGAGGCGACATCCGGGTGATCTGGATCATGGGGACCAACCCGGCGGTCAGTCTGCCGGATTCGGTCCGGGTCCGGGAGGCGCTGGCGCGTTGTCCTACCGTGATTGTTTCAGACTGCGTAGCCCAGACGGACACCACGGAGCTTGCTGACATTCTTCTCCCCGCCGCGGGCTGGGGGGAGAAGGACGGCACCGTCACCAATTCGGAACGCCGTATTTCGCGGCAGCGTTGCTTCCTACCCCTGCCCGCGGAAGTAAAACCGGACTGGTGGATCATGAGTTCCGTGGCCGGGAAGCTGGGGTTCGGCGAGGCATTTACCTATAAGCGGCCCGCGGATATCTTTCGTGAACACGCGGCCCTGTCTGCCCATGAGAACAATGGTGAGCGCCTGTTTAACCTTGCCGGCCTGGAGAACCTGTCGGATCCCGGCTATGACACGTTGCAGCCGGTGCAATGGCCAATTCTGGGCAGTACCGGACCTGGAGTAGTCGATTCGACACGACTGTTTGCTGACGGCCGTTTTGTCACCGACAATCAGCGCGCCCGGTTTGTCGCCATCGAAACCCGATTGGCCGCCCAACAAACCAGTGACGACTACCCCATGGTGGTCAATACCGGCCGTATACGGGACCAGTGGCACACCATGACCCGTACCGCCAACACACCAAGATTACTGACCCACCGCTCGGAGCCCTATGTCGACGTGCATCCCGACGACATTGTCGCGCACCAACTGACGGAGGGGTACCTGGCCCGGTTGAGCCTTGGTGACGGATGTTACGTGGGGCGAGTCCGCAAGAGCCCCGAACAGCGGCGTGGCGAGGTGTTTATACCCATCCACTGGAACCGGCAGTTTGCGTCCAGTGGGGTTGCAACACTGCTTACCGAATCAGTGACAGACCCTGTCTCAGGCCAGCCGGAGGCCAAACACGGGCGAGCCGAGATAACGCCGTTTCGCGCCCGCTGGCATGCACGACTGCTGGTCAGGCGCAATCGGCCCCGGCGCTGGCAGGCCGACTACTGGTGCCAGGTGCCACTGCATCATTGCGACAGTTGGTGGCTGGCCGGGCGACAGCCGGTTGACTGGCCGGCGTCGATGACTGAGTGGCTGGGCGGAAAAGCGCAACTGGTAATGGCCGATGCGGCGCAGGGGCGGTTTCGCGCTGCCCGGCTGGTCAACGGGCAACTGGAAGCGGTGTTGATGGTCGACAGCGATCCTGCGTTGATACCGGATGCCAGTTGGCTGGATGGCTGTTTTGCCGAAGCAGAACTCTGCGACTCCAGCCGCCGGGCGCTGTTGGCTGCACGGGACGTCGACGTGGAAGATCCGGGCGCCATGATCTGCAGCTGCTTTCAGGTAGGGGAAAACCAGATCGCTGGCGCCATTGCTGAAGGGGTGGAGTCGGTAGAAGCCCTGGGTCATAGCCTGAAGTGCGGCACCAATTGCGGCTCCTGTATTCCGGAGTTGCGCGATCTGCTTGCGGTATCAGTCCGCAAGAGCGCGTAACAGAACCAGGGGGACCCGGTATCGCAAGCCACGGCAGCGTCCGGTGCCCTCCACGGTGCAAGTTTTCCGGTTTACCCGGATAATCCGACCTTCCAGTTCTCGTTTACCGGCACCAAATCCCACGGCATCTCCTACTGCCCAGTTGGCTGTGAGTTGACGGGAGTCAGGCTCCGGAATAGCCTCGTCAGGCACCGCAAGCCCCGCCTCCTCAGCCTGAACGGCGAGATGATGCCTGGCAGCCTCAGCGCCCCCACTGGTGTGGAGTTCGTCCAGGATACGGTAGAAGTGCTGATTGTGGACGGAGCCGCGATAACGTTGGCCCGACACATGCTGGAGCAGATGCGCAAACTCGTGGCAACAGGTGTGCGCCAGCAGATTCAGCGTGGTAACTGTCCCTCCGAAATACTCTCTCTGGCGGATCTCCCGCCCGGACAGCCAGCCACCAACCGCATCGGGCTGGTGCTTGTCCATAATCATGCGTTTACCGTAGGTGATCTGGTGCTGCTTCAGGTGTGGATCAAAACGATGGTAGGTGGCCTGGCCCGAACCGACACGGCATAGCAGGGTAGTGGCGGGGAGTTGATCGCGAACCCACTGTTGGGCGGGTGACCAAAGAACCTCTTCGGTCACGGCGCACATCAAGTTGCCAAGTTGAACGGCGCTATTTACTGGAATGGTCATTCTGGGCGAGCCTGGGTGTGAGTCTTCTTCCGCGAATCGATGTGGATACGCCAAGGGTACCTTTCGATTTGCCAGTTTGCTATGGCTCAGATGTTTTGCATCTTGAAACCAAGAAACGGCGAACAGGTACTTCGAGCAGCCTTTTGAACCCTCAATAGCAATCAGACAAATTGCCACCAGATATCAATAAGTGGTTACGATTTGTCTGATTCTGGCTTCCCGGGCGCAAACAACGTATTCGAATGTCTGGTGCTTGGAAGCGCCTCAGATACCGGGCGAGATCGTGCCAGTAATTTTGTCAAACTCACCTTCAGGGAAACTGATAATGAGGATGGTGTCTGGGCTTTCCTCATTCATTAGGTAGCCTGTCAGGTAATCACGAAACTGTGCGGAGAACCCCGTAAATCCTGGTGAGACGTTCAGTGCTTGGGTCTTGACAGTTTCAGATTCCGAAGCAGATCTCAGGGTTTTCAGGAACTCGGGAGTTGAAGCAACGTCGGCTGGTACCGGTTCCACCCGTAGGTATCCAATAGCCCTGCCATCACTTAGTAATGTTATGTCGTTTTTTTCGATGCGAACGGCGTCGAACAGCTCCGATTGAATAGAGACTGCGTAATTTTTACTGGGCGAAAACGATACTGATTGCGTCGATGCGCAACCGGCGAGTGCAAAGGCCAGAACGATTAATACCAAAACTTTCATTTGCTCACACATCCATGTTATCGAAGAGAGGCTTCCAACGGGCTCTTGAATTGTAACCCACGAGTTAGTTTGCAGGTAAGGCTGATTCTAACGGAGCCTCTAATGAATGGCTCGCCTGCTGCCCGGATAACGCGCAGGGCCCACTTTCGAATACTGTTGGCTGGAGTGAGAAGATCCTTCGGATTTGGAATGGAGTCGATCCACTTGCTGCATTCCTCAGTTTCAGTGATGAGATGCGCGGCAAGTTCTACGGTTTCTGACGTAATGCTTCCGGCATGAAAGCGACTCGCTATTCGATCACCGTAAAACGCACTCACAATGGCTTGAACGGCAGCAACGTCTTCTTCGTTAAGGCTAATGTCGCTCACTACCAAATTCCTTTTGATAGTTAGTAATGCGAAGAGAGGGACCGCAGCCCCTCACTCCATTCGCTATTGCGATATATCTTGAGGGCTTAGCCTTCGATCGGGGAACGCCAGTCGTCGGCACCGGAGGTACCGGCAACAGCGTGTTCCCAGGTTACTTTACGGTAGGACAGAGACGCGGTTACCAGTTGGGTGAAGTCAGCGCTGGCGGCGTCCTGGCAGTGCGGCATGTTGCAGTTGATGTCGATGATGGTGGCATCTTCCAGGATGGTCGAGAAGAAGTGTTCCTGCTTGCCTTCAACAGAGGTGCGGTACCACTTCAGCTCAACCTTCGGCAGCATTTCGCCAGAAGCCAGGGCGTTGTACATAAGCGGGGTTGCTTTGTTCAGCGCGGAGGTGAACTTGAACGGCTTGTGAACGCGCTGACCGGAAGGCTGACCGGACTGCGGATCGGTCGGAACGGTGACAACGTGGCTGAATTCCTGAACCAGCACTTCGTCTTCGTGACCTTCAACGTAGATGTTGCCTACGGAATCGGAAGTGAATGCGCCGGCGGTAATGTTGCCCTGAGTCTGGCCTTCGATGCTGATATAACAAGGAGTTGGCATAGTCTGCTCCATGACGTGTGAATGAGTAAATGTCCTCGGGATCTCCCTGGACGCTTAACAGTTAACAAACGTCGTGCCAGAAATAGAAAAGATATTAATTACAATGAGTAACCGTTATTTGTCGGCTGGGCTTATTGGTGGGCAGGCAAGGGATTGCTGGCTTTGAAGCGAGATCTTGCTGGGCGGGCAAAAAATTGCTCAGCGTAGTCTGAAGCGCACGGGCAGGGCATAGGTGAAGGTCTGCCCTTTCATGGAGTCGGGCACTTCCGGCAGTGGTTCGGCGTCCTTGAGCATGTCCAGCGCAGCATCATCGAGCAACGCGTGGCTCGATGATGCGCGCAAGGAGTGGTGCACCAGCGTGCCATCTCGGCTGAACTCGAAAACCACAACCGGTGCTCCTTCCTGGCCAAGACGACGGGCACGACGTGGGTATTCATAGTAGCGCCCCAGGTGCCGGCTCAGTTCCGTGAGGTAGCGGTCCACATCGGAGGACTCTCCGGCAGTGAGTTCAACCTGCTGGTTGAGGTTTTCTTCTTCAGCGGTGTTTTCGGACACCTCCTCCGCACGCCTGTCGCTTTCAGGTGCATCGACCTGGGGCTCAGGCTCTTTTACTTCGGGTTGCGGCGTCGGTTCAGGTTTGGGTTGTGGCTCGGGTTCCGGCTCCGGCACAATTTCTGGCTCTGGCTCTGGCTCTGGCTCTGGCTCTGGCTCTGGCTCTGGCTCTGGCT
>CAJXOQ010000128.1 GCA_913057975.1 uncultured Marinobacter sp.
TAGGAGTCCGTCTCGTGGGCTCGGAGATGTGTATAAGAGACAGCTTCTGGCCGGACATGCCACCGAGTGCGATCAGATCAATCGCGGGTTGTGTGAACATCATGCCGCCAGTGCTGTCGAGCTTCCCGGTCAGGATATTGAGCACGTAGGCAAGCCAGGTCGCAACGCCGCCAAAGGCCTGGGTACTCGTGCCCATACGGGTGTACAGCGCAGCCCTCGGTGTTGTGGCCAGTTGCCGCGCGAGGTTGCGGATATCAGCAGCCGGCATGCCGGTGTTTTCGCTGACAGCTTCAGGTGTAAATCCTAGCGCCGCCAGTCGTACCAGATCCACGTCTTTTGTCCACTGTTCCGCGTGGCCAAGATTGACCAGGTTCTCTTCGAACAGGGTGTGCACCATGGCGATTAACAGCAGGGCATCGGTGCCAGGGCGGATGAAATGGAATTCGTCGGCGAGTTTGCCGGTTTCGGTGCGGCGTGGGTCCACGACCACCATCTTGCCGCCACGGCCCTTGAGCGCCTTGAGTCGCCCACGGAAGTCCGGCACGGTCATCAGGCTGCCGTTGGAGGCCATCGGATTGGCGCCAATGCAGATGAACAGGTCAGTGCGGTCGATGTCCGGTATCGGGAAGAGAATCTGGTGCCCGAACATTTCCAGGCTTGCCAGCATGTGGGGTAATTGGTCGTTGGAGGTGGCGGAGAAGCGGTTCTGGGTACCCAGGGCCCGGAGGAATGGCATGGTAGCCACCAGTGAGCCGTGGTTGTGCACATTAGGGTTGCCGAGGTAGGCGCCAATGGCATTGCGTCCGTGCTCTTTGCGTGTTCGGTGCAGCCGGCTGGCCACCAGATCAAAGGCTTCGTCCCACTCCATTTCCTGCCAGCCATCGGTGGTGCGCCTTACCGGTTTGCGCAGGCGCTCCGGGTCTTCGTGGAGGTCCTGGAGGGCGACGGCCTTGGGGCAGATGTGGCCATGGCTCAACGGGTCGTCCTCGTCGCCCTTGATGGAGGTGACATGGCCATCCCTGACCTCAATGGCCACGCCGCACATGGCTTCGCACAGATGGCAGTTACGGTAGTGGGTGCCATTGTCCATGGGGTCTCTCCGTTGCTTGTGTTTTATTTTTGCTAATTGGTTTCAACAGGCAACCAGATTAGCAGGAAACCGGGTGAAGAGGAAAAGCGCTTCATGGTTTTGTCGGCCAAAAAAAGGCCAGCCCATCGGGCTGGCCTGAGAAGCCTGAAGTACAAGACTACTGCTGCGCAGGGATGTCTTTCACCGGATTGGAAATGAAGTTGAGGTAGGTGCCGTTCACCGGAATTTCCAACGGAAGTCGAAGCGTGACAACACCAGCATTCTGGAATCCTCCCGTGTTTGCGGTGACAAGCAGTTCGTCGTTGGAACCGACTCGATTGGAGTTACGTTGTTCAATCTGCATACGGCCGTCGTTAAAGAAGGTGATGTCTCCTTTGAGCTCAAGCGTAAATGGGCGCCCGTAGAGGTCATGCGTACCACCAAGGGGGATGGCCATATCCGGTGCGTCGATCAGCAAGTCGGCGTTGGTGATGAATACCGGCTGACCATCCTCACCCTCAGTGATCACCCCGGGCACCAGAGAGTTCCGTGCGCAACTGCTGCCAGTGCAGCTCGGGTCGTCTTTGGCGTAGCGCATCCGAAGTATCTGGGTGTTGGTTACGGTTTCCTCCTGGAGCGGGATGAAGCCGATTACCTTGATTTTAGTGAACACGCTGATCGAGGTCGTGCTGAGCATAGTGGGATATAGATCCACGAGAATGCCTTCGACTTCGTCCCCGGTCACATTGGGGTCTGGATCGTATGTGCCGGGCCCCTTCACCTCCGTGTTCAGGGCGTATGTCTGGTAGATGAACTTGCCGCGTGGGCAGTCAACGCCTTCTCCCGCTTCACAGCCCACTTGGGCAGGTGCGGTCGGTGCAACCAATCCACTTGCCGAAGCTTCTTTGCCGGTCACTGCCAGTTTGGTGGCGTTGGCCGAAGCTGCCCAGCCCTCTGCATCACTGCCATCATGGGCGAAGGGTTCCAGGCAGTTCTCAACGTTCTCAAACGTCCGGTTGCCACTGTCGTTGGTTCCACTGTTGCAGTCGATCAGAAAGTTGGAGTTGGTGTCCCGGACAGGGAGGTTGCGCAGAGGGGTGAATACGGTGTTCTTTGCTTCCGCACCGGTGAAGTAAATCACGAGCGGATCTGTACCACCGTCCGGGTCGTTGAGGCCTTCCAGCAGGTCGGTTTTCAGCGCCAGGCCGTCGGTATCACAGACTGCGCTGTATGTGCCGGCACTGCAGGCGCCTGCCGCTTCTGAGGAAGCGAGTGTGTACCGATAATGTTCGCCAGGCTGCCAGGGTTCGTCTGGGAAGAAACGAAGCCGCTGGGCGCTCAGCTCCAGGCGTCCCGAAACCGGCTCGCTGGAGTCGACGGCGCTACCGCCCACACCATTCTGAGAGACCTTCTCCACAGTAAATGTAGTGCCTTCGATGATGGAGCTGGGGTCGATGGTCTTGGAGAAAACCACGGTGATAGGCCGATCTTTGGGCATGGTGGATACCGGCAGGGTATCGACAGTAGCGTCGCGACCACCGCTGTAGGCGTCGCCCCGAACGTCATAGCACTGTCCAAGAACGCCATTTTCAAGGTCCAGCAATGAATGGTCAGTTTCGCATGGGTAACCGGGATAAGTGGTCAGCGCCAGCGGGGGGCGCTTGGTCAAGGAGCTGCCGCCGATGGGGTCCAAAGAAAAGTCCAGTGGTGCCAGCGCCGTAGTATTTCCGGCAAGGTCGGTCACGCCGTTTACCGTCACCTGATAGTCAACGCCGTGTTTAAGGCCACCTTCCGGGTTGAGAGTGACGGTTGTGCCGTCGAGGCGAATGTTCAGATCATTCACGGCCGTGCCATTTTCCATCAGGCTCACGCCGCCTTCCAGAGATGCGGGATCCAGTGGCTCGTCGAAAAACAGGATCACCGGATCCCCCGGGCGCTGCATAGCCTGACGGGTAGCTGGAATTGCGTTTTCAGGCCCGGGCATCCAACTGATCAGAGATGGTGCTGTGCTATCCATCTCGCGAAGGTTTTCGGCATCCAGAGCTGAATCTACGTCGGTTGCGGCCTCAAGATGAAAGGCAATAGTCGAGTCAGTGTATTCCTGCCCCAGCAGGGCAGGCTCGACCGTGCCAATCGCGTCAATGGTCAGGACGCCATCTTTTACCAAGGCAACCCCCCGCAACTCAACGCCCATCAGTGTTTGTGACAGTGCAGCGTTTGGTTGGGCGTTCTCGGTGTTCATGGATACGTCCATGAAAAGCGTGATATGCCGTGGAGCATTCAGGTCATCTGTATAGGGGTTAGGGCTCAAGTAACCTGATGCATCCGACAACATGGTGACCTTGATGTCTCCTGTTGTCTGGAGATCACCGGTTGCCGCATCCAGCACCGGAACTTCGCCACCCACTCGGACATCCAGGCTGGTGCTGCGTAAAATACTGCCTTTCGCAATTCTCAGTGGCAGGGCTTCGTTCGCCTCAAAGGCTGGCGCAAAGGCCAGCTCAGCGAACAGATCACCGGTTTGTTGTGATGGCCCGGCGTTGCCTTGAAGCACGGAATTAAGCGTGACCCCATTGATGATCTGGCCGTTAAGGATGGACGTCGTGGCTTCTTCTTCGCTCGCTCCGGACGCGAGCCCCGAATCCACTGCACTTTGCTGCAATACCACCGTTGGGCCAGTGTCCCTGGGGGTAAAGCTCCAGTCTGAGCTGAAGCGAGGGCCAGAGGGATCGTCGAGGCTGGCCAGGTTCTGGACTCGAAGCGTGTAGTCACTATCACTATCGAGGATGTCGTCCTTGCTGCCGCACATGATCGGGTCTGCCGTCACGCAGGGATCCAGCGTAATACGGTTTCCTTTGACAAGAACGGTTGCCGGTACCGGTTGATCGTTTGCGTCCAGTAACTGAATAGACCCGCCCAGGGATTCCCAGTCAGGGTGAATAGGCTGGGTCATGATCAGACGAAAAGTGGAGAAGTTCATGGCTTGGAATTCACTGTCGGACGCCGGCACCCGAGAGGCGACCTCAAACACCTCTGATGTGCGGGCCAGCGACGCAACGCCGGACAGTGAACCTCTGGTCTGAAACTGGATACCTGGGTCGCCCACAGCGTTGGGGGTTGCAATCTTTCTGCCGCCCTCCGCAGTGAGCGGCTCGCTGAAGCTGAGATTGAAGTCTGTCGCCGGTGCCAGGGGATTATCAAACTCGAGTTTCAGGCTTTTCCCATCGTCTACTTTGGACACGGTGAACGAAACGGGGGAGTCGTCTGCGGTCATCTGAATCGTGGTCTGCAGATCGTTTTCACTGTCGTTGATTGCATGGCTGAATCGCACCACAGTATCAGATTGCGGACTTACCCCAATCTGACCGTCAGTCGGGTAGCTGTAGACAACAGAGCCGGGCGTCATCGGCTCATTGATGGTCTGGTCATCACCCCCGCCGCATGCTGCCAGGAGCATAGCGGGAATCAGTGCCAATGTGTTGTTGTGTTTCATGGCAAACCTCTCCTCAGAACTTCAGGGTGATGGAGCCGCTGACAACGTGAACGTCACCGTCGGCGGTTGCCTGCTGTTCGTTGCCGTCATAGTCGACGATGGTGAAATCCCGGTCCTGCAACTGCTGATATTGGTAACCGATATCCAGCCGTACCGGGTAGGCCAGCACACGGGTGCGTTCATAGGTTGCACTAATGCCTAGCCCGGCCACGATCTTGTCGGTGTCCAGATAGTTCAGCTCCGGGTTGCGGGTGGTTTTGAGGGGAGACTCCTCATACGCCAGCCCGCCCCGGACGGCAAAGTGCCGGCTGAGCTGGTATTCAGCGCCGATGCGAGGCACCAGAATGTCATCAAAACGGATGCGGTTGGCGGCACTGACACCCTCCTGGTCCTTGATCGTATCGCTGGCGAACTCGTCTTCCAGCTCAGACCAGTTCTGCTGCTCAATGCTGCCGCCGATGCGCCAGCCATCACCCTTATACTGGGTACCTATGGCAAAGGTTTCCGGTTGGAAGGAATCGATAGTGGCCACGGCAAGGCTCAGGCCCGGGTCGGGGATGGTCTGGGTAACGATGATGTTGGAGTCAACCGACGTTGAGGCGGATGACTTGGCGCGATAGGTGACCGCGCTTTCCCAGCCGTCGAGGAAGCAGTCACTGTCGGGGCAGAAGGTATCTCCCCACTTGATGGTGGTGCCGAGGATGGACTTCAGCGAAGGCTCAGCGTTAACCGCCAGTCGCTCGCGGCTGGTTTCACCGCCAAGCGTTGAAACCGCATCCAGTTGAGCGGCTGCTTCCAGGGTGACACGCACCGAGAAACCGCCCGAGATGCCCCGCCAGAGTGGGGTGGCGCCACCAATGTTCAGGAACAGCGGTTCCTTGCCGTATTGCAGGTATTGCCCGGATTCGGAGGTTTCCGAGGAGAACGCCAGCATTTCCTTACCATATTTCTCAACGCCTGCGATGAAGCCCAGGTAAATCGGGTGATCGAAGCGGGTCAGAGACGCCAGGTTGGTTTTCATACCGATCAGGACGTGCTGGCTCGGCGAGTCCGAAACAATATCGCCGTCTGCATCGGACCGGCTGGAGCGCAGTTCCTGCTCTGCGTGAAGGATGCCGCCGGTAAGCTCGCCACGCTCGTCACTGGTTAGATAAGACGGATTGTAATAGGTGGCTGACACCTGCTCGTTGAACATCGACAGGGACTGGGCGGTGGCCACGTCTACGGGCATTACGCCGTAGGTTGTACCGAGGTTGCCCATGCTGGCGGAGACATTCAATGAAAAGCCGGCCGAGGCGGCTGCAACGGCGAGTGTTATCGCACGCAGGGAAAAGCGGGAGGTTGAAACCATGAAACGCACTCCATTCGTTTGTCTTTGTTATGGACCTTTGCCGTGCCCCGGAGCCGGGTAACAGGGCTGGCAACTATTGTTGGTACATTTGTTCGAAAAGCAGTGTAGTGCTCTTGTCTTATCGGGACGTTGGCTTCTTTGACAGCTTTGGGTGTCGGAATGACCACTTCTCAGC
This sequence comes from uncultured Marinobacter sp., assembly GCA_913057975.1. Taxonomy (GTDB): domain Bacteria; phylum Pseudomonadota; class Gammaproteobacteria; order Pseudomonadales; family Oleiphilaceae; genus Marinobacter. The sequence goes on from CAJXOQ010000128.1 coordinate 6,089, forward strand.
CAAACATGGTTTAAAAATGACGGAAATACAGAGCCTTATCAGGCCGGAAGGTGTTTGTTTCTGTAACGAAGAGTTGTGAGCGGTTGCAGGTTTTGGGCGAGCACAATAGGGCCCCTTCTGGAGCCCTGTGGATAATTTGGCTGGTCAGCCGGGTAGCTGGTCTGGTCAGCTGCTGGACAGCACCGACAATACTCTCTGTGCATGCTCGGCCATTTCACTGCCCAAACTCGTCAGGTAACCGCCATCATTCTGGGTAATCAGCCCCTTCTGGTGAAGACGTTCTGCTGCTTTCACCATCTCCGGCGCGGCGGAATGCTGGTGAACCTTGATGCCCTCCTGCGCGGAAGACAGGTCGAACATCGCCAGCAGATTGAGTTCATCAATGTGGTCGGAAGAGAAGGGCATGGTGCGTTCCTTGTGTTATTTTTAATGGCCTTAGTGTAGTTGTATACGAAGCTACGGTATTCGGCAAAAATGATTTTGGATAAACCAGCCACCCGGATGGAGACAGGGATGTACACCCTTCATATTGCGAACAAGAACTACTCGTCATGGTCACTACGGCCCTGGGTCCTGATGAAGGAACTGGGTATTGATTTCAACGAACAGCTTATCGTGTTTGGTGATGAGCCTACCTGGCAGGCCTACAGACGTCTGAGCCCAAGTGGCAAGGTACCCTGCCTGATGGACGAAAGTACAACCGTTTGGGACTCCCTGGCCATCGTTGAGTACCTGGCTGAGAGCCACGACGGAGTCTGGTCCAAAGGCGCAAAGGCCCGTGCCTGGGCTCGCTGTGCAGCTGCGGAAATGCATTCTGGTTTCCAATCGCTTCGGGATATCTGCAGCATGAACGTTGGCCTGCGTATCCGCATGAACACGGTCAGTGAAGGCCTGCAAAAGGATATCGACCGTATCGACAGCCTGTGGACCGAGGGCTTGCAGCAGTTTGGCGGACCGTTTCTCGCAGGTGATCGTTTTACCGCTGTGGATGCCTTTTTTGCCCCTGTCGTCTATCGGGTACGCACCTACGGGCTGGATTTGAGCGAAGGCGCCGCTGCCTACGTTGAGAGGGTTCTGGCGTTGGCCAGTATGCAGCAGTGGGAAGCGGAAGCCCTGGCGGAACCGTGGCGAGACACCGAACACGAGGACATCGCGTTCACGGTCGGAACCCTGCTCGCAGACCACAGAAATTAGCCACTTTCTTTAACAGACAGAGGACAACCAGGCATGATCAGTTGGGAAGACTTTGAGAACGTAGAGCTGCGCATCGGCACGATCATCGAAGTGGATGAGTTTCCCGAAGCTCGCAGGCCGGCGTACAAGTTGAAAGTCGATTTCGGCCCGGAAGTGGGCATCCGAAAATCCAGTGCGCAGATTACCGACCTTTACAACCCTGAGTTGTTAGTGGGTAAGCAGGTGCTCGCCGTGACAAACTTCCCGCCAAAACAGATTGGCAAATTTATGTCCGAGTGCCTGGTGACGGGGATCAAGAATGATGAGGGGGCGGTAACGTTGGTTAGTCCCGACCATCACGTCAGTAACGGGCAGAGGCTTATGTAATTATCCGTGAAGGATTTGGTAACTCTCCCGTACCGGTAATTATCAGCACCGGATTGCTCAGGTTATTGGGAGAGTGATGCGGTGTGTCATCAGGGTCGAAGTCCGACTAAGGGAAGGCGGTAAGGGAATGGATGAGCGTCGAAAAACTTTACGAGGGGCCTTGACGGAAACTGCGGTAAATAGTTGTAACTGTTTGATATTAAGCTATTTCCGTGTGGTGGTCCATTAAATGCATAATTTCTCTTTGAAAGCTTGGTGCCGGAGTCAAGAAGATTGTCTTCAAAGTGATTTACGGTCCATGTAATGGAGGAACGGAAAATGAACACAAAAGGTTTGCTGTTGTCATTGCTGTTTGTAGTGGGTTCTGTTTTGGTGGCTGGCTCGGCTACGGCAGGCGTTATAACGTACGACACTTGGGAAACAAATGAAAACGGGACTGGCAACTATATTTTCAAGGTTGATGACAATACTGCGAACAGGTTCAACTATTCTCTGACCGTTTCTCCGTGGAATGCCGAAGCATTGGGCATTTTTATTGATTTCGGCACTGACAGTACGGGAGCGGGCCTTGCGAACCTCGCAGGGGATAGCACTGTTTCCCTGTTAGGTCGCGATACTACCAGTACAAGTTGTGGGTCAGGTTGTAATGTTAATGGCCTGACCATACCCGGTTTTGATGGTACATGGGGTTTGATATTCGGCCTCGGGACTCAGGGTTTCAATGGGATTCAGACGTTCAATTGGAGTACATCTGCCTTTGGTTTAAGTCTTAGTGATTTCGGGGTGGTTGCAATTCGTTCGCAGGTTTTGTGTGGAAATGGAGATTTGTTACCTGATGATGAGAGTAATTGCACGGGTAGCGATAAGGCCTATGGCTATAGTTCCGTTTCGGTACCAGAGCCCGGCACGCTCGCTCTGCTTGGTGTGGGTTTGTTGGGGCTGTTTTCCCGCCGTAAGGCAGCGTTAAAGAGTTAGTCTATTTGGAGTGGCTGAACTGATAAAGGAAAGGCCTCTGGAGGGATCCAGGGGCCTTTTTATATGTCAGATATACATGTCAGAAATATTTACGATGGGCGGGGCTGGTGAGGTGCAAGGAAATTTTGGTAAATTGTGCATGCGACCATAAGTTGGCCGCCCGTTGCGACCATAAATTGGCAGGTTAGGGGGGGGGCGCTTTGTCATCGATGCGAATTGCGATCTCAGGCTTTTAAACAAAAGCGGACATTAGCGCCGACCCGCACCAGTCCCGAAATCCCAACAAACGAACACACTTTGTTCCGAAACCCAATTTTTAGCACTGGGCTCACTTATCGTAAACGTCCGACCATTACACATTGTCGGATATAGCCGGCTTCCAGTTGTGGGGCAATGGGTCGTCGATGGCGTTGTTCTTATGCGTTGGCACGCGGATGTGTAGGGTCCCACTGTTGGGGCGGAGGAGCGGGGTTACCCAATCCGCTCGCACCTGATGAACCCGCATTGGCATGCTTTCGGTTTTCCTGTGACAACATGCTAACCATAAGATCTTGGATTCCATCACTAAATCGACTTGAAACGTGCCCTTGAGCTGTCAATTGGTTTTCAACCGAGGAACGCCGTAAGGACCGGCTAAAGCTTCCCGGCCTCCAACGTTGTAATGCGACAGACTCATGGTTTTACCTCCCTGCAGTAAAACCACCAATACTCTCGCCCGATGCGTCTCTCCATTCATATCTTTAACCTGCCGTGTCAGTGGTTTGCCTTGGTCGTTTAACATCGGCGCCCACTCTATGGCTTGGTATTCCTCCGTCCAGGAGCGGCTCATAGTATCCCCAGATAATTCATGCGTGCAGCTTTCGCAGGCTTTATGCTCCAGTGTCGCGGAGCCATCTGGGTTAAGTTGGTACCGATAATCCGCCACTGCAGGATCACGATGCTCGTTAGCGTAGAAACCGGCATAGTTGGCTCTTGCGCTCTTATTCACAGGCAGCTCTCTCTGGGCGCCGCCAGCAGAGGTGTACCGAAGGTACTCCACAGAAGTTTCAGAAAGCTTGCCGTTAGAAGAATCACCCGGAGCGCTGCCATTTGATGAGCGAGTTGCTGATGTAGCCGCCTGTCGTTTAGTGGACTCAGGCTTCGCATTCTGCACAGATTCGTAGGTATCCCGGGTCAATTCGCCGCGTTCAATGTCGCGTGCCACACTGACTCCTAAATCAATTGCCGAATCCTCAGAAAATCCAGCATCGTTTGAGAGAGCGACAACCGCTAATCCCCCTAGGATAGCTGCTGCGCCTGACACTGAATTTCCAGTTGCTTCCGTTGCACCGCACTCGGCTAAAGCGGCCTTCTCTCCATTCTGGTAGCAGTACCTAGCTCCAGGGGTCGTACCGCCCGGACCAGCAACCACCTTGTGAGGATGCATTACGAACATGCCATGCAATTTGCCGTCTCGCGTCCACCATTCATAGGCCAGGTTTGAACCTACATAACGGACCATATGTATTGTTCTCGGATCCGTGCGGCGACTGACAATGGTGTCTACCGCATCGATACCCTCCAAACCGCGAGATTCTTCTTCCAAAGGCAATGCGATCGCCAAGCGAATACCTTTCTGGCTCATGCTGTACTGGTAACGCGTCCTCTCCTTTGACAGCGATAAACGTCTGATCTGTCCATCGTGAGAAGTGACAATCTGCTTGCCTTTGACAGTCTCCGGGCGCATGCGATTCTGCGTTGTTGCGGTGTATCGGAATATGGATTCCGCAATGTATGGGACTGTTACCGATTCCGCTTCGACACACCTTCCATTAGTTATTACTGCCCTTTTCTCGATTACTCGATTTTCTTTCTCAAACTCTTTCTCGGTAAAAGGGGATTGAGACGCAATATCCCATAATTCGGACTGAGGCGGACGACAGCCATCAGGCAATGAGTCACGGCTTTCAATGTAACTGGCAAAGGCTGCGTGCCTATCCAAAATTTCGTTCTGCCACTTTACAAGCTTTTCGTTTTTGAATTGAGGGTGCCCCGTCAATGTGGAGCTTGGCTCACCCCAATTGCTCGCACAGCCCTGAAGCAGAATTACAAAAATCGCAACTAATGCCTTACCCAGTTTCATGTGCTTGTTCTCTCGTTTCGTCGGAAGCAATTTAGCCCGAAAAGTGAATCCTCTCCCTGCACATCAAAGTCGGTCAGCCTAGCGAGGTGCACGAACCAATAGTTGATGTCGGGTACTGGAAACCTAGAACAAGAGGCCAGCGCAGGCAAAGTTTCAGGAGCGATGCCCTATTTCTTGCTCACACAAACCAAGTAGAGGGTACAAACGCCAGCGCCTAAAACCACCGCGCCGGTGACCTGCTGCAGGGGTTATCCCACAGTCTGAATGTTCGCTTTGCGACCTTAGCGTTGACTACGCTTGGAAAGCGGCCATTTTTGCTTACCTAAGTAAGTATAAAGTGGTCAAAACGGCCAGGTTATGGTTTCAATAACAAAAGGAGGTGTAAGTACTTGAAAAGTGGTGGGCCCACCTGGACTCGAACCAGGGACCAAAGGATTATGAGTCCTCTGCTCTAACCAACTGAGCTATAGGCCCTTTTTCAGCGGATGCTGCTTAAAGGTTTGCTTTTTGGGGTGTCGCTTCCGGGCGGGAGCAACAAAGCGGGCGCCATTATACCGGTGAGGGATGGCGCCCGCTACTGTTGTGGTGTTATCCGTTGCCCTGGTCGTCAATGAAGCCGCGCAGGTGATCGGAGCGGGAAGGATGACGCAGTTTGCGCAGGGCCTTGGCTTCGATCTGGCGGATTCGTTCGCGGGTTACGTCGAACTGCTTGCCCACTTCTTCCAGTGTGTGGTCGGTGTTCATTTCAATACCGAAGCGCATGCGCAGCACCTTGGACTCGCGCGCAGTCAGGCCGGAAAGCACGGAGCGGGTGGCTTCGCGCAGGCCTTCGGCGGTAGCGGAGTCGACGGGTGACAGGGCCTGGACTGTCTCTTATACACATCTCCGAGCCCACGAGACGGACTCCTATCTCG
>CAJXOQ010000129.1 GCA_913057975.1 uncultured Marinobacter sp.
GTATAAGAGACAGACCTGCGCGATTCTGGAGGGCTGTGGCAAGTTGGCAGAAGTGGTCGCCATCGACGAATCCGCTGATCGCCTGCCCAGGGTTCAGGAGAATCTGGATCGACTTGACCTCAACGCCACCCTGAAACAGGCGGATGCGGCTGCGACCGAACAATGGTGGGACGGCGAGGCATTCGATCGCATTCTTCTGGACGTGCCCTGCAGCGCCAGCGGCGTGATTCGCCGCCACCCTGATATCAAGTTATTGCGCCGTGAATCGGACATTACCCCCCTGGCGGCCATACAGCTCGGGTTGCTGGACGCAATGTGGGCTATCCTGAAACCCGGAGGCCGGCTGGTGTATGCCACCTGCTCGGTGTTCCCGCAGGAAAACCACCGTATAATTCAGCGGTTTTGCAAGCAGCAGACCGATGCCATTCTCGTTGAGCCGGAAGCTCAATGGGGACGCGATATGGGTGCGGGGCGGCAACTGCTCCCGGATCCGGACAGCCATGACGGCTTCTTCTACGCCGTGCTGGAGAAACCCGAACCATGAAAATCCTGATTCTCGGTGCCGGCCAGGTGGGCGGGACCCTGGCAGAAAACCTCGCCAACGAAGCCAACGACATCACCGTGATCGACAGTGACAGTACCCGCCTGCGGGAGCTTCAGGATCGCCTGGATATTCGGACGGTCCAGGGCATGGCCTCCTTCCCCACGGTTCTGCGTCAGGCGGGTGCTGAAGATGGCGACATGGTCATCGCCGTGACCAACAGTGACGAGGTCAACATGGTGGCCTGCCAGGTCTCCAAGTTGCTCTACAAAACCCCGACCACCATCTGCCGGGTCAGGGCCAACGCCTACCTGGCAAAACCAGAACTGTTCTACCAGCGGGATCAGAAGAAGGATCTGGACAGCCTGCGGGGCTTCCCCATAGATGTTCTGATCAGCCCGGAGCACCTGGTCACCAAGCACATCACACGACTGATCGAATACCCCGGCGCCCTGCAGGTACTGGAGTTTTCCAAGGGGCTTGTTCAGTTGGTCGCCATTCGGGCGACGGAAGGCGGCCCACTGGTTGGCCACGAGTTGTCGTACCTGCGCAGCCATATGCCCAAAATCGAAACACGGGTCGCCGCCATTTTCAGGAAAGACCGGGCAATCATGCCTCAGGGGGATACGGTGATTGAAGACGGCGACGAGGTCTTCTTCATCGCTGCCTCCGACCATATTCGCTCGGTCATGAGCGAGTTGCAGCCACTGGAAAAACCCTACAAGCGCATCTTCATCTGTGGGGGTGGCAACATTGGCCAGCGCCTGGCCCATACTCTCGAATCCCGCTACCAGGTAAAACTTCTGGAACGGGACCACGAACGTTGCGTGATGCTGTCGGAGAACCTTCGCAAAACCGTGGTGCTGGAGGGCAATGCCGCCAACAAGGACATCCTGTTGGAAGAAAACATCGAGAATACCGATGTCTTCTGTGCGGTCACTAACGATGACGAAGCCAACATCATGGCGTCACTGCTGGCCAAACGTCTGGGTGCCCGCAAGGTACTGACGCTGATCAACAACCCGGACTACGTCGACCTGATCCAGGGCGGCGACATTGATGTCGCTATCTCGCCCCAGCAAACCACCATTGGCAGCCTGCTTACCCACATTCGCCGCGGGGACGTAGTAAACGTTCACTCACTCCGTAGGGGCGCAGCCGAAGCCATTGAGGCCATCGCCCATGGCGACCACCGGTCCTCCCGGGTAGTGGGTAAGCGGCTTGACGAGATCAACCTGCCGGAAGGCACCACCATCGGCGCCATCGTCCGCCACAGCGAAGTCCTTATCGCCCACGACCACCTGCGGGTACAGCCGGATGACCACGTTATCCTGTTCCTGGTAGACAAGTCGCGGATACGGGATGTAGAGAAACTGTTCCAGGTGGGACTGACGTTCTTCTAGCGCAAAATCAATCTTCTGAACCCAACTTAGAAATACGCGATTGGCAGGCGTATAATGCCCCTTTTTTCCGGAGTGCCCCGGCCAGATGCCCGGGCGCCACACACAGACTGACCAGCAGGCAAACGTCGTGACAGACAAGGCAACTTCCGCAAACACGCCGGACATCAAAACCTTCCAGGGCCTGATCCTCGCCCTGCAGAACTTCTGGGCGCAGCACGGCTGCGTAGTCCTCCAGCCCCTGGACATGGAAGTGGGTGCCGGCACCTTCCACCCGGCCACCTTCCTGCGCTCCATCGGTCCGGAAACCTGGAACGCCGCCTACGTTCAGCCCAGTCGACGCCCCACCGATGGCCGCTACGGTGAGAACCCCAACCGCCTGCAACACTACTACCAGTTCCAGGTGGTGCTGAAACCGTCCCCGGACAACATTCAGGAACTGTACCTGGATTCCCTGAAGGCTCTTGGGCTGGACCCGCTGGTACACGATATCCGTTTTGTTGAGGACAACTGGGAATCACCCACCCTCGGCGCCTGGGGCCTGGGTTGGGAAATCTGGCTGAACGGCATGGAAGTAACCCAGTTCACCTACTTCCAGCAGGTGGGTGGCCTGGAATGCTATCCGGTCACCGGCGAGCTCACCTACGGGCTTGAGCGCATTGCCATGTACCTGCAGGGTGTGGACAGCGTCTACGACCTGGTGTGGACCGAAGGCCCGGATGGTGTGGTCACCTACGGCGACGTGTTCCATCAGCAGGAGGTGGAGATGTCCACCTACAACTTCGAGCACGCCGACACCGAGTTCCTGTTTCACAGCTTCGATGTGCACGAACGCGAGAGCGCGCGCCTGATCGAAGCCGGCCTGGCATTGCCCGCCTATGAGCAGGTGCTCAAGGCTTCACACACTTTCAATCTGCTTGACGCCCGCCACGCCATCTCCGTGACCGAGCGTCAACGTTTTATCCTGCGGGTTCGCACCCTGGCCCGGGCCGTTGCCCAGGCGTATTTCGACAGCCGCCGCAAGCTTGGCTTCCCGCTGGCACCGGATGCCCTGCGCAAAGAGGTACTGGCAGCGACCGAGGCCGCCGCCGAAAAGGCGAATGGCAAGAAGGGTAAGAAAGCGAAAAAAGCTCAGCAGGAACAGGGGAACGCATAATCATGGCAAAACAGGATTTTCTGGTCGAACTGGGCACTGAAGAGCTGCCTCCCAAGGCCCTCAAGCCACTGTCGGACGCGTTTACCCGTGGCATTACCAATGGCCTGGAAGAGGCCGGTATTCAGTTCGGCAAGGTTGAAGCGTTTGCCGCACCACGCCGGCTTGCCGTCCGGGTACGGGACCTGGAAGACGCTCAACCGGACAAACCGGTGGAAAAACGCGGCCCTGCCGTGAAAGCTGCGTTCGACGATTCCGGCAACCCCACCCGGGCACTGACCGGCTTCGCCACCTCCCTGGGCGTGACACCGGACCAGCTTGATACGATGGAAACCGACAAGGGTGCCTGGGTGGTCTATCGCACCATCGAGAAAGGCCGTCCCACCGTTGAACTGATGCCGGAACTGGTAGACCAGTCCCTGGCCGCACTGCCGATCCCAAAACGCATGCGCTGGGGCGCGCACAGAACCGAGTTCGTGCGCCCGGTGCACTGGGCCATCCTGCTGTTCGGCAACAAGGTGATCGACACCCCGATCATCGGGCTGACCCCGGGTAATAAAACCCGTGGCCACCGTTTCCACTGCCCGAAATCATTGATCGTGCCCACGCCCGGCGACTACGAAGTGGTGCTGCGCCAGGAAGGGTATGTGATCGCTGACTTCGCCGAACGCCGCGAGCAAATCCGCGACGGCGTCACCGCCATCGCCAAGAAAGAAGCAGGCGGCCAGGCGGTTATCGATGAAGACCTGCTGGATGAAGTCACCGCCCTCAACGAGTGGCCCGTGCCGCTTATGGGCCGTTTCGAGGAACGCTTCCTGGAAGTTCCCGCCGAGGCACTGATTTCCTCCATGAAGGAACACCAGAAGTACTTTCACGTGGTCTCTGCTGACGGTCGGATGCTGCCGCTGTTCATCACCGTCGCCAACCTGGAAAGCAAGGACCCGCAACAGGTCATTTCCGGCAACGAAAAGGTCATCCGCCCACGCCTGTCTGATGCGGCTTTCTTCTACGACACTGACCGCAAGACCCGGCTGGAAGACCGCATCGACCGGCTCAAGCCGATCGTGTTCCAGGACAAGCTGGGGAGCATTTACGACAAATCCGTGCGCGTTGCCGCATTGGCGAAGAAGATCGCCGACGCCATTGGCAGCGATCCCGTTCTGGCTGAGCGCGCCGCCATGCTCGCCAAGACCGACCTGGTCACCGAGATGGTGCTGGAGTTTACTGACCTGCAGGGCATCATGGGCCAGTACTATGCTGCCAACGACGGCGAGAACGAAGACGTGGCCAGCGCCCTGAACGAGCAGTACATGCCCCGCTTTGCCGGTGACGACCTGCCCGCAACCCTGACGGGCTGCGCCGTGGCCATTGCCGACCGCATCGATTCCCTGGTGGGGCTGTTCGGCATTAACCAGCCACCGTCCGGTACCCGTGACCCATTCGGGCTGCGTCGAGCTTCCCTGGGCGTATTGCGCATCATCATCGAGCGAGAGCTGCCGCTGGACCTGCAAACCCTCTGCGAGTGGGCAGTAGAGGAACACAACAGCATCACCGAACCGAATGTGGCCAACACGGTGGTGGACTACATGCTCGAGCGTTTCCGCGCGCACTATGAAGAGCAGGGCATCAGTCCCGAAGTCTACCTCGCCGTACATGCCCGCCGTCCCACACGCCCGCTAGACTTTGACCGTCGGGTGAAAGCCGTGGAAGCCTTCCGCCAACTGCCGGAAGCCCTGGCTTTGGCCGGTGCCAACAAGCGGGTGTCCAACATCCTTACCAAACAGGGTGGCGACAGCATTGGTGAAAGCATCGACAGTGAGTTGCTACAGGACAAGGCTGAAATAACACTGGCCGACCAAATCCGCCAGCAAGCCGACAAGGCATTGCCGTTGTTTGAAAAAGGCGATTATGCGACGGCCTTGAGCTCTCTCGCCAGCCTGCGTGAGCCGGTGGATAACTTCTTTGATGAAGTGATGGTGATGGCCGACGATGAGGCCGTGCGCAACAACCGCCTGGCCATGCTCAACCTGCTGAGAAACCTGTTCCTGCGGGTAGCGGATATCTCGGTTTTGCCCACTGCCAGTGGGCAGTGAAAATCATACGGGGGCTGGTAAAAAACCAGCCAATCCGTATAATACCGGCCGTTGATCGGCGTGTGGCGCAGCTTGGTAGCGCACTTCGTTCGGGACGAAGGGGTCGCAGGTTCGAATCCTGCCACGCCGACCATTTTCCCGCATCTCAGTCCCTTCTTTACGACGAAATACTCCCCTTTAAGCGACTCTTTTCTTTCAATTGACATAAAGCTTTCACATTGGACATGTACAACGGTGCTCTCATCCCAACGGAGCAGCAGTAATGTCCGACCAGTCCTCCCTTTTGGTAGAGAAGCTCTGGCGACTCAAACGTCGCATCGACAAGGGCCAGTGCCCGAGCGTCGACTTTGTCCATCTCAACGTCTTGCTGAGAGAGCCCAACTACCGCAATGACGTTCTGATGCGTGTGGAAGCCAATGGCACGCCAGAGCTTCAGGCGCTGGCACGCGAGATCATGGCCAACGATGATGGCCGTCCGCTGATGGCCAAGTCCTCGAACCAGAAACTTCAGGCCAGTCCCGTCACGCCGCAAAAAAGACGCGGTTGGTTTGCCCGTCACGCGCTGGTACTGGTTCCCGTCATTGGCACGGTTGTCGCCACGGTCGCCGGTTTTACCGCATTTGAGAATCGCAACGTGCGTATCAGCGCCGACATTACCGCAGACACCGTCTGGGAAAGCGGTCATCGATACACCCTTGAAAACACCGTGTTTGTGGAAGGCGCGAACCTGACCATTGAACCCGGCGTAACCATAGAGGGCGAACCCGGTTCCGCCCTGGTTGTCACGTCCAGTGCCAAACTGTTTGCCCGCGGCAGCCGTAACCAACCGGTGGTCTTTACCAGTAGCAAGGAACCCGGAGCACGGGCTCGCGGTGACTGGGGTGGCGTTGTGCTTCTTGGAAAGGCACCGGTGAACGAGCCGAACGCCCGCATTGAAGGCGTACCTGAAAACGACACCCGTGGGCAATTCGGTGGCAGCGACACGCAGCATAGTTGCGGCGTGGTGCAGTACACCCGCATTGAATTTGCCGGTTTCGAGGTCTATCAGAACAACGAGCTGAACGGCTTAACCCTGGGTGGCTGTGGCTCCAACACCATCATCCAGAACGTGCAGGTTCACCGTGCTCTGGACGACGGTATCGAAATGTTCGGTGGCACCGTCGACCTGAAAAACATCCTGGTGACCGGTGCTGCCGATGACAGCATCGACTGGGACTGGGGCTGGCGAGGCAGGGTACAGTTTGCCATTATTCAGCAGTACCGGGATGTCGGCGATAACGCCTTTGAGGGCGACAACAACGGTTCCAGCCACTCGGCCGTGCCACGGTCCGAACCTACATTCTACAACGTCACCCTTTATGGCAGCGGCCGTTCCGCCAAAGAACACCGCGCTATTATGCTAAGAGAGGGATCCGGCGGCCACTTCCACAATATGATCATCGACAGTTACGCCATTGAGGCCCTGGATACCAGGGATGAGGTCACCGCGCTGGTGGGCATGAATGCCCTGACGTTCAGCCACAACCTGCTTGCCAACAACGGTAGGTTAGGCAACCTCACCATTGTTAACGAAACCGATGATGACGATTTCGGCTTCAACGAAGAGCTGTGGATACGCAGCCCCGAACTGCAGAACACCGTTCAGGTTGAAACCGGCTTGCAACCCTCTGTCACCAGCGAGTCGTCGCCGCATTTCCGCCCCAGAAGCTCAGTGCGCGCCATGACGGCCAAGCGGCCTCCGAAAGCCGAATTCTTTGATGAGTCGGCGATGTACCAGGGCGCTGTTAACCCCAGGGCCACATCGACCTGGCTGGATGACTGGACGGCATTTCCGGAATCCTGACGAGCTTACCAATGCCTGGGAGGGTGGCTACCTCCACAAAGGAATGCAGAGGTCTGAACTTTTCTGTACCCTGCGCGGCTCTTCGCGAAAGGAACAACCATGACCTCCCAGACAAACTCCCTGGCTACCGAGGAACGGCCGGGCGCTTTCTCCGATAGCGACCCGATCGTTCTGACGCTTACGATTGGCTTCATCCTGCTGTTCGTTGGCGCTTCCATTATTGACAGCAGCGCCGTCGCTACAGCGATTGGCGCCGGATTCACCTGGACGGCAAAGTACCTGGGGTCGTTCTTCCAACTACTCCTGCTGGCAACCTTTTTCATCGCACTCGGAACAGCGGTCAGCAAGGCCGGCAATGCACGGATTGGTGGCCTGGACCGGCCGGAAATCAGCCGTTTTCGCTGGCTTTCAATGATCATGTGTACATTGCTGGCCGGTGGAGGGGTGTTTTTCGCCGCTGGGGAACCGGTCTATCACTTTGTGGTAACACCACCGGCGTTTGATACCGAAGCCGGAACGGCTGCGGCCACCGCTCCCGCCATGGCGCAGGCCTTCACTCACTGGGGCTTCCTTGCCTGGGCGGTGCTCGGCTCGCTGACCGCACTGGTTCTCAGCAGGGCTCACTATGATCAGGGCAAACCGCTGCAGCCGCGAACCCTGTTGTATCCGGTGTTTGGTGAGAACGCTGTTCAAGGCAAGCTGGGTGGGGTGATTGACGCCCTTTGCGTCATTGCCGTGGTGGCGGGAACCGTCGGCCCTATCGGTTTCCTGGCAACCCAGGTGAGTTTCGGGCTGCACGAGCTGTTTGGCATCACCGATGGCTATGGCACCCAGCTCGCGGTACTGATCATTCTGGCCGGGGTGTACATGACATCCGCCATGACCGGCCTGCACAAGGGTATTCAGTTGCTCAGCCGGTTCAACGTGCTCCTCGCCCTGGCCATCGCCGCGGTGATTTTCCTGTTCGGTCCCACGCTGTTTCTGACCAACACCTTTACCCAGTCATTCGGCGAGTACCTGACGTCTTTCATGGCAATGTCGACGATGACCGCTGAAACGGCGCCGGACTGGTGGATGAAATGGTGGACGGTGTTTTTCTTCGCCTGGTTTATTGGTTACACGCCCTTGATGGCGGTGTTTGTGTCGCGAATTTCCCGCGGACGCACGGTTCGTGAAATGATCCTCGCGGTTGCCGTATTGGCACCTATTGCCACCACAATCTGGTTTACGCTGCTGGGTGGCTCGGGGATCTATCACCAGCTGGCCGGCACCTTTGACCTGACCGAAGCGTTGAACAATTTCCGTTTTGACGTCGCCACACTGACCGTGGCCCAGGCGCTGCCAGGAGGCACCTGGATGGCCGCCGCGATACTGCTGCTCACCACCATTTTTGTCGCCACCACCGGCGACTCCATGAGCTATTCCATTGCCATGGTGGGTGCGGGCCATGATGAGCCAAATCCTTGGATCCGGGTATTCTGGGGCGGTGCTATGGCGCTGATGGCCGCCATTCTGCTGTATATGGGTTCAGGGCAGATCGGCGTGCTTCAGCAGTTCATTGTGATAACCGCCATACCGGTCTCCTTTGTCATACTGCCATCGCTATGGACAGGGCCGAAAGCGGCTATGGCCATGGCCCGTGATCAGGGGCTTGCCTGACAACATCATCACCAGTTCGATGCTGCTGTTCCCAGAGCCTGGCGTAATGCCCCTTCTGGCCCAGCAGCTCGACGTGGTTGCCACTCTCGACAATACAGCCGCCGTCCATCACCAGAATGGTATCCGCATCGCGCGTCGTCGACAGCCGATGAGCGATAACCAGGGAGGTGCGCTGGCGGCTCACTTCCTTCAAGGCCCCCAGGATCGCCTGTTCAGACAGCGAATCCAGGGATGAAGTGGCTTCATCCAGAATCAATAACGGTGGGTTCTTGAGAAGTACCCGGGCAATGGCGACCCGCTGTTTCTCGCCGCCGGAAAGTTTAAGCCCCCGCTCACCAACCTGTGTGTTGTAGCCATCGGGCAGGCTGTGGATAAACTGTTCCAGGTGCGCCATTCGGGCTGCCCGGTACACCTCTTCCTCGCTGGCATCAGGCCGACCGTAAGCCAGGTTCCGAAAGAGCGTATCGTTGAACAGCACCGTATCCTGGGGCACCACGCCAATGGCGGAACGCAGGCTATCCTGGGCGACCTCACGGATATCCTGACCATCGATGGTGATACTGCCCCGGTTCACATCGTAAAACCGGAAAAGCAGGCGGGCGAGGGTCGATTTCCCCGCACCGCTGGCGCCCACGACGGCTACGGTGTGCCCAGCGGGAATAGAGAAACTCACGTTCCGGAGGATCTGACGGTTGGGCCGATAACCAAAGTGAACCTGGTCGAAACGAACCTCGCCTTTTTCCACCACCAGCGCTTTAGCGTTCGGCGCGTCCTCGATGACCGGTTCGTCGCCGAGCAACCCGAACAGCCGTTCCACATTCACCAGCGCCTGGCGGATCTCCCGATACACGAACCCCAGTGCATTGAGCGGTATAAACAGCTGTAACAGGTAGGCATTAATCATGGTGAAATCCCCCAGGGTGATCTCACCACTGGCTACTTCCTGCACCGCCATGGCCATGATAACGATCATCGCCACACCGATGATCAGGGCCTGGCCCGAATTCAGAGCCGCCAGCGACAGCCGGTTTTTGAGCCGTGCCTGTTCCCAGTCATCCAAGTCCTTGTCGTAGAGCTCTGCCTCGAAGCGTTCGTTATTGAAATACTTTACGGTCTCGTAGTTGAGCAGGCTGTCGACTGCGCGGGAATTGGACTGGTTGTCCCGGGCATTGGCTTCGCGCACGTATTTCGTGCGCCACTCGGTAACCTTGATGGAAAACACCACATACACCACCACCGCTACCAGGATCGCCAGCACATAGCCCACGTTGAACACCACGAAGAGAATACCGGCCACCATCAGGATTTCGAGGAGGGTGGGGACAATGTTGAAGAGAGTGAAACGCAGCAGGAAGCTGATGCCGTTGGTGCCCCGTTCAATGTCCCGGGCCAGTCCGCCGGTTTTCCGGTCCAGGTGAAAGGACAGCTCCCGGTTGTGCAGATGTTCGAAAACCCGCAGCGATACTCGTCGCATGGCCCGTTCCGCGACTCGGGCGAACACGGCGTCCCGCAATTCGCTGAACAGGGTGCTGCCAAATCGGAGCAGGCCGTAGGCGACGACCAGTATGACCGGTATCCACAGCAGTACCTCGCCGCCCTGATTTTCGTCCAGATAGTCGACGATGTATTTCAGGGCAACAGGGGTCGCAACTGTCGCCAACTTGGAGATCAACAGGAAAGCCAATGCCAGAACGACACGGCCCCGGAATTCCGCCAGATAGGGCCATAGGCCGGCGATGACTTTCCAGTCGGGTTTGTGGTTGGCGGGGTACTCGTTATCGGCGTAGGCGCGCAATTGGTTTTCCTGTCAGAATCTGGAGCTGTCGAGTGCCCGAGGTGGGGGTGGCCTGCCCCGCGCTCTCTTGCCAGCAGTTATGATAGGTCTTGTTACGAGTAAAAATCGTAAGGTGATCAAAGTCTACAGTACCCCGCACTCAGGAGGCACATCATTAACACCCGTCACCGAAAAGCCCTGAAGCTGGTTATCGATTTCATCAGCCCTTACAAAAGGGCTGTTGCCGGCGCTCTCGTGGCTCTGGTTATTACAGCCGGCATCACACTTGCACTTGGTCAGGGCCTACGGATTCTGGTGGACCAGGGCCTTGCCACGCAGTCTCCCGCGATGTTGTCCAAAGCGGTTGGGCTGTTTTTTGTCCTGGTGATTGGTCTCGCCATTGGCTCCTTCGCTCGTTTTTATCTGGTGTCCTGGATTGGGGAAAGGGTGGTGGCCGATATTCGAAAGCAGGTCTTTAACCATCTGATCGACCTTCACCCTGGCTTCTACGAGAAAAACCGAAGCCTGGAAATACAGTCGCGGTTTACCGCTGATACGACGGTGCTGCAATCCGTCATTGGCTCCACGGTCTCCATCGCGCTGCGCAACACCCTGATGCTGGTGGGCGGGCTGATCCTGCTGTTCATAACCAATGCCAAACTTGCCGGCATCATTATCCTCGGCTTCCCACTGGTGATCATTCCCATCCTGATCTATGGGCGTCGTGTGCGGCAGCTGTCCAGGCTGAGCCAGGACCGGGTCGCGGAAGTAGGCAGCTACGTGGGGGAGAACCTCACCCAGATCAAGACGGTGCAGGCGTTCAACCATCAGCCTCATGACCGCCGGTTTTTCTCACAGGTGGCGGAAAATGCCTTCGAGATTGCCCGTGTGAGGATTCGCCAGCGGGCCTGGCTGACCACCATCGCCATTACCCTGGTTATGGGTGCCATTGGCGTGGTGATCTGGATTGGCGGGCTGGATGTGATCTCAGGTCGTACCAGCCCGGGAGAGCTGGCGGCATTTGTATTCTACAGCCTGTTGGTGGGACTGGCCGCCGGCGCCATCAGTGAAGCTGTCTCTTATACACATCTCCGAGCCCACGAGACGGACTCCTATCTCG
>CAJXOQ010000130.1 GCA_913057975.1 uncultured Marinobacter sp.
GAGATAGGAGTCCGTCTCGTGGGCTCGGAGATGTGTATAAGAGACAGGCTCAGGGTGACCCCCGGGTCCACCTGCCGGAACACCTCCTCAACCCATGCGCGTCCGGCAATGGTTGCGGCATCCCGGGTAATGACATGTCCGCGACGGATGCGCGCCTGCGGAATCAGCATGGCAGTAATGTCGCCATCTCCAATGTCTTCACGCAGGCTTTGTGCAACGGTTTCGATGCGGGACTGACGAAGCAGTTCGGCTGGGATCATGGCAGAGTTTCCGGTCGTTCAGTGGCGGTTTTGAGGCACATTGGGTGTGCGGATGTGATTCTATAGGCCTTCGCCAGATTCGCCAAACCTGGAAGGGTGGGGTGCTAAACTGTGACAACCATCACTTAAACACAAAAGGTGACAAATTCTGACACAAGGTGACGTGGGTAAGGCCTAAGATGTGCAATAACACATTTCTCCAGATACCACCCGGAGCAGCCGAATGGCGCAGGATAACAAGGTTGTAAGTCTCAAGAGCCAGAAGCTTCCTGACAGGTTTTCCCTGCCGGGCTCTCTGGTACGCCTGCGTGACGTATCGGGTCAGTCACTGAAGTCTGTGCTGTCTGGTTTTTTCGACAAGGCGGATGACGCGCTCTTTGAGCTGGCGGACAAGGCTGGAAGCAACCAGGACCAGACTGCTTACTTCGACGCCATGCGTGAGTTGAGGCTGCGGCGCAAGAATATGACCGTGTCCGTGCTGCAGTATGTCAGCCGTGCTTTCAATGACATTGGTTCGTTCAAGCCGGGTGGTGGCAGTGGCACCCTGGATGAGGTGGATCAGGACTCGCTGGCGTTGCTGGACCATTCCGATCTGGAGCAGCAGGTCGCCATCGACAACCTGATCAACAAACTCCGCAACCAACACGCGGAGGTAATACGCCTGCTGAATGTGCGGGTTGCTCATCTGCTGCCCTCGGTGCGTCTGGAGGACAGTCAGATGCCCCTGAGCCCGGAGGTGATCTGCGGAGGGGTTGCGGAAGCCTGCTCTGACCTGGATATCGATATCCGTGCCAAGCTGGTGGTGCTTAAACTGTTCGACCGCCTGCTCGTGGGTGTTCTGGGCGATTTTTACAAGGATGCCAACAAAACACTGATCGCCGAAGGGGTGCTGCCCGACATGCGTCGCCCGCCGGTCGGTGGTCAGAGCGCGTCTGGAAACTATGCCCCGGCTGGGGGACGGACCACCGGGACGCTGTCAGCACGCTCGGAATCAGATGCGTCGGGGCCGCTCACTGCGCCGTCTGACGATGTGCGGGCAACGTTTTCGGAACTGAGTGCCCTGTTGCACCAGGGGCAGAATTCGACGGAGTACGGCACAGAGAGCAGTGGGCCACCCAGCGCAGGCGCGCTCGATACCCGCACACTGATGGCGCGGCTTCACGAAATTCAGTCCCAGTCTGTCCATTGGGGGCAGGGTGAGGTTGTGCCTCTGTCAGAGCAACTACAGCAGGTATTCCGGTCGGACGCCGGGAGAAAACATGACGTCGGCCAGGTGGACAGCGACGTCATCAATCTGGTGTCCATGTTGTTCGATTTTATCCTGGAGGACCGTCAGCTACACCCGGTAATGAAGGCCGTGATCGGGCGCCTTCAGATTCCCGTGCTCAAGGTCGCTCTGAGCGACAACAATTTCTTTAACCGGGGTGGGCATCCGGTACGGAAGCTGCTGAATGAGCTGGCCATGTCCGCTATCGGTTGGACTGAGAAAAAGCCCGGCCAACGTGATCCGCTACGAGACAAGATCGAGTCGGTGGTCGATCGCGTGCTTAATGAATTCACCGACAACGTCGATATTTTCAGTGAGCTGCTCAGCGACTTCGGCCATTTCATGGATCTGGACCGTCGTCGCAGGGAGCTTGTGGAGCAGCGTCTGCGTGATGCAGAGGAAGGCAGGGCCAAGCAGGAGAGGGCATCCAAGGCGTCTGAGAACCTGCTGAACGAACAGATTACCGGTCGGGATTTGTCTCCGCCGGTTGTCACGCTATTGAATGAGGCGTGGGCCAAGTATCTGCAGTGGATCGTGTTGCGTGAGGGTGAAGACAGTGAGCGCTGGGATGAGGCATGTGACCTGACCCGGCAACTCATCTGGAGTGTTGATCCCAGGCCCGTCGACAACAACACCCGCAGCGCGTTGCTACGGTCGATTCCGGGAATCGTCGACGGTCTGAGAAACGCCCTGCAGGAAATTTCGTGGGACCCGTTTGCGACCGACGCCGCCATAAGAGACCTTGAGCTGGCACACGTGGATGTATTCCAACGCCTTGCCACCACGACACGTCCTATCGTCGCGCCCGAACCTGAACCCCAGGCTGCGCCCAAAAAGGTGGAGGCGGAACCGTCTGTGGTCTCCAAGAGCCTGCCGGATGCAGCGCCCAAAGCCCCGGAAAAAGCGGAGCCGTCTTTTGAGGGTGTCGTATCAGACGCCTCAGGGGCCTCGGACGTCGCCATGTCTGCAGCCGTTGGGCCTGCAAGCCCTGAAAAACCGGCCGTAGAGGCATCGGTGGAGAGCTCCGTCGAAAACGTCGAGCTTCAGTGGCTGGAGCGGGCTGACGGCCTTCGTGTTGGTTCCTGGATCGAGCTGACCCGTGATGGCAACAAAACCCGCTGCAAGCTGGCGGCGTTTATCAAGGCGACGGGCAAATACATCTTCGTTAATCGCAGTGGTGCCAAAGTGGCTGAATATCAACGTGAAAACCTGGCACGGGCTCTCGCAGCGGACGAGATCTCCATGTTGGATGACGGCCTGATATTCGACCGGGCGCTGGAATCCATCATCGACAACCTTCGCAGCAGCCGCAAGGACTGACCGTATAGCAAGACCGGAGACTTTGTGCTTCAATCAGGAGCATCAAAGCAACAACGGCGAACGCACTGGTTGTCCGAACCGTTCGCCACCGGCCTGTTGGAACCACATTGTCTGAAACCATCCCTTCCCACGATTCCATTGACCTGTCGCCACCGGCTGTCGCCGGGTTACGGATGACCGGTCGGGTAGCTGGCGCTCGCTGGTGTCCGTCTCCAAATTTTGGCAAACGCCCCGAAGGTGCGGCGATATCCCTGTTGGTTGTGCATAATATCAGCCTGCCTCCGGGGCAGTTTGGAGGCGATGCCATTGAACGGTTTTTCTGCAACCAACTGTCTCCCTCTGAGCACCCCTATTTCGAGACCATCGCCGATATGAAGGTTTCGTCACACCTGCTGATCCGCCGGGATGGCGCATGCCTTCAGTTCGTCAGCTTGTTGGAGCGCGCGTGGCATGCCGGGCGGTCCAGCTTTCAGGGCCGTGAGGAGTGCAATGATTATTCAATCGGTATTGAGCTGGAGGGCGCAGACGACATTCCCTACACCACGGCACAATATGAAGTGCTTGCTGATTTGTCGCTATTGATCATGAAGTCATGGCCGACCATCACGCGAGAGCGGATCACCGGGCACAGCGATATTGCACCCGGTCGCAAAACCGATCCAGGCCCGGCTTTTGATTGGCCCCGATACCGGCAACTGCTTGGTGCAGGGCATGGCAACGGAGCGGACAACTGATGGTATTGGTGGTTTTCCTGTTGGCCTACCTGGTCAGACGCAAGCTGGATGCGGTCAGCGCCTGGTCTTCGGAGGCATTGTGGCGTTCCGCCTTTAAGCGGGGAAGTACCGGGAGCTCTGGTAACGAGGCAAGCCGATGGAAGGGGCTGTCTATTGTTCTTGTGCCCTCGCTGATACTGGCGGCCGGGGAGTACTATCTGCACACGATTGGCTGGCGCATGGCCGCGTATCCACTGGAATTCCTGTTGATGGTGTTGTTGATGGGGGCACCGGGTTGGCGTGCTCGCCTGGAGGTTTACAGTCAGTCCTGGGCGAGGGGCGACATGCAGTCCGCGTGGCATCACGTTATGGATAGTTTGCCGGCTGAGGAGCGGGGCGCGGCAACATCGCCTGATGAGATGCATCTGGCATTGTCACGTACGCTGCTGGTCAACGTTTTTGAGCGCTTTTTTCTGGTCGCTTTCTGGTATGCCGTAGGCGGTATTGCGGTAGCCTTCTTTGCGAGAGGTATTATCGCGTTGAGGGACCACTGGCCGCATGCAGCAGCAAGGCCAGGGTTTTCCCGACTGGCGGAAATACTCAATTGGCTTCCCTCACGACTGCTGTCCTTCACGTTCGGAGTCGCCGGTGACCTCGCTGGCTGGATGAAAGAAGGAAAACGGATGCTGTTCGATTTTACCCTCAAAACCAGCCAGCTATTGATGGGCGCCGCCGGCGCGGCACTGACGGGCTATGCGTTGGAGCCGGAACGGTTCTCAAAGATTCATCCAGAAGAGTGGGCCAGTTTTGGCGGTCGCAGCCTGGAGGCCATCCGGGATTTGCTGAACCGAAGCATGCTGGTCTGGATCTGCATCCTTGCGCTGCTGGTCATTGCCGGCGTTCTCTAACCCCGACATTTCACAAAAGTTACATTTTTACGCCGAATAGTGCTCAAGTTTGTAGTACTTTAGTCGACAATATAAACAAATAAAATAAAGTTCCATCCTTTCGACGCTCTCTGTGGGGGTACACGTGAACCACCTTATCAAGCCTGCAGTAGCGCTGATGAATCGGCTGCCGATGTTTTACAAGTTCAGCCTGATCAGTGTGTTGTTCCTGCTTCCCATTATCGCCCTTTCCTGGTTGGTCATCAGTGAACTGAACCGGTCGGTTGATACCATGACCCGGGGTGTTGAGGGGTTGGAGCAACTCGAAAAGGTGGATACGCTGCTGGCAGAATCCATGGCATACCGGGACTTCCGAGCTCCTGGCAAGATCAAGGATGACAATGAACTGCTTTCGAAATCCGCAGAATCGTCAGAAACCATTGATAGGCTTCTTGAGGAACTGGTTAGCGCAGAGGCTCGTTTTGATGAATCCGGTAACTGGTCCCAGCAGGTAGCGATGCTGGTGGAGGAGTGGCAAACGCTCAAATCGATGGACAGTTATCAGGGCAATATCGACCCCCAGTTCAAGTACTATCAGGAATTCGTCCAGAAAGTGCGGGCGCTGTTGTCCGCGACCATTGAAATTTCCGGTCTGGGGCAGGACGCCTCACGTGAAAACCTGCTGCTCCTGGGCCTGTTGCGTGAGTCGTTGCCGGATGCCCGCAGCATCATTGGTCGGGCCAGGACTTTCGGGATATTTGCGCTCCTCGATGGGCAGGTGGGGTACAACCTCAGTGACGGCCTCAATGAAATTTATGATGAGTTGACCAACCGCGCCTCGTTGCTCGGGCCTGCATTAACGGTATCGATGGATGCATCGCCGACCCTCGAGGAAACGACAGGTGACGCGGTCGACGGTATTCTCGAGAGTCTGGTGGTTGTGCGTGACGAGCTGGATACCAATATCATTACGCCTATGCGCCTGGAGTTACCCTGGCGGGATTTCAACCGTACCATCGAGAATCAGCTTGCCCATTACGATGCGCTCAAGGCCGGAATTTTCGACGTCGTCGGCGCAAACTTGAACTCACGACTGGAGGGCGAGCTGCAGCAACGGCAGTTGATTATTGCCGCACTGGTGATTGTTCTGTTGGTGGTGGTTTATCTCTATGTCGGCTTCTTCATGTCGGTACGCACGGCTATTAACCGTTTCAGCACGGCAGCAAGATCCGTGGCTGAGGGCGATATGACGACTCACATCCAATTGGATAATCGTGATGAGCTGGGTGAACTGACCACCGAGTTCAACAATATGACGGACCGGATTGCGGAATTGATCCGCTCGGTGAGTAGCACCACTTCGGATGTGGACCAGCAGGCCACGCGTGTTAACGACACCGCCGCTGCGAACAGCGAGGCCGTTGCGCGGCAGATGGAAGAGTCGGGCCAGATCAACGAAGCCATGAACCAGATGGTGGAAGCGGTCAATGAGGTCACCGAGAGTGCCCATCGCGTGTCTGACAGCGCCGGCGCGGCTGAAGAGGATACCGAGAGAGGCCGCGGTGTGGTTGCGGATACTGTTGCCACCATCAACCGTCTTGCCACCGAAATTTCCGGTGCGGTCGAGGTTATCAACCGGGTAAACGCCGATAGCGATAACATCAGTCAGGTTCTGGTCGAAATCAAGGCGATTGCGGAGCAGACCAATCTCCTAGCATTGAATGCGGCCATCGAAGCTGCCCGCGCGGGCGAGCAGGGACGTGGCTTCGCCGTGGTGGCAGACGAAGTACGTTCGCTGTCACAGCGTACCCACAAATCGACCGAAGAAATCGAGGGTATGATCACCCGGTTGCAAAGCGGCGTTAAGGAAGCCGTTGCGGCCATGACCAACAGCCATGACGTGACTGAAACCACGGTCAAGAAGTCGGCGGAAGTGACGGAAGCGCTGGACCGGATTGCCCAGGGTATTTCGACCATTGTCGATATGAGCCACCAGATCGCACAGGCGGCTGAGGAGCAGTCTGCCGTGGCGAAGAACGTCAATACCAACGTTGAACAGATCAGCGTTCTGGGTGAGAAAACGGCAGATAACGCCGAGGAAACCCTGGCGTCGTCACGGGAAATGTCACAACTGACTGCGTCACTGCAGCGTCTCGTGGAGGCATTCAGGGTCTGAAGGGAGTGTGCTGCCTGACACCTACGGCGATAGCTGTTTAATACGGTTTGTCAGCATCTGGTTTGTCGGAACGTCAACACCCAACTCATGCCCGCGCCTGGCGATATACCCATTGATAAAGTCAATCTCGGTGCGGCGGCTCAGTCGCCTGTCGCTGCGCATGGATGAGGTATTCCGCGCCGTTTTGCGGGCAGTCATTTCAATGCGTTCGCGAATCGTGACTGAGGGTAAGGCTTTCTCGATATCGCCCTTCATCACCTTTGCAATTTCGTCGCACAATTCATCGATGTGTTCCAGGTAGAACGGGTCCGTGAGGATATCACCGTTCGGGCAGTCGAGGATTGCCGTAAAGGCGTTGATACCTGCGTTGATAATCAGTTTTTCCCACAGCCGCCTCTGAATGTCTTGCTCTGCGTGAACCGTTAACCCGCTGGTGCCAAGCGTTGTTACTACCTGCGCCAGATGCGTCGTCGCACTGGTGGTTAATGGGCCAACCCAGGTTTCGCCTTTGCCGGCGTGGACTGTGCAGCCTGGTGCTGGGCGGTTCGCCCCTTCTGTGGTGCTGGCGGCAAGGATCGGTCGTTGTGGCCAACGCTCGGCGACCGCTTGCTGGCAGCCCATACCGTTCTGAAACAGGACAATGGGGGTGTCCGGAGAAACATAATGGAGGTTGGATTCAATGGCATCGAGCGTATCGCCCGCTTTCGTGGTGACCATCAACAGTGAAGGGCGTGCTGCTGTGGCGAGCAGGTAGGGGACTGTGACGACTTCCTCTGGGCCTTCGAACGGCTGAAACGTGTAAGTCAGCGCGGGTTGATCTGTTTCCGGGGAAACCTCGAGACGAGGGATAAACGTTACCGTCCCGGTGGCCAGGTAGCCCGCCCAGAGTTGGCCCATGGAGCCTGCTCCGAGAATGGCAATGCGGCCATTCCCGGACAGACCCTGATTCTTCCCTGCCTCGGCCACGGGTTACATGGCCTCGATGGCGGCCCGCTGCTCGCTGAGCCGGCTCATGCTGCCCTGGGCATCGCTGAGCTTTTCCTTCTCTTTTTCTACCACCTCGGCCGGCGCCTTGGCAGTGAATTTTTCATTGCCAAGTTTTCCTTCCAGTCGGCCAACTTCTTTTTGCAGTCGCTCCAGTTCCTTGTCCAGTCGCTTGAGCTCGGCATCCTTGTCGATCAGGCCGGCCATGGGTACCAGTACTTCCATCTCGCCAACCAATTGAGTGGCCGACATGGGGGCTTCGCCTTCGGTGAACCACTCCAGGCTGTCCAGGCGCGCCAGCGATGACAGGAATTGCCGGTTCTCATCCAAACGGCGTTTGTCGTCTGGGTTTTTACCACGCAGAAGCACCGGGATGGCTTTTGCCGGGGAGATGTTCATCTCGCCGCGGATATTCCGAACAGCGACAATCACGCCTTTCAGCCATTCAATATCGGCAGCAACCGCAGAGTCCTGCTTGTTGGCATCTGGCTGGGGGAAGGGTTGCAGCATGATGCTGTCACCACTCTTACCGGCCAGGGGTGCGATGCGCTGCCAGATTTCTTCGGTAATGAACGGCATCATCGGGTGCGCCAGGCGAAGGACCGCTTCCAGCACTCGTACCAGGGTGCGGCGGGTGCCACGTTTGGCTTCGGCACTGGCGTTGTCGTCGTTCAACGCCGGCTTGGAGAGTTCCAGGTACCAGTCGCAGTATTCGTTCCAGATGAACTCATACAGGGCGTAGGCGGCCAGGTCGAACCGGTATTGGTCAAGATGGCGAATTACGTCCTGTTCGCAGGTTTGTAGCTCGCTGATGATCCAGCGGTCTGCCAGCGACAAATCCACGGCCTCACCGTTGACGCCGCAATCCTCGCCCTCGGTGTTCATCAACACGTAACGGGCAGCGTTCCACAGCTTGTTACAGAAGTTGCGATAGCCTTCCAGGCGTTTCATGTCCCAGTTGATGTCGCGGCCGGTGGTCGCCATGGCGGAGAGGGTGAAACGCAGGGCATCTGTGCCATGAGCGGTAATGCCTTCCGGGAATTCCTTCCGGGTGCGCTTCCCGATCTTCTCGGCCAGTTTGGGCTGCATCAGGTTGCCAGTGCGTTTCTCCAGCAGGTCATCGAGTTCGATGCCGTCGATCATGTCCAGTGGGTCAATCACGTTGCCCTTGGACTTGGACATCTTGTCGCCGTGCTCGTCGCGGATCAGGCCGGTTACATACACCGTCTTGAACGGTACCTGAGGCGTGCCATCCTCATTCTTCATGAAGTGCATGGTCATCATGATCATCCGGGCCACCCAGAAGAAAATGATGTCAAAACCGGTCACCAGCACGTTGGTGGGGTGGAAAGTTTTTAACCGCTCGGTGATTTCCGGCCAGCCCAGGGTACCAAAGGTCCACAGTGCGGAGCTGAACCAGGTGTCGAGCACATCGTCGTCCTGATTCAGCTGCAGGTCGGCGGCAAGGTTGTGTTTCTGGCGGACTTCCTCTTCACTACGACCGACATAGATATTGCCCTCGGCGTCGTACCAGGCAGGAATACGGTGGCCCCACCAAAGCTGGCGGGAGATGCACCAGTCCTGGATGTCACGCATCCAGGCGAAGTACATGTTTTCGTACTGCTTGGGCACGAACTGGATACGGCCGTCTTCCACCGCTTCGATGGCTGGCTTTGCCAGGGTTTTGGCGTCGGCGAACCATTGGTCGGTGAGCATGGGCTCGATGATCAGGCCAGAGCGGTCGCCCCGTGGCACGCTCAGCACGTGGTCTTCGACTTCCTGTACCAGGCCTTCGGCGTCCATATCCGCCACGATCTGCTTACGGGCCTGTTCGCGGGTAAGGCCGGCGTACGCAGCCGGCAGGCTGCCGTCCACATCGGTATTCTCGGTGCCATCGGCGTTGACCACTTCGGCCACATCGCGGATGCAGGCGTCCTGGGTCATGACGTTAATCATCACCAGGTTGTTGCGCTTGCCCACGGCGTAGTCGTTGAAGTCGTGGGCGGGGGTGATCTTGACGCAGCCGCTGCCTTTTTCAGGGTCGGCGTGGGTGTCGGCGAGAATGGGAATGCGTCGGCCTACCAGCGGGAGGTCAACGAATTTGCCAATCAGGTGCTGGTAGCGCTCATCGTCCGGGTGCACGGCCACGGCGGTATCGCCCAGCATCGTTTCCGGACGGGTGGTGGCGACCACGAGATAGCTCTTGCCATCCTGCGTCTTTTCGCCGTCGGCCAGCGGATAGCGAAGGTGCCAGAAAAAGCCTTTCTCTTCCTTGTTCTCGACCTCGAGGTCGGAAATGGCGGTGTGCAGCTTCGGGTCCCAGTTGACCAGGCGCTTGCCACGGTAAACCAGGCCTTCGTCGTACAGGCGGACAAACACTTCCTGCACGGCTTTGTAGAAACCGTCGTCCATTGTGAAACGTTCGTGGTCCCAGTCCACTGAGTTACCCAGGCGGCGGATTTGGCCAGTGATGGTGCCACCGGAATGTG
Organism: uncultured Marinobacter sp.; assembly: GCA_913057975.1. Taxonomy (GTDB): domain Bacteria; phylum Pseudomonadota; class Gammaproteobacteria; order Pseudomonadales; family Oleiphilaceae; genus Marinobacter. The sequence continues at coordinate 10,097 of CAJXOQ010000130.1, forward strand.
TCTTCCAGTCCCAGATGCGCTTGATGAACTCTTCCCGACCCAAGTCATGACGGGTTTTGTCTTCTTCCGCCGCGAGCTTGCGTTCAACCACCATCTGGGTGGCGATACCGGCGTGGTCGGTGCCTACCTGCCAAAGGGCGTTGCGGCCCTGCATACGTTTGAAGCGGGTGAGCGTGTCCATAATGGTGTGCTGGAACGCATGGCCCATGTGGAGGCTGCCGGTGACGTTGGGCGGTGGGATGGCGATGCTGAAGGATTCGCCTTCGCCCCCCTCCGCCTTTTCTGAACGGGGGCGGAAGTACCCTTTGGATTCCCAGTTTTCGTACCACTGGCGCTCGATGTTTTCTGGCTGGTAGGTTTTTTCCATGGGTTTCTGCTGGTGACCGTTTGGTTGATTCACAAGGGAAATTCAAGGCGTCTGATTATACATGCTCACTTGGGTTGCGGCGAACCTTGGGGTGCAGGGGCATGGGGGTAGTTTGAATTTCGGAAAGAAAAAGAACTCGCTGCGCTCAGACACCTTTTTGCTGTCCGAAATTCAAACTACCCCCATACCCTTATGGAGTCCGAGTTGTCTCGGCTGTGTTCAATGGTTTTGCCCGGGTTTGATGGTGAGCCTGTTTTACGTCTCACCGCTTCCTTTGGTCATGCACACGAGGCTCAATTCCCAATGCCCGTAACTGCTTGAAATGCGATCGTGACTGACTCAACACCGTTTCGTCGTTATGGGCAACAAGCGCCAATCGTTTAAACCGGTCTGCGTCCGCCGGCAGGGTGGATGAGAGGATGATCACCGTGTCCCAGTCTTCCGCTACTGGCTGACAAAGTAGTATGCCAACAGGGTCCGTGCAGGTCGTGGCGGAATCCGGCACGATGCTGTGAGGGATAAAGGCCTCGGGGCTGAAGTTCCAGAGCAGGTCGTCCAGTTCCTGAGCCTGTTGCATGGTGTCACAGACGACGCCTACACGGTCTCCCTGCTGGCGCGCCTTGTCCACCAGCTTGGCGGTGTGGAGATTGCGGGCAGCAGGGGTATTCTGGGCGAGGATGTGGAACCAGTAGGACTGGTTCCGTTCATCCTGTGAGCCCGGATTACTTTCCTGCATGAGACATCAGGTAGTCGACCAGCATGGGTACCGGGCGGCCAGTCGAGCCTTTGGCTTTGCCGGAGAGCCAGGCAGTGCCAGCAATGTCCAGGTGAGCCCAGGGGTAGTCCTTGGTGAACCGGGACAGGAAGCAGGCAGCGGTGATGGTGCCGGCCGGGCGACCACCGATGTTCTGCATGTCAGCAAAGTTGCTGTCGAGCTGGCTCTGGTATTCGTCCCAGAGCGGCAGGCGCCATGCCCGGTCACCGGCACGCTCGCCGGCGGCAAGAAGCTCGTTGGCAAGTTCATCGTTGTTGGCCAGCAGGCCGGTGGCGTGATTGCCAAGTGCAATGA
>CAJXOQ010000131.1 GCA_913057975.1 uncultured Marinobacter sp.
TCTACACCTCTCTATTCGTCGGCAGCGTCAGATGTGTATAAGAGACAGGTGTTGGGTGACGAAGTGCGTCTTGGCGAGTCTGCGCGAGTGGGACGGTCTGCAACGGTGGAGCGTCGCTCTGACATTGGTGCGGGCGCCCGTATTCGTGCGGGGGCGAGTGTCTGTGAGGGCGCTGTGGTGGACGCCGGACAGGTCATTCGCCGCAACGAGACCTTCCCTGCGGACGGTAGCTGCGCGGTGTGCGACGGACCGGAAGACTGCGCGAGTGGTGTGTGCGACACAGACGGGACCTGTGCCTCGACCTGCGACGACGGCACACTCAATGGCGACGAGACGGGTGTGGACTGTGGCGGCCCGGAGTGTACAAAGTGCGCGATTGACATCACCTGTGACACCGTCACTGACTGCCTCTCAGGCTTCTGTGGTCTGGGTGAGGACGGTAGCTGTGGCACGTCCGTCTGCTTTGACGGTGCGCCGGAGGCCTGGGGTGCGGTGCTGACCTGTACGGTCAGTGATGGCGTCTCCTACGAAGTGCAGACCTTTGCTGATTCCGGTTCTTATTCCTTCACTCTCCCCGTCCCTGACTCCTCAGTGGACGTCTTGGTCGTTGCCGGTGGCGGCGGCGCAGGCGGAAGTGTCCGCAGCTCTGGCGGCGGCGGTGGTGGTGTCCAGCCTGGTGGCACTTACCCTGGCGCCCATGCTGTGCTCGAAATGGTTGCGGCATAGCCCGGAATCGGCGGAAGGGCACCGTTTGTGGGCGGCCAGTGAGAAAGTGCTCAACGGTCTGACCCAAGGCTACGAGCGTATGCTCCGATTCGCCCTAAACCAGCCGGGGTTGTTGCTGGGCCTTGGGCTCGTCGGGCTTATCGTTGCCATCGTGATTTTTCCAAGATTGCCGCAGGAGTTGGCACCCACAGAAGACCGGGGCGTCATCATCATGCCGACCAGCGCCCCACGGGGTTCGACGGTCGAGTTCACCGATCATTATGTGCGTCAGGCGGAGCAGGAACTGTTGCCTTACCTGGAAGAGGGTGTCTCCAATCGGTTGCTGTCAATCGTTGGCTTCCGCGACGAAGAGGACAACGCGTTCATGATCATGGGCCTGGTGCCCTGGGAAGACCGTGAGATCAAACAACAACAGATCACCAGCGAGCTGCGAGGCAAGCTTAGCCAGGTCACAGGTATTCGCGCGATTGCGGTGAACCCACCGGGGCTTGGGCAGCGCGGCTTTGATCAACCAGTGGAATTCGTGGTGGCCGGGCCGGATTACGAAAGTGTGCAGGCCTGGAGCGAGGAAATCGTCGAGCGAGCGAAGGACAACCCGAACCTGCTGAACCTGGACACTGATTTCGAACTGACCCGCCCCGAACTGCGTGTGTCCATCGACCGGGAGCGCGCCGCGGACCTGGATGTCACCATCGAAGATGTGGGTCTGACGCTGCAGACCATGCTGGCATCACGGCAAGTCACCACCTACCTGGACCGCGGACGCGAATACGACGTCATCCTCCAGGCCGCGGACGCTGATCGGGCGACGCCGTCGGACCTGGGGCAGATCTTCCTGCGCCCCCGTGAGGGAGGCACTCTGATCCCTCTCCAGGCGCTGGTGTCGGTGGAGGAAATCGGTGCCAATCCCGACCTGAGACGCATCGACCGCTTGCCGGCGGTTGTCATCAGTGCCTCGCTGGCCGATGGCTATGATCTGGGGTCGGCACTGACGTATCTGAACAACCTGGCTGTGGATAACCTTCCGCCGGAGGCGAGGGTGAGCTACAAGGGACTATCGAGGGAATTTCAGGAATCGTCGTCGGCGATCTATGTCACCTTTGGCCTGGCATTCGTAATTGTCTTCCTGGTGTTGGCTGCCCAGTTCGAAAGCTGGATTCACCCGTTGATCATCATGCTGTCGGTACCATTGGCGGTTACCGGAGCCCTGCTGGGCCTGTGGTGGGCCGGCATCAGCCTGAATATCTACAGCCAGATTGGCATAATCATGTTGCTGGGGTTGATGGCGAAGAACGGCATATTGATTGTCGAGTTTGCCAACCAGCTCCGGGATAAGGGCTATGACGTGAAGGACGCGATTCTGGAAGGTGCCAGCCTGCGCTTCCGGCCGGTGTTGATGACCACCATATCCACGGTCTTCGGTGCCGTGCCTTTGGTGCTCGCAACGGGCGCGGGGGCGGAAAGCCGGGCGTCGATCGGTATCGTCATCCTCGGCGGGCTGGTGTTCGCCACCACCCTGACTCTGTTTATCATTCCGGTGCTCTACAACCTGTTGGCGCGGTTTGCCAAGTCCACCAACGCGATTGCACTGGAGCTTGAAAAACAGGCCAGCCGGTCCCCTGGTGGTCGCGGCATGGCGGCCGCCCCGCAATCGAAAGAGATGGATCAGTTCTGACGACCGCAGGTAGCACCAAACTGTGGATAATTTATTGGATAACCTTCGGATAAGCTTTGGTTAAAACAAAAATAATTATTATAAAACAAGAAATTAAGCAACATTATGGGGCGTTTTAGAGCACTTCTGAGATGTGGATAACTTTCTTGAAAAGTTTTCTGAGAAGGTGTCTACAAGCCGCTGATATCTGTCAGATTTCGGTTATCCACTATTCGTGAAACCCGGCGTGGAACCCTGTATATCGGGTAGGTAATGCTCGAGGTCTTTCGATTACCCCGCCTGTCTGGTTAAAATTTGCACATTCTGACTGCAATTTACCGGGTGAGGCGTTATACTCCCCGCCCTGATTTTCAGGCTGTTTCCTGAGACCGAGAAATTTTCTGAGTCCCCGTTTGCCGAGGTGATGTTGTGGATTATCCGACCCGTTTCGATGTCATAGTCATTGGTGGTGGCCATGCCGGCACTGAAGCCGCGCTGGCGGCTGCACGCATGGGTTCGCAGACCCTGCTGCTGACCCACAACATTGAGACCTTGGGCCAGATGTCCTGCAATCCCGCCATTGGCGGCATCGGCAAGAGCCATCTGGTCAAGGAAATCGATGCTCTCGGCGGTGCCATGGCCATGGCGACCGATAAGGCGGGCATCCAGTTCCGCGTGCTCAACTTGCGCAAGGGACCGGCGGTACGAGCCACCCGCGCCCAGGCGGACCGGGTGCTGTACAAGGCGGCGATCCGCGAAATCCTCGAGAACCAGCCCAACCTGACCCTGTTCCAGCAGGCTGCTGACGACCTGATTGTGGATGGTGAGCGCATTACCGGCGTGGTGACCCAGTCCGGCATTCGTTTTCGCGCGCCCACGGTGGTGCTGACCACCGGAACCTTCCTTGGCGGTGTTATCCACATCGGCATGCAGCAGCATTCCGGTGGCCGTGCCGGTGACGCACCGGCAAACGCGCTGGCACAGCGTTTACGAGAACTGCCGTTCAACGTCGGGCGCCTGAAAACCGGCACCCCACCCCGTATCGATGCCCGCAGCGTGAATTTCTCCGTGATGCAGGAGCAATGGGGTGATGACCCGGCGCCCGTGATGTCCTTCGTGGGTTCCCGTAACCAGCATCCTGAACAGGTATGTTGTTACGTTACCCGCACCACCGAACAAACCCACGACATCATTCGCAGTGGCTTTGACCGGTCGCCCATGTTTGCCGGTAACATCGAAGGCATCGGGCCTCGCTATTGCCCGTCCATCGAGGACAAGGTAAGCCGGTTTGCCGACAAGGACTCGCACCAGATTTTCGTGGAGCCGGAAGGGCTGACGACGAATGAGCTATACCCCAACGGCATCTCCACCAGTCTTCCGTTCGATATCCAGCTTGCCGCTGTGCGCACCATTCCAGGCTTCGAGAATGCCCACATTACGCGGCCCGGCTACGCCATCGAGTACGACTTCCTGAACCCACAGGATCTGCGCCACACCCTGGAAACCAAATTCATTCAGGGCCTGTACTTTGCGGGCCAGATCAATGGCACTACTGGTTATGAAGAAGCCGGTGCCCAGGGCCTTCTCGCAGGTATCAACGCGGCATTGCGTGCTCAGGACAAGGACGAATGGTACCCCCGCCGTGACGAAGCCTACCTCGGCGTTCTGGTGGACGACCTGATCACCATGGGTACCTCCGAGCCGTACCGCATGTTTACCAGCCGTGCTGAATACCGGCTGATCCTGCGGGAGGACAACGCCGACCTTCGCCTGACGGAAACCGGTCACAAGCTCGGGTTGGTGGATGACCAACGCTGGCAGGCCTTCAACAGCAAGCGTGAAGCCATCGCGACTGAACGTCAGCGCCTGGAAACCACGCGCATTCATCCGGGTACATCTGGCGGTGACGCCGCCAACAGCCACCTGCGCCAGCCCATGAACCGCGACCAGACACTCGCAGAGCTGCTGCGGCGCCCGGAAATCAACTATCGCCACATTGCTGACATGGCCGAAGGCCAAGCAGACGACCCTGCGGTGGCGGATCAGGTGGAAATCGAGATCAAGTACGAGGGTTATATCTCCCGCCAGGCGGACGAAATCGAGCGCCTGCGCCGGAATGAAAATACCCGTTTACCGGATGATATTGATTTTGATGCCATCGGCGGGCTGTCCAACGAGATCAAGCAGAAGCTCAAGGAAGTACGGCCGGAAACCGTGGCCCAGGCCTCACGCATCCAGGGCGTGACCCCGGCCGCCATTTCCCAGGTGCTGGTACATCTCAAGAAGCGCGACCTGCTGCGCAAGCAATCCGCCTGAGTGCGCCCATGAGCGACGCACTCTGGCAACGCCAGCTCACCCAGGGCCTGGGTGACCTCAACCTGGAACTGGACAGCGCCAGCCAGCAACAGCTGCTGGCGTTTCTGGCCCTGCTGAATAAGTGGAACCGGGCCTATAACCTGACGGCTGTGCGGGAGCCACGACAGATGGTGTCTCGCCAGTTGTTGGACAGCCTCAGTATCCTGCCGTTTGTAACCGCGGACCATCTGCTGGATGTTGGCGCAGGTGGTGGGTTGCCCGGCATCCCCCTGGCGATCACGTTGCCCGAAAGGCGTTTTACCCTGCTGGACAGCAACAGCAAGAAAACCCGCTTCCTGACCCAGTGTGTGCTGGAACTTGGCCTTGAGAATGTGGAGATCATTCACGGCCGGGCTGAAAGCTGTGATCCCGCACTCCGATACCGACAGATCAGCAGTCGTGCGTTTACGGCACTGGATAACCTCGTCAACTGGTGCGGGCATTTGCTTGCGGATGAGGGTGAGTTCCTTGCCATGAAAGGCCAGTTTCCGGATGATGAGGTGGCTGCCCTGCCAGCAGGTTGGCAGGTAACATCCCGACAGTCATTATCGGTACCTGGCTCGGACGGCGACCGGCACCTGCTGGTGATCGGTCGGGATTCCAGCCATCAGAATTTCACGACAGGAGGCGAGTCATGGCGCGTGTGATTGCAGTGACCAATCAAAAAGGCGGTGTGGGTAAAACCACCACCTGCGTCAACCTGGCTGCGTCGTTGGCCGCAACCAAGCGCCGCGTGTTGCTGGTGGATATGGACCCCCAGGGCAACGCCACCATGGGAAGTGGTGTGGATAAGAATGCCCTGGAGCTCTCCGGCTACGACATGCTGACCAAACGGGCAACGGCAGCCGAGGTAATTTTCCGGGCCGAAGTCTCGGGGTTCGACATACTACCGGCCAACGGCGACCTGACCGCCGCCGAAGTGGAACTGATGAACGAAATCGGCCGCGAGCATCGCCTGCGTCTGGCGCTGAACAAGGTGCGGGAGAACTACGACTACATCCTGATCGACTGTCCGCCGTCCCTCAGCCTGCTGACCGTCAATGCGCTGTCATCAGCGGATACCGTGCTCATTCCCATGCAGTGTGAATACTATGCCCTGGAGGGCCTGGCGGCACTGATGAACACGGTTGAGCAGATTCAGGAAACCGTCAACCCGGATCTGCAGGTGGAAGGCATCCTGCGCACCATGTACGACCCCCGCAACAGCCTGACCCTGGATGTTTCCAGCCAACTCAACGAGTTTTTCGGCGACAAGGTTTACCGTGCGGTGATCCCCCGCAACGTGAGGCTGGCGGAAGCCCCGAGCTATGGTATGCCGGCACTGAAATACGATCGCGCGTCCAAGGGCGCGGTGGCCTACCTGGCCCTGGCCGGTGAAATGGTACGCCGGCATGGATCGCAAAAGACATCTGCGGCCGTTGCCGTGTAAACTACCTCTCCTTTGCACACAGATATTTCATCGGGAAGAATGACAAATACCATGGCGGCGAAGAAACGAGGACTGGGTGAGCGCGGACTGGGCGCTCTGTTGCAGGGCTCCAGAGTCAACCTGGACCAGGAACTGAAGGATCACGATGGTGAGCTCCGGGAAGTTCCGATCGACCTGATCCAGCGTGGCCGGTTCCAGCCTCGCCGTGACATGGATCCGGCGGCCTTGCAGGAACTGGCTGACTCCATTCGTCAGCAGGGTGTGATGCAGCCCGTGGTAGTGCGTCCGATTGCCGAAGGCCGCTTTGAGCTGATCGCAGGCGAGCGCCGCTGGCGAGCCACCCAGATGGCCGAGCTGGACCGCATTCCTGCCATTATCCGTGACGTGCCGGATGACGCCGCCATCGCCATGGCGCTGATTGAGAATATCCAGCGCGAGAACCTCAATCCCATCGAAGAAGCCTTTGCGTTACAGCGTCTGCAGGACGAATTTGGCCTGACCCAGGCTCAGGTCGCTGAAGCGGTGGGTAAGTCCCGTACCACCATCACCAACCTGCTGCGACTGATCAGCCTGTCGGAAGACGTTCGTGTCATGCTGGAGCACGGTGATCTGGAAATGGGTCATGGCCGAGCCATGCTTACGCTTCAACCCGAGCAGCAGATGCAGGTTGCACGACAGGTGGTCGCGAAGTCCCTGTCGGTTCGGCAGACGGAAGCCCTGGTTCGCCGGGTGCAACAGGAATCGCCGAACCGCAAGAAAACCAAGGGTGAAGTGGATCCGAATATCCGCGCCCTGCAGGACGACCTGGCCGAGCGACTCGGTGCTCGGGTGTCGATTGACCATGGCCAACGTGGCAAGGGCAAACTGGTGATTGAATACACCTCCCTCGACGAGTTGGATGGCATTCTGGGCCATATCAAGTAACGCCCTTGGCAAGATTCCCACAGTGCCACTGTTAACAATTTAGTGTTGGCAATCTGCGACCAACGACGGGGTACCAAAGGTCAGTTTTGACTAGGTACCACTACATATAGTGCTGCCCCTTCGTTTTGGTGTCTATTTGTGTCCCCATTTCCCCCAACGCCAGTTTTTCTGCGTGTTTCGGGGCGGAGCGACCGTTCCGGTTTTGTTGATTCGTGTAGATTGAACACATATAATCTGCGGCGCTTGTATCGGTGCGATTGTCTAATTAATAAACGGCACCGAACCAAAGCGGTGTGGCAACCGGGAAATACCATGACGAAGGCTGAACAGGGTGGGATACAGCGTCCGCCCATCGCACGATGGTTTGTAATAGAAAGTGTGGTATTGGTCGTCGTCAGTCTGGCATTCCTCTTAAAAAGCCAGGTGGCCGGTTATTCAGCACTGTGTGGGGGGCTTATTTTTCTTCTGCCCCACGGCTATTTTGCCTTCAAGGCTTTCCGCTACTCCGGCGCGCGGTCTGCCAGGCAGATCATGAGTTCTTTTTACCAGGGTGAGGCCGGCAAGCTCATCCTGTGCGCCATCCTGTTTACGATGGTGTTCAAATGGATTCCGTCGCTTGATATAGCGGCACTTTTTTTATCATTTGCGATCATGTTGGTCACCAATTGGTTGACTCCGCTCCTTGCGGGCCGCAGAACGCAGCGAAGCTAACAGGACCTGAGAGAACGTTATGGCAGGCAGCGCATCAGAGTATATCCAGCACCACCTCCAGAACCTTACCTACGGAAACCTTCCGGCCGGGTATGAGCGTGCGGACGGGTCGGTCACGTCAGAAGCGGGCTGGACGATGGCCCAGACAGCTCAGGAAGCCTCCGACATGGGGTTTTGGGCTGTTCACGTGGATTCCCTCGGATGGGCGGTTGGCCTCGGTGCCCTGTTTCTGATTCTGTTCCGCATCGCTGCCAAGCGCGCAACGTCTGATCAGCCGGGCGGCTTGCAGAACTTCGTCGAAATCATGGTTGAATTCGTCGACACCAGTGTAAAAGAGACCTTCCACGGCCGTAACAAAGTAATTGCACCGCTGGCACTGACCATTTTTTGCTGGGTGTTCCTGATGAACCTGATGGACCTGGTGCCGGTGGACTTCCTGCCGCAGCTCTTCCATCTCATGGGGCTGGAATACATGAAAGTGGTGCCGACCACCGATGTGAACGTCACACTGGGCATGTCACTTTCGGTCTTCTTTCTGATTTTCTATTACAGCATCAAGGTGAAAGGCATTGGTGGCTTTGTGGGAGAGCTGACGTTGCATCCGTTCTCCTCGGACAACCTCTTCCTCAAGGTACTGTTGATTCCGGTCAACCTGCTGCTGGAAGGTGTCAGCCTGCTGGCCAAGCCCATTTCACTGGCACTGCGTCTGTTCGGTAACCTCTACGCCGGCGAGCTGATCTTTATCCTGATTGCCCTGCTACCATTCTGGGCACAGTGGGCGCTGTCGGTACCCTGGGCTATTTTCCACATTCTGATCATTACGCTGCAGGCGTTCATCTTCATGATGTTGACGATCGTCTACCTGAGCATGGCTCACGAAGACAGTCATTGATCGGAACCATTAAACCGTAGTTTTAATACCAAAACCCTTAAACTGAAAACCTAACTGAAAACTGGGAGTTATCATGGAAACTGTAGTTGGAATGACCGCGATTGCCGTTGCACTGCTGATCGGCCTGGGTGCCCTGGGTACTGCTATCGGCTTTGGTATCCTCGGTGGCAAGTTCCTGGAAGGCGCTGCGCGTCAGCCGGAAATGACCCCGATGCTGCAGGTTAAAATGTTCATCGTTGCAGGCCTGCTGGACGCCGTAACCATGATCGGTGTTGGTATCGCTCTGTTCTTCACTTTCGCCAACCCGTTTGTCGGCCAGATCGCCGGTTAATCGAGTCGCCGCCGGGGACACTCCCGGTCTGATGATTCTTTACACAACAGGCGAGAGGTGAAGACGTGAACATTAATTTGACGATGATTGGTCAAGCCATCGCGTTCTTTATCTTTGTCGTGTTCTGCATGAAATATGTGTGGCCGCCGATTATGGCCGCACTGCAGGAGCGTCAAAAGAAGATCGCTGACGGACTGGCTGCCTCAGACCGCGCTGCGCGCGATCTGGAACTGGCTCAGGAAAAGTCAGCTCAGGAACTGCGTGAAGCCAAGCAGCAAGCGGCTGGCCTGATCGAACAGGCCAACAAGCGTGCGGCCCAGATTGTGGAAGCATCGAAAGACGATGCCCGCAAGGAAGGCCAGAAGCTGATTGAGCAGGCCAAGGCCGAAATTGAGCAGGAGCGCAATCAGGCTCGTGACGCGTTGCGTGCAGAAATTGCCGCCATCGCGGTTGCCGGTGCTGAGAAGATCCTGGAAACCTCTGTCGATGCCAACAAGCACAGTGAGATGCTGGACAAGCTGGCAGCAGAACTCTAAACGACGAGGTTCATCATGGCACAACTGAGAACGCTGGCCCGCCCTTACGCAAAGGCAGCATTTTCGGCCGCTCAGGACCAGAAGCAACTGGCTGAATGGTCTGAAGTGCTAACCGTTGCCGGGCAGATTACAGCCAACGAAGATATTCGACAGCTTCTCTCCAGTCCAGGCACCGAAGAGCAGAAGAAGGCAGAGATGATTCTGGAGTGCGTTGGAGACAACGTTACAGAGTCGGTTAGCAACTTCCTGATGATTCTGGCGGCCAATCGCCGGTTGAGTCTTCTGCCCGAGATTGCAGCGCTCTTCAATACGTACCGGGCTGACTTTGAGCGCACTGTTGATATAGACGTCACCTCTGCATATGAGTTGACGGACGAACAACAGCAGAAGCTCGCCCAGGCACTGTCGACCAAACTCGAGCGCCAAGTGTCACTCGCAGCGTCAATGGACAAGTCTTTGATCGGTGGTGTGATTGTACGCACCGGCGACATGGTGATTGACGCCTCTGTACGCGGAAAGCTGACCAAATTGGCCGACGCTCTGGGCTCCTGATTTCAGCACAAGGTTTGAGGATAAAGGCATGCAGCAACTGAATCCATCCGAGATCAGTGACATCATCAAGAAGAGAATCGAAAAGCTCGATATTTCTTCTGATGCAAAGAACGAAGGTACGATCCTCTCCGTTTCTGACGGTATCGTACTGATCCACGGTCTTGCCGACGTTATGTACGGCGAGATGATTGAATTTGCCAACGGTATATTCGGTATGGCCCTGAACCTGGAGCGTGACTCCGTGGGCGCGGTTGTACTGGGTGACTACGAAGGCCTGGCGGAAGGCCAGAAGGTTCGTTGTACCGGTCGCATCCTGGAAGTACCGGTTGGCCCCGAACTGATGGGTCGTGTCGTTGACGGTCTGGGTAATGCCATCGACGGTAAAGGCGAACTGGGTACATCCCAGACCTCACCGGTCGAGAAAGTGGCTCCCGGCGTTATCGCTCGTCAATCCGTTGATGAGCCGGTCCAGACCGGCCTGAAAGCTATCGATACCATGGTGCCAATCGGCCGGGGCCAGCGTGAGCTGATCATCGGTGACCGTCAGATTGGTAAGACCGCTGTCGCCATCGACGCGATCATTAACCAGAAAGACACTGGCATCAAGTGTATCTACGTGGCTATCGCCCAGAAGCAGTCTTCCATTGCCGCGGTTGTGCGCAAACTGGAAGAGCACGGTGCGATGGATCACACCATCGTGGTCGCCGCCGGTGCTGCCGACCCTGCAGCGATGCAGTTCCTGGCGCCCTACTCCGGCACGTCCATGGGTGAGTACTTCCGTGACCGCGGTGAAGACGCCCTGATCATCTATGATGATCTGTCCAAGCAGGCTGTGGCTTACCGCCAGATCTCCCTGCTGCTGCGTCGTCCGCCAGGCCGTGAAGCATACCCGGGTGACGTATTCTACCTGCACTCCCGTCTGCTGGAGCGTGCGTCCCGTGTTAACGCTGATTACGTTGAGCAGCTGACCAACGGTGAAGTGAAAGGCCAGACCGGTTCCCTGACCGCTCTGCCGATCATTGAAACCCAGGCTGGTGACGTATCCGCGTTCGTACCGACCAACGTAATCTCCATTACCGACGGTCAGATCTTCCTGGAAACCAACCTGTTTAACTCCGGTATCCGTCCGGCGATGAACGCCGGTATCTCCGTATCCCGGGTAGGTGGTTCGGCCCAGACCAAGATCATGAAGAAGCTCGGCGGTAACATCCGTCTGGCTCTGGCCCAGTATCGTGAACTGGCCGCTTTCGCACAGTTTGCTTCCGACCTCGACGAAGCAACCCGTCAGCAGCTTGAGCACGGTCAGCGTGTAACGGAACTCATGAAGCAGAACCAGTACAGCCCGATGTC
>CAJXOQ010000132.1 GCA_913057975.1 uncultured Marinobacter sp.
CCTCTCTATTCGTCGGCAGCGTCAGATGTGTATAAGAGACAGGTGATGGGCTGGCTGTTGGGCCACAGTTTTGACCTGCAGGAGAACCTTGAAGGCCAGTTGTTGGCCAGCGTGTTACTGGAAAACAGTGCGTCGCCCCTGATGCGGGCGCTGGAGACGACCGACATCGGGCAATCGCCATCCCCCATGTGCGGCCTCGAGGACTCCAACCGTGAAATGACCTTTGTGTGTGGCATTGAGGGCAGTGACCCGGACAAGCAGGACGACCTTGAAGCGTTGATCGAACAGACGTTGGCCAAGGTAGTGGAAGAGGGCGTCAGCGAGGATCGCCTGGAAGCCATTCTCCACCAGTTGGAGTTGCACCAGCGCGAGATTGCCGGTGATAGCTTCCCGTACGGTCTGCAGCTGATCATGACCGCGATTTCGCCAATGGTTCATGGCGGTGATCCAGTTGAGCTCCTTGATCTGGAGCCGGTGCTGGCGGATATGCGGGAAAAAATCCGGGATCCTCAATATGTGCCCGGTCTGATCCGCCGCAAGCTACTGGAAAATCCGCACCGCGTGACCCTGACACTGCGCCCGGATGACAAGCTGGAGAGTCGTCGTCAGGCGGCAATTCGCGATGCCCTTGCCCGCCGCAAGGCCTCGTTGACGGACGAAGAAGTACGCCAGATTGTCGAGCGCGCCCAGGCCCTGGAAGAGCGGCAGACTCGGAAAGACGACGATTCCATCTTGCCGAAGGTTGACCTGACCGACGTTCCCCTGCAGTTGCCGGAACCGGAGTCGCGGTTCGCCGGCGACATGCCTGCGACCATTTATGCCCGCGGTACCAATGGCCTGGTGTACGAGCAGGTGATCCTTCCGGTACCGAACCTGACTGAGGAAGAACTGTTGTTGCTGCCGTACTACACCACGCTGATTCCGGAAGTGGGGTGCGGTGACTTGGATTACCTGCAGATGCAGGACCGTATCTCGGCGGAATCCGGTGGCGTCAGTGCGTCTTTCTCCGCCAAGGGAAAAATCGACGATGTTCAGGATCTTGCGGGTTACATCATTTTCAATGGCAAGGCGCTGGCTCGAAACCGCGAGGCGTTGACTCGCCTGCTGAACGATGTCTTTAATGGCGCCCGGTTTGATGAGAAGGAGCGGGTGCGCGAGCTGATTGCCCAGATTCGTTCCCGCCGCGAGCAGGCGGTTACAGGCAGTGGCCATGCACTGGCCATGGGGGCGGCATCTCAGGGAATCAGTCCTGGTGCGTGGCTGTCGTTCCGGCTCGGTGGCCTGGAGGCTATCCGTGGCGTTAAAGCGCTCGATAAGTCCCTCAGCGATCCTGCTGAGCTCGACAGGATATGTGAACGGCTTGCAGCACTGCACGAACGTATTCGGAACCAGTCCCGTCAATTCCTGCTGATCGGTGAGGAAGAGCAACTGGACCCAATGCTAACGGAACTGAAGACCGTTTGGGGAGACTCCGGTGCGGGAGAGAAGGCCGCCTGGAAGCTTGAACCCGTGAGTTACCAAGCGCGCCAGGCGTGGCTAACGTCAACCCAGGTGAACTTCTGTGCCAAAGCCTACAGTACGGTTGCTATCGACCACCCTGACGCAGCGGCACTGACAGTGTTGGGCGGTTTCCTGCGCAACGGCTACCTGCACCGGGCCATTCGTGAAAAGGGCGGTGCCTACGGTGGTGGTGCTGGTCAGGACAGCGTGAATGGCACGTTCCGTTTCTTTTCCTACCGCGATCCCCGGTTAGGCGACACGCTGGAGGATTTCGACAACGCCCTGGACTGGCTTCAGACGGAGCAGCACGACCCGCAAGAACTGGAAGAGTCCATTCTCGGCGTGATCGGGCAACTGGATCGCCCACGGTCGCCGGCCGGTGCAGCCCGCCATGCCTTCCACAACCGCCTGTTCGGCCGCACGCCGGAGCAACGTGCGCGTTTCCGGGAGCGCGTGCTGGCGGTGACTCTGGATGATATGAAGCGGGTCGCCCGTGAGTGGCTGAAGCCGGACAGCGCCAGTGTGGCGGTTGTCACCAGCTTCGAAAATCGTGATACCGCTGAAAAACTGGGGCTGGAAATCCAGGAGCTATAAAGCGACTGAAAGCACCTGAAAACGGAAGGCCGACGCTCTTTATGGGAGAGGGCGCCGGCCTTTTTGTTATCTGCTCTATCGGTTCCGTTTAAGCCCGGTGCTGACCATGATGCGCGTAGAGATTTCCTCCACGGAGTACGCTGTCGTGTTGAGGTAAGGAATTCGTTCCCGGCGGTACATCAGCTCAATTTCCTCAATTTCATGCATGCACTGCTTCATAGATGAATAGCGGGAGTTCGGTCTGCGTTCGTTACGGATGGTGGCCAGCCGCTCCGGTTCGATGGTCAGCCCAAAAATTTTTTCCTTGTGGGGGCGCAGCGCGGCCGGCATCTGCTGGTCGTCCAGATCTTCTTCGGTGATGGGATAGTTGGCCGCCTTTACACCGTATTGCAGGGCCAGATACAGGCAGGTGGGTGTCTTGCCGCTACGAGAGGCACCGACGAGAATCAGGTCTGCCTCGTCGTAATGACGCGTACGGGCGCCGTCATCGTTATCCAGCGCGAAATTGACGGCATGGATGCGCCGTTCGTAGCTGCCTTCATTGTTGATGGCGTGCGACTTGCCTACGGTATAGGATGATGACGACCGCAACTCCTGTTCCAATGGATTCAGGAAAGTACCGAAGATATCCACCATGAAACCATTTGCGCCGGCGATGACATCACGAATATCACTATTGACGATGGTGTCGAAAACCAACGGCCGCATGCCATCGGTGTCCTCCGCTTTATTGATACGCTTGACCATCTCCCGGGCTTTGTCAGCGTCATCAATATATGGCACCGTAATGCGTTCAAACTCGATTTTTTCGAATTGTGCCAGAAGGCTGTGCCCCAAGGCTTCGGCGGTCAGGCCGGTGCCATCGGATATAAAGAAAGCGGTTCGTTTCATGGTGTGCGGTCCGGCTCCGTATTTGGCGGCTACCCTAGGTAAATTCCACAGGTTACAGTATCATACACGCCAAGTTCGAGAGCCCGCAGTGGAGAATGCAGTAATTACAGGGTTGAAATCAGCTCCACCTGTCCGGTTTGGCTCTTTGCTACAATGAATCAAGGGAGACACGCTTTGGAAGATTACATTATCTGGTTTGATCACCTGGGAATGTCAGACGTTGACCGGGTCGGGGGAAAGAATGCCTCCCTCGGTGAAATGATCAGTAATGTTGCCAACGCAGGTGTTACCGTTCCGGGTGGCTTCGCTACAACCGCCCATGCCTACCGTGAATTCCTGGCGAAAGACGGTCTTCGTGAGAAGATCGACAACGCTCTGGACGCCCTGGACATCAATGACGTGAACGAGTTGGCGCGAGTCGGCTCCGAAATTCGCCAGTGGATTCTTGATACCCCATTTCCGGACGCGCTGGAGCAGCCGCTTGCAGACGCCTACGCAAAGCTACGCGACGGCAACGACAACCTCGCAGTGGCGGTACGCTCGTCAGCCACTGCGGAAGATCTTCCGGATGCGTCATTCGCTGGTCAGCAGGAGACGTTCCTTAACGTTGTGGGTCTGGAGCAGGTACGGACGTCAGTAAAGGAGGTCTTCGCCTCTCTGTTCAATGACCGCGCCATTTCCTATCGCGTCCATCACGGTTTTGACCACAAACAGGTAGCCTTGTCTGCTGGCATCCAGAAGATGGTGCGCAGTGAGACCGCTGCCAGTGGCGTTATGTTCACCCTGGATACGGAATCCGGTTTCCGGGATGTCGTGTTTATCACCGGCTCCTACGGCCTGGGCGAAACGGTGGTGCAGGGTGCTGTGAACCCCGATGAATTTTACGTTCACAAGCCCACCCTCACAGCGGGTAAGCCTGCCGTTCTGCGCCGCAACCTGGGTAGCAAGGCCATCAAGATGGTTTACCACACTGACCCCGCCGCAGAGCAGTTTGTGGAAACGGTCAAGGTCGAACAGGACGAACGTAATCGCTTCTGCATCACTGACGCGGAAGTGGAAGAATTGGCCAAGCAGGCCATGATCATCGAAAAACATTACCAGCGCCCGATGGACATCGAGTGGGCGAAGGATGGTGACGACGGCCGTATCTACATTGTGCAGGCCCGTCCGGAAACCGTTAAGAGCCGCGCTTCGGCCAACGTGATGGAGCGCTACCTGCTCAATGAGACCGGTACTATCCTGGTGGAAGGTCGCAGTATCGGCCACAAGATTGGCAGTGGCCCGGTCAAGATCATCACCAGTATCAAGGAGATGGACCGCGTTCAGGCGGGCGATGTTCTTGTTACAGACATGACCGACCCGGACTGGGAACCGGTGATGAAGCGGGCGTCCGCCATTGTCACTGATCGAGGTGGGCGTACCTGCCATGCTGCCATTATCGCGCGGGAGCTTGGTATTCCGGCCGTGGTTGGTTGCGGCGATGCCACGGAAATTCTGAAAGACGGCCAGGAAGTGACGGTGTCCTGCGCCGAAGGCGACACCGGGATGATCTACGAGGGCAGCCTGGATTTCGAGCTGAAGGAGAACACAGTCGACTCCATGCCTGCTATTCCGTTCAAAATCATGATGAACGTGGGTAATCCGGACCGGGCCTTCGACTTCCAGGCACTGCCCAATGAAGGTGTCGGCCTGGCGAGACTCGAGTTCATCATCAACCGCATGATTGGCGTTCACCCTAAGGCGTTGCTGAATTTTGATGGCCTGCCGCGGGATATTCGCCAGACGGTGGAGAAACGGATCTCCGGGTACAGCTCGCCGGTGGACTTCTACGTCGACAAGCTGGTCGAAGGAATATCCACCCTTGCCGCTGCCTTTGCGCCCAAAAAGGTGATTGTGCGGTTGTCCGACTTCAAATCCAATGAATACGCCAACCTGATCGGCGGTACCCTTTACGAGCCCGACGAAGAAAACCCGATGCTGGGCTTCCGTGGCGCTTCCCGGTATATCTCTGAAACCTTCCGCGACTGTTTTGAGCTTGAATGCCGGGCGCTGAAGAAAGTCCGAAATGAAATGGGGCTGACCAACGTTGAGATCATGGTGCCGTTTGTCCGCACTGTGGGGGAAGCTGAGCAGGTAGTGAATCTGTTGGCGGAGAATGGTCTCAAGCGTGGTGATAACGGATTGCGTGTGATCATGATGTGCGAGCTCCCCGCCAACGCCCTGTTGGCCGAACAGTTCCTGGAGCACTTTGATGGCTTCTCGATTGGCTCTAATGACCTGACTCAGCTAACCCTGGGCCTGGATAGAGACTCCGGCATCATCGCCCACCTGTTCGACGAGCGGAATGACGCCGTCAAGGCGTTATTGGCCAGTGCCATCCAGGCCTGCAAGAAGGCCAATAAATACATTGGTATCTGCGGCCAGGGGCCGTCAGATCATCCGGATCTGGCCAAATGGCTGATGGATCAGGGCATTGATTCGGTGTCGCTGAACCCCGACTCGGTACTGGATACCTGGTTCTTCCTTGCTGACGAGAAAATCGACTGACCATTTCGACAAAAGGAGCGTACGCGTGCCTATCGTAACCCCTGATCTGTGTGACGATTACCCCGAAGTCCTGGTGGTAGAGCCGGGTTTCCGCAATTTTGGGGGCGTGGACGCCTTCGGGGGCGAGATCGTGACGGTGAAATGCTTTGAGGACAATTCCATCGTTAAGGAACAGGTTGCCCTGCCGGGTAACGGTCGTGTGATGGTTGTCGATGGTGGCGGATCAAAGCGGGCCGCTCTGCTGGGTGACATGCTGGCCGAGAAAGCGGCGGGTAATGGCTGGGCTGGCCTGGTGATCTATGGCTGCATTCGCGATGTCGATGTCATTGGAAAGACAGCTCTGGGAGTGCAGGCGCTGGGTACGCATCCGCGCAAGACCGAGAAGCGTGGAGTGGGTGATCTGGACGTGCCGGTCACCTTCGGAGGCGTGACCTTCCATCCTGGCCATTACATCTATGCCGATAACAACGGTATCGTGGTTTCCGAAAAGCCACTGAAGATCGACTGATACGACCGTTTGCCCGGTAGTTCCCCCGTACTCTACCGGGCTACATTTCCCTTGACCGCACCGGTCAGCGTTTTACCTTTACAATCTCCATCCCCAAGAGAAACCCATCCCCGTCAGGAACACAGCGAAGCACGCGACAGACCGTTTCGAATGGCGGAAATTGCTCACTGGTGGAGGGTAGAAGGGTGTGGATTTCATTCCCTTCGGAAAACGCCCTTTCCACATATAGCTGCATGCCAGTGCCGCTGAGATCCCGGCAAATGCCAGGAATCGCGGCGCCGTTGCTGTCTGTGAGTTCGATTTCCGAGTTCATCGTCATGCGGTGGAAATCGCGTTTTTCTGAATAGTCCTTCATGGTTTCAGACATCCCGGCACCTCGCGGTTGTTGTTTTGTTAGTTATAAATGCTGAGGGTAGAAGCGTCAAAGAATTCATGGGAATAAAAATTTGAGAAACTCTTATATTTAGTAGTTAGGTATAAAAAATAACACTATATATAGTTTTTTGGCGGAGAACCCTGTCCAACACCTCCCCATGTGGGGAGGTGTTTTACGCCCAGTTGTCCGTTTTCCTTGAAGGCTTGAGCAGCGGGATAACAAGGGCCAGAATCACGCCGAGCAGCACAAGTGCTGCACCCAATAGCATGAAATCAGATTCCTTCTTGGCTTCCAGGCGTTCCTTCTCAGCGGTGAGAACTTCCAGGTCGTTGCGCAGCTTCTGGTTTTCTTCGCGAAGCTCACTATTCCGCCGGTTCAGGTTAATGGAGTCCGAGGCGACTTCCTTGATATTGCGAAGCTCTTCACTGAGCCTTCCTGAGCGAGCCTCCAGGGACTCTTCTGAGCTCCTGAGTTCGTTCCGCTCAGTGGTGACTTCCTCAAGCTGCGTCCTGAGATTGCTCAGTTCATTGCGGGCCTGCTCCAGTTGCCGGTTGGTGGCTTCCAGGCGTTGGCGTGCAATAGGGCTGTCTGTGAGATAGCGTGACACCATCCAGCCTTCGATTCCGTCCGGTGTGCGTACCCGGCTGTACCCCGATTCCGAGGTTTCCAGCAGTTCAAGTGAGGTCCCGCTTCGGACTCCCGAGTGAAGGATGCGGTATTGTGTTCCTTCGCCACTTCGGATCGGTGCGTAGAGCGTATCATCGACATAAACGGTTTTGGCGTATGCTGACGTTGCAGCCACCATCAAAACGATAATGCAGGTAATCAGACGTAATGGCGTCACTGGTTTTATTCCCTGGAACAGCGATTTAAGGCGCAATTTTGTCATAGATGCCGGGCCATACAAGGTGGAGTTCATTACAAAAAACTCATGGTGCCAGGCGCAGACCACCGCGCGGCTTCACGGCAGCACTGCCTTGAAGGGTTTGACGGTGACTTTCTGGTACACGCCAGCATCCACATAGGGGTCAGCATCAGCCCACTCCTGGGCCGATGCCAGTGAATCGAACTCGGCTACAACCAGACTGCCGGTGAATCCCGCATCACCGGGTTCCGGTGTGTCCAGGGCCGGGTGGGGGCCCGCGACAAGAAGGCGACCCTGGTCTCTGAGCTGTTTCAGTCGTTCAATGTGGGCAGGACGGGCAGCGGCTCTGAGTGGCAAGCTACCTTCGACATCCTCGCTGATGATGGCGTAGTACATGATAATCTCCGGATATTTACTGACACAGTGTAATAGCTGGCTGGTACACTGCCATGAATGGTATTTACTCTGAATTCGGAAATGATGTGACTATAACTCAAGAAGCTGACTTCTGCATTGATCTGCATTGCCACACGACGGCGTCAGACGGCGCGTTGCCGCCAAGGGAATTGGTCGCACGCGCGCACGCGAGAGGCATTACCCACCTCGCCGTGACAGATCACGACACCATTGCCGGGCTTGAAGAAGCATCGGAGGCCGCGAGGGAAACGGGCGTTACTCTGATTGCTGGCACCGAGTTGTCCTGCCTGTGGAAAAGCAACACCATACACATAGTCGGGCTTGATTTTGACATTGACGACGACCGTCTGAAGCAGGCCTTGGAGCGGCAGAATACGAATCGTTGGTCCCGAGCTCGTACCATTACCGACAAGCTTTCGAAGCTGAAAATTGAAAACCTGCTCGAGAAGGCGACGGACAGGGCGGGCGGCGATGTGCCTGGCCGCCCTCATTTTGCCAGGGTGCTGGTCGAAGAGGGGGTGGTAAAGGATATCGCGCAGGCGTTCAAGCGCTACCTTGGTGCCGGCAAGGCGGGCGACGTAAAGGGCTTCTGGCCTGAATTGCCGGAGGTTGTCCGCTGGATTACCGAGGCTGGAGGTGTGGCCGTGCTGGCCCATCCCAGGAAGTACAAACTTACGGCGACAAAATTGCGAGCGCTCGTTGCTGACTTCCGTCAGGCGGGTGGTCGGAGTATCGAGGTATCAACGTCGGGGCAGTCCAGTGGCGATCTGGGCTTTTTGGCGGAATTGTGTCGCCGGGAAAACCTGCTTGCCTCCCAGGGCAGCGATTTCCATTTTCCCGGTGCGCCTTGGTGTGAGCTTGGGGTCATCATGAAAATGCCAGACGGGCTTGAGCCTGTCTGGCATCATTTCAAAGAACCGGCAGGGGTTTTCGCAGCGGTTTAATCCGGTGCGTGGAACAGCAGGTATAGGTCGGTCAGCGAGTCGGGGATGGCGTCCGCCATTTGCCGGGACAGCTTCTCGCTGTTGCGGACATTCTGGAAGTCTTCATCCTCGAACAGCCCGGACAGCGTAAGCATCGGCACCAGCAGGTCTGCGGTTTCTTCCTCTCCGGCCTCCAGCCAGGCTTCCTCATTCTCAAGGAAGGTGTCCACGAACCCGGCACACCAGTTTTCCAGTGCGTTCATCGGATCGCCATCTTCAGGTTCCGGCAACTCAAGAGACTGGCCCATGTCCAGTGCGTGTGCCATATCCCTGCCGAGCTGTTCAACGGCTTGTCGGAACGCATCCGGAACCTGGCCGCTGGGCGCCTGTTCAGCGCCCGTGGCCAGTCTGAAGATGTCCTCAGTGCTCAAGGATGTCGGGCCCACCACGCTGGCGCAGACAACCCCGTGCAAACCGAAGAAATCCAGGGCTTCGTCGCCCCAGGGTTCGGCGAAAAGGATGTCTTCCAGCGCTTCGATGTCCGAATCTGATAGCATTCGTCAGTTACTCCCGGCCTTTTTGGCCTCTTCGGCAGCCCGCTGACGCTTACGGACTTCCCTCGGATCATTGTAGGCGCGGCCCGGTGTGACCGGTACATCCACCTGTCCACTCGGCGTTTCTTGCTCGGCAGCGGGCGCGGGCTCAATTGCCTTCTCGTTGGGCTTTTGCTTGCCCTCTGCTTGGGACGTCTCAGCCTTCGGCTCCGCAGGTGGCTTGCTGGTGGCTTCCTGCGATTCTTCAGCCTTACCTGCTGCTACCGGCTCGCTAGCCGGCGGAGGGGTTTCGGGTTGTTCCGCTTTCTCGGCTTGGGGCGTAGACGGCTCGGCATCAGCAGTACTGTCGGCTTTGGGTTTCGCCTTGGGTTTGGTGTCGGCTTCTGTTGGTTGTGGCTTGGCTTCCGCTTTCTGCTCGGGTGCCTCAACCTCGGCTTCAGCCACGGGCTTCGGGGCTTCTCTTTCCGGAGCCGCCTTTTCAACATTGTCGACCGTCGCATCTGCTTGGGCGGTTTCGACCTTCTTTTCAGCTGGTTTCCTGGGCGACCGGCGTGGTCGGGCAGGGCGTTTCGGCTTCTCCTCAACACTGGTGTCGGCTTCAGATTTCGCCGTCTCATTGCCAGAGGTGTCTGCCTGATCGGTCTTCGCGGTGCCAGAAGTTGCCGGCTGCGGCTGCTTTTCAGGCGTTTCACCGGGTTCTGCGCTATCGGCCGCTGGTTCAGCGGGTTTCTCCGCCGATTTTTCCATCGGTGTTTCCGTCGCGCTTTCCGCGGACGTCGCTTCGACAGGTTTTTCAGCCACGTTTTTCGCCGGCTTCGGCTCTGCCGTATTGGCCGCCGCTACGTCCGGTTTTCCTGCTGGTTGAGTGGCAGATTGCTTATCGGTCTGCTCTTCTGGCTGAGTATCCTTCTGATGCTTTTCGCTGCGGGCGGACTTCCGGTCTGCCGGTGTGGACGCCGGGTTATCAGTGGGGGAGCCGTCGCGACTACGATTGCGTCTTGGTTTACGGCGTTTTTCGTCGGAGCCGGACTTTTCGGCGGCAGCACTTTTCTGGGTGCCGGAGTCCTGTTGTTCCTGACGGTCCTTCGGGTCCTTGGCCTGAGACTTGTTGCGCCCCTGTCCGCGTCCCTGGCCCTGGGGTTGGCCGTCTTTGCGGTTGCCATCCCTGCGGTTATCGGCTGTCTTGTCGGCGCTCTTGTCAGCACTTCCTTGCTGGCCCTGACCACTGCGGCCCTGGTCGTCTCCGCGATTGCGGTTTGCACCTCGGTTACGTCCCCGGTTGTCATCGCTGCGGCTGCTGTCGCCGCGATTAGCGCCGGCCTGACGGCGATCAGCACCGCTACGATTGCCGGAACGGTTGTCGTCGCGGGCTACCCTGGATTTGCGACGGTCCTGGCGGTCCTGGGTGCGACGGTCGTCACGGTTCGAGCCGGCGGGCTGTTCCCGTTTCACTGGTGGTTCACCGATGACTTCCTCACCGCTGAAGAAATCCGCTATCTTGCGGCCAAGTTTGCTGAACAGGCCATCACTCTGTTCGGCCGGTGTCTCTTGTGCTGCCTTTTCCGGAGCCGGAGCGGGCGCAACCGGTCGAATGGCTTTCACCGCAGCCTGTTCGCGAACCGGTGGTTGGGCAGCAGGGGCCTCGAAGATTTCCTCTTCCCTTTCACTGTACTCCTGAGCCACCTGGTAGCTCGATACATGCTCCACGCCACTCTCATCGTCACGCATGCGCAGGATTTCGAAGTGCGGTGTTTCCATGTGAGGAGCGGGTACGACCACTACTTCGACTTCCTGCCGAGCCTCGATATCGGCCAACTGTTTGCGCTTCTCGTTCAGCAGGAAAGTGGCGACGGCGACAGGCACCACGGCGCGAACCTGACCGGTCTTTTCCTTGGATGATTCCTCGTAGATCAGACGCATGATGCTCAGGGCAAGAGACTCGATGCCCCGGATGGTGCCCTGGCCTTCACAGCGAGGGCAGACTTCGCTGCGGGTCTCGCCCAGGGATGGGCGCAAACGTTGGCGCGACATTTCGAGCAGAC
The DNA here is from genome assembly GCA_913057975.1 of uncultured Marinobacter sp. Classification (GTDB taxonomy): domain Bacteria; phylum Pseudomonadota; class Gammaproteobacteria; order Pseudomonadales; family Oleiphilaceae; genus Marinobacter. Next base: position 11,218 of record CAJXOQ010000132.1, read on the forward strand.
CAAAGCGGGAAATCTTGCCCACCTGGACCCGGGCGCGGTCGATTTCGAGTGCCTCGCGCATCTTCTGCTCGACTTCGCGCTGGTGCTTGGCCGGGGTCATGTCGATGAAGTCGATCACGATCAATCCGCCCATGTCCCGGAGGCGCAGTTGGCGAGCAATCTCTTCTGCCGCTTCCAGGTTGGTCT
>CAJXOQ010000133.1 GCA_913057975.1 uncultured Marinobacter sp.
TGGGCTCGGAGATGTGTATAAGAGACAGGCAGATCATCTGCTGATTGTGGGCACGTCCCTGCAGGTCTATCCCGCTGCCGGGCTGGTGGATCTGGTGGATTTCGATGTGCCGGTAACAGTCATTGATCCTGGTGAACCGGCCAGCCTTTCGAGGGCGAAGGTTATTCGCAAAGGTGCCAGTGAGGGGGTTGCGGAGTGGATGAATGGGCTGGGGTTATAACGCCAGATACTCCTCGAGTTCCTCCCGAAATGCCGCCTGCACCCCCAGCCGCTTCATCATCCAGTAGTGCCCGGCGATCATGCGGTCGATAAAGATGCTCTCTACCGGCGGTTTGAAGTAATCCAGGTATTTGAACACGGTGGTGGTCTTGGCGGCGACGTCCTTGTGCAGCTCTGACTCGGCAAAATCGTAGGGCGTATCGCTGTCAAAGGGCTGAATCAGAATGTCCCGCCACATGGCATAGTAGGCTTCGTCCACCGCCGGCTGTGATTCCACGCGAGCGCCAAGGGCAATCAAGTTGCGATCCAGGGCGGCGTAATCCTCTTCCAGGGCGGAGACCAGGGCGTTGCGATAGGCCTCGACGATTTCCGGCTTCAGCTTTTTCACGCAGCCAAAGTCATAAAGGATGATGGTGCCATCCGGCCGATAGGCGAAGTTGCCAGCGTGAGGGTCGCCGTGGATGCACTGGTAGCGGAACAGCTGGTCCGCCATCATGGTGAAGATGCGGTGCCCGATCAGGTTGATGGTGTCCTGGCTGTACTTCTCCGGCGTGATCTTGCTGATGTGGTCGCCTTCCACCAGCTCCATGGTCAGAACCCGCCGGGATGAGTGGCTGTCAAACACGGTCGGGATCTTGATCCAGTCGTCATTGGCATGGAACGCCTGGAATTCCTTCAGGTTGCGGGCCTCGTTCTCGTAATCCAGTTCCTCTTTGAGCCGCACCCGGATTTCGCCGAACAGCTGGTCGACGTGCTCTTTCGGCATTTTCAGCAGGCCGCCCAGTTTCAGGGCCATTCGTAGCTGTTTCAGGTCGCTGTCGCAGGATTCGTCCACACCGGGGTACTGAACCTTGACGATGACATCGGTGCCGTCGTGCAGACGGGCCCGGTGAACCTGACCGATGGACGCCGCCGCGTAGGGTTTTTCCTGTAGATATTCGAACAGTTCCGACACCGGTTTGCCCAGTTCACTCTCCACCTGGCCGACAATCACCTCGAACGGCATGGGCGGGGCCTCTTTCTGCAGGCGTTCGAGGGCGTCCGAGAATTCCCGGGGCAGAAAGTCTTGCGTCTGGGAGGCAATCTGGCCGACTTTCATGACCGCGCCCTTGAGCTCACCCAGGGTATCGACAATCTGGTCCGCCATGCGGGTATAGCTCTCAGAGCGAGCGCCCTCGTTATCTTCCTCACTGCGGAAGATCCGGCGCGCGCGCTGGCCAGCGTACTGTCCGGCCACGGACGCCGTCATGCCTGCCAGTCTGAAGAATCGTCCGCTGCGTGTGGTAACCGGTTTCTTTGCCATGCCTGTTATACGTCCTGAAAAGCCGATGGACCTGAGGAGGATCGCAATGTCCCATGCCCAGCCTAGAGCACGGTGGTCTCCACAAACAAGGCGTCTTCCAGTTCCAGAGACAATATCTGGCCGGATTCCAGGGGGCCAACGCCTTTTGGTGTACCGGTAAGAACCACATCGCCGGGCATCAGGGTGAATTGGGTGCTCATGTGGGCAATCAATGGCACGATCGGGTTCAGCATATCCCGGGTATCACCGGTTTGCTGGCGTTCGCGGTTGATGTCGAGGGTAAAGGTGAGATGGTCTCGGCGGAGACGGTCGATACACACGAAGGGCGACAGTGGGCAGGCACCATCAAAGGCCTTGGCGCGTTCCCAGGGCTGGCCTTTCTCCTTGAGCCGGGATTGCACGTCCCGCAGCGTCAGATCCAGCGCCAGCCCGTAGCCGAGAATAGCGGCTTCGGCGTCGCTGGCCGACGCATTGGTCAGCGGGCGGCCGATCAGCACGGCCAGCTCGGTTTCAAAATGAACCGCTCCCTGGTTGCGTGGGAAGTCCAGGGGGCGGGTGATGTGCACCGCTGATGTTGCCGGCTTAATAAACAGCAGGGGCTCATCCGGCACCGGATTGTTCAGCTCCCGCGCATGTTCCGCGTAGTTGCGTCCGATGCAGACAATTTTGCCCAAGGGCAGGTGAACCGGTGTTCCATCTTTCCAGTGGTGCTGATAGTCAGGCATGGCCGCTCCCGTCGTGCGTTATGGAAGGGAGCGTCTCGCTCCCTAATCACCCTCAAAAGAGCAAACAGTATAAACCTTCAACTCCTCTTCCTGCAGCTTGCGTGAGCCCCCCAGGTCGGGGAGGTCAATCATGGCAGCCACTTCGACGATCTCGGCGCCGATTCGGCGGATGAGCCGTGAGGCGGCCAGCATGGTGCCGCCGGTGGCGATCAGGTCGTCCACCAGCACCACGTTGTCGCCGGGCTTGAAGGCGTCCTTGTGCAGTTCCACCGAGGCGGTGCCGTACTCCAGTTCGTAGTCTTCCACCAAGGTATCGAACGGCAGCTTGCCTTTCTTGCGGATCAGTACCAGCGAGGCGTTCAGCTCATAGGCCAGGGCCGAGCCGATAATAAAGCCACGGGCATCTACGGCGGCAACGGCATCAATATCGTGGCCATGGTAGCGGTGAACGAAGGCATCAATCAGCTTGCGGAACGCGGTGCGGTCCTGAAGCACGGTGGTGATGTCGCGGAAGGCGACGCCTGGCTTGGGCCAGTCTGGCACGGTGCGGATGGCTTTCTTGATGCTTTCTGAAAAATAGTCCATTGCGTGTCCAAGCGCTGAAAACGCAGCTTACGCTGCGTCCAGGAAGATGAATTTCAGGATAAAGACCACGGCGATGATGACCACGCTGGGGTTCAGGTCCGACCAGCGGCCGCTCAAGGCCTTGAGGATGGCATAGGTAACGAAACCCAGGGCAATGCCGTTGGCGATCGAGAAGGTCAGCGGCATCATAAGGGCGGTTACCACTGCCGGTGCGGCTTCGGTGACGTCGTCCCACTCAATCAGTTTCAAGCCGCTGGCCATCAGCACCGCGACATAAAGAAGCGCCGGAGCGGTGGCGTAAGCTGGAATAATACTGGCGATGGGCGAGAGCAGCAGGCACGCCATGAACAGCGCCGCGACGACCACCGCGGTCAGGCCGGTGCGGCCACCGGCGGAGATGCCGGCGGTGGACTCAATGTAGCTGGTGGTTGTAGAGGTGCCGAGGGCAGCGCCGGACATGGTGGCTACGGAATCGGACATCAGCGCGCGGCCCAGCCGTGGCAGTTTGCCGTCCTTGTCTAGCAGGCCACCGCGCTGGGCGGCGCCGATGAGGGTGCCGGAGGTGTCAAACAGGTCCACGAACAGGAAGGCGAAAATCACGCTGATCATGCCAATATTCAGCGCCCCTGCCAGGTCCAGCTGCATGAAGGTCGGCGCCAGGCTTGGGGGCGCGGACGCAAAACCGTTGTACTCCACCATGCCCAGCCCCATGGCTGCTGCTGTCACAGCAATGATGCCGATCATCACCGCACCGGTGATTTTGCGGAAGGACAAGGCACAGATCAGCACGAAACCGCCGAAGAACAACAGACTCTCGGCCACTTTTACGTCACCCAGACCAACCAGGGTGGCGGGGTTATCAACCACGATGCCGGCATTTTTCAGAGCGATCAGGGCCAGGAAGAAGCCAATGCCGGCGGAGATGCCGAAACGCAGGGACATGGGAATGCTGTTGATGATCCATTCCCGGACTTTGAAGATACTCAGCAGGAAGAAAATAAAGCCGGATATGAAGACAGCACCCAGCGCCACCTGCCAGCTATAGCCCATACCACCAACCACGGTGAACGAGAAGAACGCGTTCAGGCCCATGCCCGGCGCCAGCGCGATCGGGTAGTTGGCCCAGAGCCCCATGATCAGGGTGCCAATGGTGGCCGCCAGGCAGGTCGCTACGAACACCGCACCGAAGTCCATGCCGGTAGCGGAGAGAATGCTGGGATTGACCACGATGATGTAAGCCATGGTCAGGAAGGTGGTAAAGCCCGCAAGTACCTCTTTGCGAACCGTGGTGCCATGGGCCTGGAGTTTGAATAGTCGTTCTAGCATGACGGTTGCCTGCCTCACACGGTGCTGAATAGGGATTGAGTGAACTGGTTTCAGGAATTGGGTGAAAAAACGGCAATGTTACCGGCTGGAGGCGAGAACGCCAAGGGACGATTGATCATCGGTATGCTCATTGCACTGTTCGCCTGTCCCGCTGGAGGCGGATGTCGAAGCGCACAGCCAGCAGTCGGGTGATGAAAATAAACAAGAGGCCGATGGTCATGGCCAAGGATTCGCTCTCCAGCAGCCACTGGCAAACAAAGTATAGCCAACAGCCAGCGAAGGATATGGACGCGTAGATCTGGTCTTTGCGGAAAATCAACGGTACCTCATTGCAGAACGTGTCGCGTAGAGCACCCCCAAAGGTGCCTGTCATCACGCCCAGAAGCGACGCGACAAACCAGGAATGGCCCATGTCCAGAGCCAACTGTGCGCCGAGGATTGAGAAAACGCCCAGGCCGAGGGCGTCAGGAAGCAGAATGCGCGATTCGCGGATACGCTCGACACGGTGCCAGTAGCTGAATACAACGGCCATACAGAGGATCAGGATAGGCTGCTCCTGATGCTTGATCCAGTACAGAGGGTGATTGTCCATCATCAGGTCCCGAAGGGTTCCTCCACCCAGGGCGGTCACGAAGCCGATGGTGAAAACGCCCACCGGGTCCATGTTTTTGGATCGGGCGATCAACATGCCGGAGATCGCAAAGGCAATCACGCCGGTCATTTCCAGTACGTAAATAATGTCAAACATCTCTGGCCCTAAGCCGCCTGTTGCGAGCGCTTGTGATCCGTTACCGCTTGTTGAAGCGTGTTTGAGGCCTATCTTGAAGCTGTTACGCGTATGGAGCAATGACTATGTCTCTGATTCGTCTGGCCTATGCCAGTGAGTCACTTTTCCGACCAAAATAAGCCTCGCTAATCCGGCGAGATTAGATTTCTTTATTTGCTTCATGATCCGACTCTGTTTAGGTTGATAACCATCAATTGATGTTGCCCTCTATCGACCGTCCAAATATCGACTGTCCTACAACGGAGTCACGAACATGAGAGCTATCCTCTGTAAAGAATACGGCCCGGCGGAGATGCTGGTGATTGAAGACGTCGCCAGTCCCGTAGTGAAAGGTCACGGGGTCAAGGTGCGCGTTAAGGCCGCCGGCCTGAACTTCCCGGATACCCTGATCATTGAAGGCAAGTACCAGCTCAAGCCCACCATGCCGTTTTCTCCCGGTGGAGAGATGTCTGGCGAGGTAATTGAAGTCGGCGAGAAAGTCACTCGCTTCAAGCCGGGCGACCGGGTTGCCGGCCTCACCGGCTACGGTGCCTTTGCCGAAGAGGTGGTCGTCCCGGAACAGAACATCCTGCCCATTCCCGAATCCATGTCCGATGAAAAAGCGGCTGCTTTTTCCATGGTCTATGGCACCTCGTATTACGCTCTCAAGCAACGAGCCAACATCCAGCCGGGGGAAACTCTGTTGGTGTTGGGTGCCAGCGGCGGCGTTGGCCTGGCAACGGTGGAACTGGGTAAAGCCATGGGCGCCCATGTGATTGCGGCAGCCAGTACGGCAGAGAAGCTGGCGGTGGCGAAAGAGGCCGGTGCCGACGAGCTGATTAACTACACCGAAGAGCCTTTGAAAGACGCGGTTAAACGTCTGACCAATAGCAAGGGCGTGGATGTGATCTACGATCCGGTCGGCGGTGATTTTACGGAGCAGGCATTGCGCGCCATGGCCTGGAACGGCCGTCACCTGATCATCGGCTTCGCGGCTGGAGATATCCCCAAGATTCCGGCGAACCTGACGCTGCTGAAAGGCTGTTCCGTTGTTGGTGTCTTCTGGGGCAGCTTCACCCAGCGTGAGCCGCAGAACAGCGCCCAGAACATGATGGAGCTTCTGAAGCTGTTCTCCGAAGGCAAGATTAATCCGCGAATCAGTGAAGTCTATGACTTCGAGGATTACGAGAAGGCCCTTGGGGCGCTGACCGGTCGGACTGCTACCGGGAAGGTTGTCCTTAAGGTCGGTTCTTAAGGCCGGCCCCTAGCCTGTTTGTTTCGGTGGATGCATCGGTGGGGAGCCCCTCCCAAAAAACGCTTCAAGCACATCCATGTGCGCTTGGGCTCCGCCATCCATGGCTCCGCACATTTTTGGGAGGGGCTCCCCACCGATGCAGGCAAGGCATGGGAGGTATGCCTTAGATCCAGAAAACCTCAGAACCGAACTTTTCCGGCATCAATCTCGGTAACCAGCTCGGAGGTCAACCGGGTATAGCCATCTGTACCGGGTAACCAGGCGTAAACTTTCTCCCCCGGCTTGTCGATGGAATAGCCCGCTTTCTGGATATCCACCTTGCGGTACTTGAAGGTCCCCGTTTTCTCGATGGCACCGGTTACCCGCACAAACACCGGAATCGCATAGGGCGGCAGGTTGTCGCTCAGGTACCGGAACAGTCGGTTCACATCAAATTCATGGCCATTGGCGTGGGGAACCAGCGTTACCATGCCGGCCTTGCCGTTGGTGCCCGGAATCTCCACCCCATAGACAATGGCTTCTTCCACCATATTGGAACCGTCGATGATGTTCTCCACCTCAGTGGTGGATACGTTTTCCCCTTTCCAACGAAAAGTGTCGCCCATACGGTCCACGAACTGCAGGTGGCCGCAGCCGATTTCTTTTAGCACGTCACCGGTGTTGAACCACTGGTCGCCTTTCTTGAAGGCGTCCCGCAGGATCGATTTTTCCGTGGCTTCTTTCTGGGTATAACCCTCGAAGGACCACTTCTTGGTGATCTCGCCGATCAGCAGGCCCGGCTCGCCCTTTTCGACTTCCTGCATGAACCCGTTTTCGTTCCGAACCGGGTCGCGGGTGCCGTCGTGGAATTTGACCAGTTTGTAGGGAGCGGTGGAAAAGCCGACGGTGTTATCCAGGTTGAAGAAATTACTGAAGCCAATGTTGCCCTCGCTGGAGGCATAGAGTTCCGCCACGGTGTCGATGCCAAAGCGTCCCTTGAACTCCTTCCAGATGGACGGGCGCAAGCCGTTGCCGATCATCTTGGTGAGGTTGTGATTGCGGTCCTGTTCGCTGGGGGGCTGATTCAGCAGGTAACGGCAGAGTTCGCCCACGTAGCCGAAGGTGGTTGCCTGGAAATACCGCACGTCGTCCCAGAACGCGCTGGCGGAGAATTTGCGGCGCAGGGCAATGGCGGAGCCACCGGCCATCACGGATCCCCAGCACACCAGCAGGGCGGTGCCGTGGTAAAGGGGCAGTGTGCAGTAAAGGACATCGTCCGGTTTCATGTCCAGGGACATCATGCCGAATCCGCCGTAGGCTTTCATGAACTTGCGGTGGCTGCCCGGCGCCGCCTTGGGCAAGCCAGTGGTGCCGGAGGTGAACAGGTAGATGGCGGTGTCACCCATGGTGGGCGGATCGGCCGGCTTGGGGGCCGTATTCCGATGGGCGCTGACCTTTGCCGCCATGTTCACATAGCCCTCCGGTGCATCGCCGAAGATGTTCATGGTGTTGGTATCGGCCAGGAACAGGAATGGGTTGGGGTGGCTGGTCCTGATATCGGTTTTAACGCCGTCAAAGGCCTCCACCAGTTCCTCGCCCACAACGACCATTTTTGGACCGACCAGATTGATGCTGTGTTCCAGTACGCGTCCCTTCTGGGAGGTGTTGAGCATGGCACAGGCCACGCCCACCTTGGCGGCGCCGGCGACCACGGCGAGCAGCTCCGGGCGGTTTTCCAGGAATACGGCGATGGTATCGCCCCGGGTGAGGCCTTCTGTCTTCAGGAAACTGGCAACGCGGTTGGCCCAATCGTTGAATTCCCGCCAGGTAATGCTGCGGTCTTCAAACAGGATGGCCGGGCGGTGTCCGTATTTTTCGGCGTTGCGGTCCACCAGGGTGCCAAGGGTCAGGTCCTTGTTCTCATTTTTGACCGAGTAGTAGTAATAGCCCTTGGCAATGGCGGGAAATCGCCGGAGTATGCCCGGCAGGCTGCGAGCAATGTCACGTGGGGATACGTTGTCCTGGGTCATGGGGTTATCCGTCAGGGTCAGTGTGAAACGTTGTTGTTTGTTTTGCCCCGGACAACGAATGGCTCCGGGATTAATCCAGAAACAGGTCCGGCAGCAGGGGCTTGTCGCCAGCCTGGTACCGGTAGTGTTCGAAGTCCGTTACGCCGTTGGCCCTGAGCACGTCCTCATCGATCAGGGACTGCCCGGTCATTGCCCCGGCAGGACGGCTGAGGATGCTCAGTGCGGCATCCGCCATGATGTCTGGCTTGCGGCCCTGGGCCATCATTTGCGGGCCGCCCACTTCAAATTCGATGGCGGCCGTGGCGATGAGTGTTTTAGGCCACAGGGTGTTCACTGAAACCCCGTAACGTCGAAACTCCTCGGCCATGCCCATGCTCAGCATGGTCATGGCGTATTTGGTGGTGGTGTAGGGCCCATACTGGGCGAACCACCGGGTATCCAGGTTCAGGGGCGGCGACAGGCTCAGGATATGGGCCTGGTCGGACTCCTTCAGCCAGGGCAACGCCGCCTGGCTGCAGACGAATACTGCGCGGGCGTTGACCTGATGCATCAGGTCGTACCGGCTGACCTTCAGGTTTTCCACGCCGGCCAGTTTGATGGCGCCCGCGTTGTTCACCAGCGCATCAATGCCGCCAAAATGGTTCGCAGCTTCATCTATCCGCTGGCGCACCAGTTTTTCGTCGCGCACGTCCAGCACCAGTGGCAGGGCCTGGCCACCTGCTTGTCGAATCTCCTCCGCCACGCTGTGTATCGTGCCCGGCAATTTTGGATGCGGTTCGTCGGATTTTGCGCCGATCACCACATTGGCGCCTTCTCGGGCACAGGCAAGGGCGATCGCTCGCCCGATGCCCCGGCTGCCTCCGGTTATAAAAACGGTTCTGTTCTTCATTGTGCTCATTGTCCGGCCTCCTCTGAGGTGGCGTCTGTGGTAGTGATCTCTACCAGTAGCTGGCTGCGTTTTACCTGATCGCCTTTGGCGGTCAGTATCTCACCGACCGTGCCATCGCGGTCTGCCTTCACCGGATGCTCCATTTTCATGGCCTCCAGGATGACCAGGGTGTCGCCCTGTTTCACCGCCTGGCCGGCCTGGACCAGAACATCGATAATAGCGCCGTCCATGGTGGCCGTGATACGACCGCTACCGCTGGCGGCGGCACCGCTGGCCGGCTGGTGGGTCACGTCACGCACTGCCAATACCTGCCCGAACGCCTGCAAATATAGGTGATCGCCCCGGCAGTGATATTGGCATCGCTGACGAACGCCCTTGTCGATAATGCATAACAGGCCATCGCCCGTGCTTTCAAGGTCGAGTTCATACTGCTCTTCGCCCTGGGTCACGGTAACGTGATTGCCTGTGCGGCGGAGCAGCAGTTCCAGGGTTTTATCGCCGGTATCCAGTTTCATCGGACTGACGGTCGACGGTGCGTTGCTCCAGGCATTATTGAGGTCGGCCCGAACGTCAGGACGGCCTGAATTGCCATGGCTGAACACGCAGGCTGCTAACGCGAGCTCGCGGATGCTGATGTCTTTTGGTGCCAGGGATGGATCGTCTCTGAACGCCTGTTGCAGGAAGGCGGTGGTGGCTTCGCCCTCGCCGAAGGTGTCGTCCGCAATGATGCGGCTCAGGAAATAGCGGTTGGTGGTCACACCGAATACGGTGGTGTCTTCCAGCGCCCTGAGCAGCCGACGACGGGCTTCGTTGCGATTGGCCCCCCAAGCGATCACCTTGGCCAGCATGGGATCATAGTGAGGCGTAATCGAGTCCCCGGAGCGCACGCCGGTATCACACCGCAACCCTTCGCCTTCCGCAGGCTGGAACTGGTGCAGTGGTCCGGTTTGCGGCGTGAAGCCGTTGGCTGGGTCTTCTGCGTAAAGACGTACTTCAATGGCATGGCCGTTCAGCTGGATCTGGTCCTGTGTTAGCGGCAGCGCCAGGCCCTCGGCCACGGAAAGCTGCCAGGCCACTAGATCCTGCCCGGTAATCAGCTCGGTCACGGGGTGCTCTACCTGCAGGCGGGTATTCATTTCCAGGAAGTAGAAATTGCGGTCCTTGTCGACGAGGAACTCGACCGTACCTGCACCTTCATAGCCACAGGCCAGCGCCGCCTTCACGGCCGCTTCGCCCATGGCCTGGCGCAGTTCGGGTGTTACAAACGGAGAAGGTGCCTCTTCGACGACTTTCTGATGGCGCCGCTGAACTGAACAGTCCCGTTCACCGAGATACACCGCGTTACCGTGTTGGTCTGCAAATACCTGGATCTCGATATGGCGGGGTTCAATAACCGCCTTCTCCAGAATCAGCTCACCATCGCCAAAGGCCTGCTTGGCTTCGGAGCGGGCCCGCTGGATGTTATCGGCCAGTTCCTCTGCCTCTTCCACCAGACGCATACCACGACCACCTCCGCCGGCGGAAGCCTTGATCATCAATGGGTAGCCGATATTCGCGGCGGCGTTGATGAGTTCGTCGTCGCTGGCATTGTCGCCCTCGAACCCGGGCACCACCGGCACACCGGCTTCCTGCATGGCAATCTTCGATCGCCGCTTACTGCCCATCAGCTCAATAGCCGCCTCCGGCGGTCCCAAAAATACCAGGCCAGCGTCTTTGCAGGCCCTGGCAAACCCGGAATTCTCCGACAGGAACCCGTACCCCGGATGCACACAATCCGCCCCGGTTTTCCGCGCCGCCTCAATAATCGCCTCTGCGTTCAAATACGACGCCGATACCTGAGCCGGTCCGATACACACCGCCTCGTCGGCCAATTCCACGTGCAGGGCCTTGGCGTCTGCCTCGGAATACACTGCCACCGTCCGGTATCCCAGCGACTTCGCGGTTTTGATCACCCGTACGGCGATTTCGCCTCGGTTCGCTATCAGGAGCTTTTTTAGCATTTTTGCTGGTCTCATGGTTGGGTGGTTATCCGCTTTGGTGGGAGGGAGGCCCTGGTTCAGGACACGCCGTGAATACGTCCATGTAGGCTCCTAAAAAACATCCATGTTTTTTAGGGTCCTGAACCAGGGCCTCCCTCCCACCAAAGCTCCTTCCAACTGTTGTAATTGCATGTCTTTTTTTATGAGCGTTTTGCACGGTGTCTGGGGTCGGGGTTGATCCGGCTTTCCGGGACCGTCAAAAACATGGATGTTTTTGTCGAGCGTACAGGGACGTATTCACC
>CAJXOQ010000134.1 GCA_913057975.1 uncultured Marinobacter sp.
CGAGATAGGAGTCCGTCTCGTGGGCTCGGAGATGTGTATAAGAGACAGTCCATGTGGCGCTTGGGCTCCGCCATCCATGGCTTCGCACAGTTTCGTGAGAAGGAGCCGCACCCGATCAGCCCCGGAATCCGAGTCAGCCTTCCTTGTTCAACCTTTGCATTTCTGCCAGCAGTTCTGCCGTTTTTTCCTTCATCAACGCAATATCCCCCCTCGATTCCACATTCAGGCGAACCACCGGTTCGGTGTTGGACATGCGAAGGTTGAACCGCCAGTCGTCGAACTCAATGCTGGCGCCGTCGACGTGGCTGACACTTTTGGCGCCCGGGCTGTATTTTGCCTCGATGGCGGCAATCACCTTGGGGGGATCATCGATCGTGCGGTTGATTTCGCCGCTGGCCGGATAGGCCTCGATGCGGGCGTCTATCAGGGAGGACAGCGTCTGGCCGGATTGGCACAGGCGTTCGGCGACGAGCAACCAGGGGATCATGCCGCTGTCGCAGTAGGCGAAGTCGCGGAAGTAGTGGTGGGCGCTCATTTCGCCGCCGTAGACCGCATCTTCGTCGCGCATGCGTTGTTTGATGAAGGCGTGGCCGGTTTTGCTTTCAATGGCTTCGCCGCCAACTGCGTTGACGAGGTCGATGGTGTTCCAGGTCAGTCTTGGGTCGTGGATGACTTTACCGCCGCCGGTTTTGCGGAGGAACTGGTCTGCCAACAGGCCGACAATGTAGTAGCCCTCGATAAAGCGGCCGTTTTCGTCGAAGAAGAAGCAGCGATCGTAGTCGCCGTCCCAGGCAATGCCCATAGCAGCGCCATACTCCACAACCGCGTCAGCGGTGGCGGCGCGGTTTTCTTCCAGAATGGGGTTGGGGACGCCATTGGGGAAATGACCGTCAGCCAGGTGGTGTACTTTGACGAAGTCGAACGGCAAGTGTTGTTCCAACTCGTCGATAATCAACCCTGCCCCGCCGTTGCCGGCGTTGACCACGATGGTTTTGGGCTTGAGCGATCCTGCGCTTATATAACCCAGCAGGTGCTCGATATAAGCAGTCATCACTTCCAGTGGCTCATACCGACCCTGTTGGGGTGCATCGTCGAAGGGGGCTGGCACACGGTCGCGGATGTCATTCAGGCCGTTGTCGGAGCTGATAGGGCGGGAGTCCGGCCCTACCATCTTCATGCCATTGTGATCTCGGGGGTTGTGGCTGGCGGTGACCATAATGCCGCCATCCATCTGGAAATGGCTGGTGGCGAAATAGACCAGTTCAGTACCACACAGTCCGATATCGAAAACATCCGCACCAGCGGCCATAAGGCCTGAATTGAGGGCGTCGGCGATTTCACGGCTGGAAAGGCGGATGTCGTAGCCGACGATGACTTTTTTCGCCCCCGTCACTTCCACGTAGGCGCGACCGATGCGTTCAGCCAGCTCTGGGTTGAGCTGGTCCGGCACACGGCCGCGAAGGTCATAGGCTTTAAAACAGGACAGATCCATTGTCACTGATGTTTACTCCGCGGCGGACGACTGAAGCTGGATGTAGTTCTGGATACCCATCTTGCCAACCATGTCGAGCTGGGTTTCGAGCCAGTCGATATGCTCTTCTTCGCTGTCGAGAATGCCACGGAACAGTTCACGACTGGTGTAGTCCTTCACTTGTTCGCAGTGAAGCACCGCGTCTTTCAGATCCTGGTGGGCAATCATTTCCAGCTTGAGGTCGCAGGACAGCATTTCTTCGACGTTTTCACCGATCAGCAGCTTGTTCAGATCCTGGAGATTAGGCAGCCCTTCCAGAAACAGGATGCGTTCGATCAGCAGATCCGCATGCTTCATTTCGTCAATGGACTCTTCGTATTCCTTGTCCGCCAGTTTGGTGATACCCCAGTCCTTGTACATGCGGGAATGGAGGAAGTACTGGTTGATGGCAGTCAACTCATTGGCGAGTACTTTATTCAGGAACTGGATGACTTTCTTGTCGCCTTTCATGACGGATCTCCTTTCGTGAGTGTGCAATCCTTACAAGGATAGTCTTTCACACGGGGAGAAAAAATCACATTTGGGAATCAGGTGCAGGCAAGAACGGATTCCGCTCTCTATCCGACCTATCACCACCCTATCCGTCAGGCGGGCTGGGCTAACATGTCTGCCATAGCCAGGTAGTCTGGGGTTCGGCTTTCGCGGAGAATTTCCCGTGCTGTGCAGGCACAGCGACCGCATTGCGTACCAACACCGAGCTCCTTGCCAAGCTGGCGCATGGAACTGACGCCATTGTCGGCGGCTTCACGGATTTCTCGGTCTGTTACACCATGGCAGAGGCATACGTACATAGAAGCATCTCACTAACGATAACAAAGCTAGTGATAATTATTGTCATTTGCATGCAGCTTTGCAAGCCCAAAGAGCGATTTTTGTGCAACTTTTTTTAACCGCCCGCCTCACGGGTCAGGTTCCGGGCGCCATCGTGAGTAACGACCACGTTATCCTCAATGCGAATACCGCCGCACACTCGTAATTCATCAATCACTGAACGATTAAAATACTTTCCGAGTGGCCCATCCAATACCGGGTCCAGCAATGAAGGAATGATATAAAGCCCCGGCTCTATGGTGACGACCATGCCTGCCTCCAGGGTCCGGGTCAGGCGCAGGAATGGAGCGTCTGACGGTGCCGGCTTTCGCTTGCCGGCGACATCATGCACCTGAATTCCCAGGAAATGACCAATACCGTGCGGAAAAAACGCCCTGGTAACGCCCTGCTCCACCAGGGTTTCGCCGTCCACCCCCTGAACCACTCCGGCGGCATCCAACAGTGCCGCAATACCTTGGTGGGTCTTGCGATGGATCGCCACATACTCCACGCCGGGAGCAACCATCCCGCACAGCCGTTGCTGCAATTGTTCCAGCCCCTGAATCAACGCGGCAAAACGTCTTTCCCCTGCCCCGGGCGTAGTGCGGGTAATGTCGGAACAGTAACCGCGAAAACGGACACCGGCGTCAATCAGAAGGCTGCGGGGACGCGCGGGGGCTTCGGTGTCATAGTATTGGTAATGCAGGGTGCCGGCGTGTTCATTCACGCCGATGATACTGTGGTACGGCGCTTGGGCTTCACGCTGACCCGTCGCCTTCTGGTAGGCCAGGTTTATTTCAAACTCACTGCCTCCGTCCAGAAACGCCTTCCGGGCCTCCCGATGGCCGCGCACGGCAATCTGGTTGGCACGAGCCAGGCAGGCTATTTCATACGGGGTCTTATGCACCCGGGTTTCGTCCAGAGCGGACAACAGGCCCTCCGGATTATGCTCACCATCCACCCCGGACAGCTGTGACGGGTCGCCCACAACGGCAAGCCTGCCACTGACGTCCATTACCGGCGCTTCCCGACGATCACTGGAACGCACCTCCATCGACTGCAGCCAGGGCTCGTCCGGCAATTCCGGAGTGGCATGCCAGAAGTCCACGGGGTGATAAAGACTGAGTAGCGGCTGTTGCCCGGGCCGTACAAGTAGCCAGCTGTGTTCCTGCCCGGTCAGCCCGGTCCAGTGCAGGAAGGGGCCATAGCCCTGAAAATCCCACGCCTGGTCGTCACCATAGCGCAAGGGGGCAGCACCGGAACTGATCAGCAGGCCGTCATAACCCTGCTCGGCGATGGCGTGCTCGTAACGCTGCTGAAGCGTGCGAATATGATCCGTCTGCAGTGACAGTAACTCGGTGTCAGACATGCTTGTCTTCCAGTTTTTTCCAGAGGGTCAACAGATCGTCGGAACGGGGCTCACGCAGGCGAATCAAGCGGATCTCCAATGGCACGTCGCAACGCTTGTCCCCGGCCCGGGTGAGGCTGCCAAAGCGCTCGCTCTTTTCCGTCATTCGTTGTGGCAGCCACCCCATGCCAAAGCCCTGTTTTACCAGCGCCTTGATACCGGCCGATTGGGTATTTTCATTCAGTGGCAACAGGTTGGCTGGCAGCTTGCGTCTGTTCAGATGTCCCTCAATGGCAGACTGCAGGAACCCCCGGGAGTGATAGGCAATCAGCGGGACGGGCTGCTCCGGCGTGCCCGGCAGCGCAAATCGTGGTTGTCCGTTTTCATCGGCCACACTCACAGGCACCAGAAACTCCCTCGCCAGCGTCACCCATTCGTAGCGGTCCTCGCTCAGATGATCCTTCCACGGCAAATCCTCATGCCAATAGCACAGCACCAGGTCACATTCGCCGCTATCCAGCGCATCCAGAAACTGCTCCCCCACCCAGTTGGTGGCTTTCAGATTCAGTTGTAGCCGCTCGGCCAGGCCCTCCTGCCGGGCCCACCCCTGATAAAAGTGGGAAAACAGCCCCTGGGTTGATCCCACACTGATCCGGGCTGACGCCTCGGATTCCATGTCACTGATCCGGTCTTTGGTCTCACGAACGTCCCGCGTTACCCGCTCGCACAACTCGACAAACTCCTCCCCTGCTTGTGTCAAAGAGAGCGGCAGGGTCTGGCGGTTGATCAGGGTTGCCCCCATCGCCTCTTCAAGAAGCTTGATCCGGCGGCTGAACGTCGGCTGGCTCACATGCTGCAATTCAGCGGCACGTGAGAAATGACGCGCACGGGCCAGCGCCATGAAGTCTTCAAGCCAGCGTATTTCCATGGTGTCACCAGCGTTGGGAATGGTAGTCAGGCATCATAGCCCATCGTAGCGAACTGGCTATAACCGCCCTTCCTCCACCGCGTGACACGCAACCTGGGCACCGCCATCCGTCGCGATCAACTGAGGTATTTCCTGCCGGCATCGGTCGTCGGCATACGGGCAGCGACCATGAAAGACGCAACCTGACGGCAACTGCACCGGTGTCGGAACCTCGCCCTGTAACCGGATATGGTTGGGCCGGTCGTCCTCCAGCTTTGGAATGGCCGACAGCAACGCCTGGGTATATGGATGCCTCGGCGTACTGAACAGCGTTCTGGTATCTGCCAGCTCGCACACCCGGCCAAGGTACATGACCGCAACCCGGGTACCAAAATGCTCTACCACCGCCAGGTCATGGGTAATAAAGAGATAGGTCAGGTTGCGGCTTTCCTGAGCTTCCATCAGCAGGTTGAGCACCTGCGCCTGAATGGAGACGTCCAGCGCCGAAATCGGTTCGTCCGCAACGATGAACTCGGGGTCCACCGCCAGCGCCCGGGCAATGGCAATGCGCTGGCGCTGACCGCCGGAAAATTCATGACCAAAACGGCTGCCCCAGTCCGGGTCGATCCCCACCGATTCCATAACATCCTGCACCTTGTCACGGATCTGGGACTCCGAGGCATCCGGCTGATGAAAGCGAATTGGCTCTTCCAGGGTTTGCTGGATGGTCATCCTCGGATTCAGCGAGGCGTAGGGGTTCTGGAAGATCATCTGCATCTTGCGGCGGTACGGCAGCACCTCTTTACCGTCAAGATGGTCGATACGCTGGCCATCGTAGTGGATCTCGCCAGCGCTGGGAGACAACAACCCCATGACGGTGCGAGCCACGGTCGATTTGCCACACCCGGACTCACCCACAACGCACAGCGCTTCACCTTTCTGAACCTGCAGATCAACCCCATTGATCGCGTGCACGGCTTCCTGTTTGCGGTGGAAACGACCGCCTTTGAATGAGATCTGTTCCAGCAGGCCACCGGAAAGATCAAACTTCTTTTCCAGTCCGCGAATATCGACCAGCGTGGATGACGGGGAGGTCACGATTCCACCTCCTGCATGCGTTTCTCCTGCTCAATAAGGTTGCTGACTTCGTAACAGGCCACATCCACATTGCCCGACCGAACATACTCCGGCATCCGGCGCTTGCACTGATCGGTGGCGAAGGAACAGCGTGGGTGGAAGGGACAGCCTGTGGGCACATTCTTCAGGGACGGCATGGAACCCGGGATCTGGAACAGCCGTTCACCAGGCTCGCCCATCTGGGGCAGCGCGTTGATCAGCCCCTGGGTATAGGGGTGCTGGGCGTCGTTGATGATCTCCCGGGTAGGCCCCTGCTCAATGATCCGGCCGGAATACATCACCAGCATGCGCTGGGTCACCTGAGACACCACGCCCAGATCGTGGGTGATCAGCATCAGCGCCACGTTGTCCTGCTCACACAACTCCAACAGCAACGCCATGATTTCCGCCTGAATCGTCACATCCAGGGCCGTCGTCGGTTCATCGGCGATGATGATCTCCGGGTCCAGCAGCAATGCGATGGCGATGATAACCCGCTGACGCATGCCACCGGACAGTTCGTGGGGGTATTGATCCAGGCGCTTGTCCGGCGACGGAATCTGCACCTTGCGCAGTTTGTTCAGTGCGATATCCCGGGCCGCCCTGGTACTGATCCGCCGGTGCGCCTTGAGCGCTTCCACCATTTGGGTGCCAATGGTCAGCACCGGGTTCAGGGTCATCATCGGGTCCTGGAAAATCATGGCGATGCGGTTGCCGCGAATCTTGCGCAGTTCCCGCTCGCTCATGGCTGCCAGGTCCTTACCCTCGAACAGGATCTGGCCAGCGGCAATGTAGCCGGGCCGGGCGATCAGGTTGAGAATGGAGAAGGCCGCCACGGATTTACCCGCGCCGGATTCCCCCACCAGCCCCAGGCGCTCGCCCTTGTCGAGGCTGAAACTGATGCCACGCAGAGCGGTAAGGTCCCCGCCACGGACAGCGAAGCGGGCCTCAAGATCGTTTACTTCCAGCAATGGCATGGCGCTACCCCTTATACAGCCGTGGGTTCATGACATCCCGCAACCAGTCACCCAACAGGTTGATGACTAGTACGAGTACCACCAGCACCAGGCCGGGGATCAGCGTGATCCACCATGAGCCACTCTGGATGTAGTCAAAACCGGATTTGATCAGTGAGCCCAGCGACGGCTGGGTTTCCGGCATGCCCAGGCCCAGGAACGACAACGCAGCCTCGGAAATAATCGCGTTGGCGATCTGTACGGTGGCAATGACGAAAATCGGTGACAGGGTATTGGGCAGGATGTGGCGGAACATGATCCGGCGAGTGCGAAACCCCATCACCTTCGCCGCATCCACGTATTCCTTTTTCTTCTCCGCCAGCACCGAGGCCCTCACCGTGCGGGCAATCTGAGGCCACTCTGCCACACCAATGATGAAGATCAGCATGTAGATAGCGACTTCGCCGAACATCAGGTTGCCAAAGCTGGCCTTGAATACGGCACCGACAATGATTGCGACCATCAGGGTAGAGAACGACAGCTGAACATCGGCAATTCGCATCAGGATGGAGTCGACCCGACCGCCCAG
The DNA here is from genome assembly GCA_913057975.1 of uncultured Marinobacter sp. Taxonomy (GTDB): domain Bacteria; phylum Pseudomonadota; class Gammaproteobacteria; order Pseudomonadales; family Oleiphilaceae; genus Marinobacter. The sequence continues at coordinate 7,258 of CAJXOQ010000134.1, forward strand.
ATAGCCTGCCAGCAAGCCAAACAGAATGCCCAGCGCCGCTTGCAGAACAACCGCGCCAAACCCGATCAGCAACGAAACACGGGTGCCGTACAGAATGGTGGAGAGCAGATCCCTGCCCTGGGCGTCGGTGCCCAGCGGGAAGGCCGGATCGGAGCCATCCAGGCCGACCGGCGGCAGCTCGGAGTTCATGATGTTGATCTGGGCCAGGTCGTAGGGATCGGCCGGCGCCAGCAAAGGCGCAAAGATGGCCGCCAGCACCATGGACAACAGCACGATAAAGCTGGCAATTGCCACCTTGTCGCGCTTGAAGCTGTACCAGAGGAAGGACTCGCGAAAGCGATCCCAGCGTGAAAGAGTCGCCGTCGTCATGCTTTCTTACCTGTCAGTTTTACGGTGGGGTTGACCAGGCCGTAGACCAGATCCACCACGGTGTTTGTAATCACGAAGATCAGGCCTACCACCATCAGGTACGCCACAATCAGGGGAATGTCGCTGCGGGTGATAGCCTCCAGGAACATCAGCCCGACACCGGGCCACTGGAACACGGTTTCCGTAAGAATGGTGTAGGCCACCATGATGCCGATCTGCACACCGCCCACGGTAATCACCGGCAGCATGGTGTTCTTGAGCGCGTGCAGGAAATAGACCCGGGAAGAGCTCAGGCCCTTGGCGCGGGCGTAGCGGATGTAGTCGCTCTGCAACACTTCCATCATTTCCGCGCGAATCAAACGGATAAACAGCGGCAGCATGATGGACGCCAGCGACACCGACGGCAGGATCAGATGAAGGATGCCGCCTTGGGAGAAAAACCCCGATTCCCAGGTGCCGAACAGCGGCGTCAAGTCATCGCCCCGACCGTAGGACGGCAAACCGCCTTCGGTGGATAGTGCGGCGTTCAGCCACTGCCCCCAGCCTGCATCCTGCGGGAACCAGTCGACGGTGATACCGATAGAGAAAATCTGAATCAGTACGATGGCGGTCAGGAACACCGGGATGGAAATCCCGACGGTACTGACCCCCATGAAGAATTTGGACAACCAGGCCTGAGGCCGAATCGCGGCGAACACCCCGATGGGTACCGAGAAAATGACGATAATCAGACTGGCCCCGATTACCAACTCGAGGGTGGCAGGCAGGTGCTCGAGGATGACGTCCATGGTGGGCTTCCCGTAAAAATAGGAAATACCCAGGTCGCCCTGCAGGGCGTTACCGGCAAATCGGACGTATTGCACAACCAATGGGTCATTCAGCCCCATTTCCTCACGGATCGCTGCCCGCTCATCCTGCGAGACGGACATGCCCACCATCTGTTGAAGCGGGTCGCCCAAGCCATCCTGAATGGCGAAAGCAATCACACTGATCACGAACATGACCAGTACGGCCTGGGAAATCCGCTGAACCAAAAACGCTAACATGGAAATTTTCCGGATAAAGCTGCAAACAAAAGACCGGCTCCGGGGAAACTCCCAGAGCCGGACCGCCCGTAGAGGCCTTTACTCCACGACCAGGTCGCCCAGGTACGGGAAGTTCATCACGTTGAGGATCGGCTCGATCTTCACGCTCTTCTTGCTGGCCCAAGCCAGGTCCTGCCAGTGCAGGGGAACGAACGCAGCATCGTCATACAGGCGCTGCTCCACCTCTTTCAGCATGGCGGTGCGTTTGTCCAGATCCGTCTCTACGTTGGCCTTGTTGACCATCTCATCAATCTCCGAATTGCAGTAGTTACCGGCGTTGTACTGGCCGTCACCGCTCTCTTCATCGGGGCAGAACGTCAGGAACTCATAGAAGTTAGCGGAATCCTCGGTGTCTGCGTGCCAACCGATCATCATCATGTCGGCCGCGCGAGCGTCGTACTCTGGCCAGTATTGAGCTTTCGGCAGGGTCTTCAGATCCACCTTGATGTTGATGCGCGCCAGCATGGCGGCAACCGCCTGGGCGATCTTGTCGTCATTCACATAACGGTTATTGGGCGCCATCATGGAGATGGTGAAACCGTCTTCATAACCGGCTTCTTTCATCAACTGCTGGGCTTTTTCGACATCAAACCGCGTTGCCAGGGATTCGTTATGGCCCTGGTAACCTTCCGGCGACATCTGAGCGGCCGGGGTGGCGAAGCCTTTCATGATTTTGGCGGCAATGCCTTCCTGGTTGATGGCATAGGCAATGGCCTCGCGCACTTTCGGGTTCTTGAACGCTTCTACCCGGTCCTGGTTCATGTGGAACAGGATGATGCGGGTACCGCTCATAGTGACCAAGTCAGAGTTCTTGTCACGACGGATTCGCTCCAGATCCGTGGGCGGCACCGGCGCAATGAAGTCCACACCGCCAGACAGCAGCGCAGACACGCGGGTGTTGTTTTCCTTGATCGGAGTCAGCACGATCTTGCCGACATTACCCGGGGATTCGGTATCCCAGTAATCGTCGAAACGCTCAAACTCGACACGCACGCCCTGCTGACGCCCGGTAATGACATAGGGACCAGTGCCGGACAGATTCTCGGAAGCAAAAGAGTTGCCGTGCTTGGTGATGGCGCTCTTATCTTTCCCGCTTTCGGTCTTACCGGTGTAAAACTCGCTGTCCAGCGGGAAGATGTAAGTCGCGGTGTTCAGCAGCAGCGGGTATGGCTTGGTGGTCACCAGCTCAAAGGTGTAGTCATCAATCACCTTGAGTTCGCTGAACGGTTTGAAGATGGCTTTGTAGTCCTGGCTCTGCTTCAGGCGGTCAAAGGTGAATTTGACGTCTTTGGCGGTCAGCTCGTTGCCGGAGTGAAAGTTCACGCCTTCACGCAGCTTGAAGCGCATGGTGTTCTCGTCAATACGGTCCCAGCTTTTCGCCAGGCGCGGCTCGAAGCCGAGGTCCTTGGTCCAGCGTATCAGGGGATCAAAGGTCATGTGGCTTAACTGCAACATGCCGCCGGAGAGCTGTTCGTGAATATCCAGGCTTACAGGGTCGGCGTCGTACGCCATTTTCAGTTCCTTGTTCGCCTCGGCAGACATCGCCATCGGGGCTGTTGCCAGGGCCATGGAACCAACAAAAGCAGTCAGTAGTGTTTTCATCGCGTTTTCCGTCGCTGTTTTAAGAATTTTTGCGGCACATCGGCGCAACTTCACTCCAGATGTCTGCGCTAAAAACTAGTCGTGGAAAACCCGAACAGCAATCGAAATTGCGACTTGGCGTTATTCGTGAAGTGAATGACCCTGTTTGGGGCGCTTACCAAAGGCGAAACGCCAGCGGCAGAATCAGTGCGGTGAACACCCCCGTAAGCCCCATTCCCAGGGAGGCAAAGGCACCGGCTGTGCGACTGATCTCGAACGCTCGTGCCGTTCCCACCGCATGGCCGTTCAGTCCCAGCGCAAAACCCAGAATGCGATCATCGGTGATCGACAGCACCCTGGAAAGCAGGTCAACAAAGAGTGTTGCGACAACACCGGTCACCAGAAGCCCGCCCATCATCAGCGGCACCGAACCGCCCAGTTGTTCGGTAATACCAATGGCAATGGGCGCGGTCACCGACTTCGGCGCCAGGGACGCCAGCACCAAAGGTGTCGCCCCGAGAGCCCAGGCGATCACGACCGCATATACGGCCGCCAGGGTGGCCGCTATTGGCAGGGTGCACAGAATCGGACGCCACAACGCCCGCACGTGGTGCATCTGCTGGTACAACGGTATACCGAGCGCGACGGTGGCTGGCCCGAGCAACAGCATCAGCCACTGGGCTCCCTGCTGATACCGGGCGTAATCCAGTGACAGTAGCGCGATGGTGGCCGACAACAGGAAGGCCGAAAGCACCACCGGTGGCAACCAAAGCGGGCGCCCCATTCGCCGGAAAAGCCCTGTCTCTTATACACATCTGACGCTGCCGACGAA
>CAJXOQ010000135.1 GCA_913057975.1 uncultured Marinobacter sp.
CGCGGTCGCGCTGGTTGCCACCGGGAAGTAGCGCCAGTGACGCACCGCGTGCCAGGCGACGCTGATCATCGTTGCCACCGCGTACGCCGATGACATGGATATTGTGGCGGCGGCAGGCGCCGATGATCTTGAAAAAATCCAGTTCGCTGCTTAGCCCCTCGTACTTTTCCAGGCTGATGATCAGGGGGATGTCCTTGAAGAATCCGGGTGCCTGGCTGACTTTGTCCCTGAGCGTGCTTTCGAAGTCGTCATCGTCAAAAAAGTACAGCTCCAGTGCGGTCATGGAAACGTTCGCACTTTTCAGTTGGAAACACTGCTTTACCCCGGATACGGCAGTTTCGCTCATGGATGGGTCTCTTCCGTGGTGTCGTCCTGAGTGGTGCCCGGGCGCTTGCGAAGCGCCGGGCCGTCGAAGCGGATACCGGACCAGCCGGTGCCCATGAACTGGCGGATATTGCTATGGCTTTCACCTGCCGGTTCATCCAGCACCTGCTGGTAGTGTTGGGCAAACAGACGCAACGTGTCGGACTCGGTCAGGTTGCAGTATTGGGCCAGGGAAAATACCCGGCATGAACCGGCGTTCTCGCCGGTGCCATTGTACAGCGGTCCGTTGTGGAACCCGGTGGGCTGATAGTCGAAAAATCGGTCAATCAGAGCCAGGGTGTCATCAAAGTCGCCATGGCCGGCCTCAACCGATGCCAGGTGGATACGAACCGCGTCATTGACGATCATGCCTTATGATCCTGTTTGGGTCCTTGCTGATAGCGGGTTTTCCACTCTTCATAAGGCATGCCATAGATGATCTCCCGGGCGTCCGGGTCAGACAGCTCGAAGCCTCTCTCGGCGGCTTCGGCGCGATACCATTTGGAGAGGCAATTGCGACAAAACCCTGCCAGGTTCATCAGGTCAAGATTCTGTACCTCAGTGTGCTCGCGCAGATGTTTAACCAGCTTTCGAAACGCGGCGGCTTCGATTTCCGTCTGCGATTGTTCTGGGATCGGGGTTGTCATGATTGCTCACACCTGTCTCTTCGTCGTTGGGAGTTGCTATTCGGAGCTCCTGACATTCTCAGCATGTTACCGTAAGATACAAGGCTGTACATATGTACAGATCATTTACTGAACTGAAGAGTCATGGCCCAGCGCAAGATTATCCATGTAGATTGCGACTGCTTCTACGCCGCCGTGGAAATGCGGGACGATCCCTCATTAAGAGAGGTTCCGTTGGCAGTGGGTGGCGAAGGTGGCCGCGGAGTGGTTTCCACCTGCAACTATAAAGCGAGGGCTTTTGGTGTGCGGTCCGCCATGCCCGGCGGCGAAGCCCGGCGTCTGTGCCCCGGCCTGGTGACCGTGCCGCCGGATATGGCCCGTTACCGGGCGGTGTCGAAACAGGTGATGGCTATCCTGAGGGAGTTGACCGATCTGGTGGAGCCGCTGTCGCTGGACGAGGCCTTCCTGGATGTCAGCGAGGTAACCGAGCATAAGGGCAGTGCCACGCTGATGGCGCAGTACCTGCGCAAGCGAGTGAAAGACGAGGTGGGTATCACCATTTCCGCCGGCGTGGCCCCCAACAAGTTCCTGGCGAAGATTGCCAGTGACTGGAAAAAGCCTGACGGCCTGTTCGTGATCCGCCCGGAGGACGTCAAGGGTTTCGTTCAGGACCTGAAGGTCGAAAAGCTTTTTGGCGTGGGGCAAGTGACCGCTGGCAAACTTCACGCGATGGGCGTTGCCACCTGTGGCGACATTCAGGCGCTACCCGCTGAATCTCTGCCGGAGAAGTTTGGTAAGCAGGGGTACCGGCTGCGGGAAATGGCGTTCGGCCGTGATGACCGGGATGTGGTGGTGTCGCGTATTGCCAAGTCCGTCAGCGTGGAACGGACCTTTTCCCAGGACCTGCCGGACAAGCGCGCCTGCGAGTCGGTGATGGCCTCGCTGGTGGCTGACCTGAACCTCCGGCTTAGCCGCAAGGCCGGCCGAAAGCCCATTCACAAGCTGTTTATCAAGATTCGTTACAGCGACTTTTCCACCCATACCCTGGAGCGCGTGCGCGACCGGATTCAGGAGCCCGAGCTGGAAGACTATCAGCCGCTGCTGAATGAGCTGGTGACCGATACAGGGCGCCCGGTGCGTCTGTTGGGTCTGGGCGTGCGCTTTCGCAGTGATGAGTCGCCGGTTATGCAACTGCGGCTATTTGAATAAACAGGTCGTGCAGGCCGTTAACCGAAGCCAGGCCCAGGCAGCCGCCGATCAAGGCGCCTGCCGCCACATCGCTGGGATAGTGAAGGCCGAGCACGACCCGGGAGGCGGCAACACTCAGTGTGAATGGCAACAACAGCCAGGCCATCTCAGGCGCCGTCATGGCGAGCACCGTATTGAAGCAGACGGCATGTAAGGTGTGACCGGACGGAAAGCTGTAACGGTCCAGGGGCGGTGTGCCGCAGTTGATCGACGGAAACGATATAAACGGGCGCTCACGGATCAGCCAACGCTTCAGCAGCTTGTAGGTAATGGTGCAGGTCAGACCGGTGGCCACCATCAGCAGCGCGATGGCGAGCCCGGTCTGAGGCATAAGCACTGGCATCGACAGGATGACCAGATACCATAGCCAGCCATCACCCAGCCGGCTGACAACCTTGAAGTACCCCTGAACCGGGCGAAACCGCAGAGACCGGTTGATGGACTGGCAGAGGGCAAACTCCCTCTGATCCACCACGTTAAAGAAGCGAGATGCTTTGCTTGTGGAGGGCATTGTAGCTGTTCCTCAGTGGCTGGTTCAGTATCAGGTGTTCGAACTGCTCAACTTGTGCGGCCCAATTCAGGTCCAGTGCGTCCAGGCGTGCCTGTGCCCGTATCCTGTTCATCAGGGTTGGCTGGTCAGCCAGGCGCAGGGCATGGTCGACAAAGCCTTCGTCGTTGCTGAGTTGAGCCTTCATACCGTTGTCTTCATGGCGGATATGTTCGCTGGCGGCGGCATCGTCAAAAGCAACCACCGCCAGGCCACTGGCCATGGCTTCAGTAACCACGTTGCCGAAGGTGTCGGTTTTGCTGGGGAACAGGAAAATGTCACCGGAGGCATAGTGCCGGGCCAGATCTTCGCCACGGCGGGTTCCGGCAAAAACGTAATCGGGATGGCGTTCGGCAAGGCGCTTGCGCATCGGCCCATCTCCGACCAGTACGAACTTCGCGCAGGGGTGCAGTCCTCGGATACGTTCGAAGCATGACACCGCCATCTGAAGGTTTTTTTCCGGAGCGAGGCGACCAACGTAGAGTACCGCCCGGTCGTTAGCTTGCAGTCCCCATTGCTGCCGGAGCGCCGCGTCCCGTTTGTGGGGCGAAAAACGGGTGCAGTCAACGCCGCGACTCCAGACCGATGTTGGGTGAATGCCCATGTCATGGGTGGTCTGTGCGATTTTCCGGGTTGGCACCAGAGTTATGGCCGTTCTGTTGTGAAACCAACGGCCATAGCTACACAACAGTTTTTCCAGGAATCCAGCGCCGTAGTAGCGGCTGTAGGCATGGAAGTTGGTGTGGAAGCCGGAACTGACCGGGATGCCGGCCCGTCTGGCGGCCGCAACAGCCGCTACGCCGAGGGGCCCCTGGGTGGCAACGTAAACGGCATCCGGGCGTTGATGCGTCCAGAGTGAGGCCAGGAAACCCGGCCGGGTCATTCCAAACCTCAAGTCACTGTAGCCCGGCAGCGGCAGGCCGGTCACCACGTGCTCGTCGGAAAACAGGCATTCCCCGGCACCTTCGAATCGTCCTTTTGATTCATGGCGTTGGCGTGGACGGATGACCGTTACCTTGTGGCCGCGTTGCATCAGGCCCAGGCATAGGTGCCTGAGTGTGTTCGCCACACCATTGATTTCCGGAGGAAAGGTCTCCGAAACAATGGTAATGTGGTGCTTGCGCCCTGAAGCCTGGGTGACTCTCATCGCGGTGTTACCTGTGGTTTCCTCTTTCATGCCTCCACTATGGAAACCTGGCATGACAGTTCCGGGACAATCCCGTGACAATCCCTTTACCTTTTTCAGCAACCAGATTCGGGAGTAAGCATGAAAACCCGCAAGCTCGGCAGGACCGACATAGATGTAAGCGAGATTTGCCTGGGCACCATGACCTGGGGCGAGCAAAATACCGAACAGCAGGCGTTTGAACAGCTGGACCTGGCCACCTCCGAGGGCATTAATTTCATCGATGCCGCGGAGATGTACCCAGTGCCGCCGCGGCCTGAAACCCAGGGCCTCACCGAAAGCTATCTGGGCAACTGGCTGGCTAAGCGGGGCCGTCGCGACGATCTGGTGATTGCCTCCAAAGTGGCAGGGCCGGGCAATGGTCTGGGATACCTCCGGGATGGCCCGCGCCTGACCCGGGACCATATTCGTCAGGCGTGTGAAGACAGCCTGCGCCGGCTCAAGACCGATTATATCGACCTCTACCAGGTGCACTGGCCGGATCGTAACGCCAATTTCTTCGGCAAGCTGGGGTACCGCCACAGTGTGGACGAGCAGGCTACCCCCATTGAAGAGACGCTGGGCACACTGGCGGAGCTGGTCAAGGAAGGCAAGGTCCGCCACGTAGGAATCTCCAACGAAACCCCGTGGGGAACGAGCGAATACCTCAGGCTGGCCCGGGAGCATGAATGGCCCAGGGTGGTAAGCGTGCAGAACCCCTATAACCTGCTCAACCGGACCTTTGAGGTGGGAATGGCGGAAATTGCCTGTCGTGAGCAGGTCGGTCTGCTCGCATACTCCCCGCTGGCTTTCGGCATGCTCTCTGGCAAGTATCTCGACGGCAAGCGCCCGGAAGGCGCCAGGATGACCTTGTTTGAGCGCTTCACCCGTTACACCAGCGGTCGCGGTGCCGAGGCGACCCGTGCCTATGTAGACCTGGCAGCCAGCCACGGACTGTCACCGGTGCAGATGGCGCTGGCGTATGTCACCAGTCGCGATTTCGTTACCAGCAACATTATTGGTGCCACGACACTTGAGCAGCTTCGTGAGAACCTGGGGTCCGCGTCGGTGTCCCTGAGCGAAGAGGTGCTTGGGGAGATAGAGAACCTTAACCAGGTGTACACATACCCCTGTCCCTAGCCCTGCAAGGGTTACGGTTTTTTAACAACTCCCGCGGTGAAGCAACCACTCTGACCGTTACTGGCGGCAGAGTGGGCCTGCTTACAGTTTGCAACAAAGGTTGCTGTTTTCTTGACAAAAATGCGGTGATCCCGTGACAAAAAAGCGGCTCTTTTGTGTGCAAAATCACATCTTTCTGACCTTTAATCATTAGACTTAAGCATTACATGACAGTAGAATTCCGTTTCGATTACAGGTCGCCAGAATAATTATGATTATCCGTATCTTCGTCGCACTTCTTGCACTCAACATGATCGCCTTCGTCGTTCGCGCCGAAGCGAGTGAGCGTGTGTTTGCGGACGAAGTCCCGGCCGAGAACGTGTATCAGCTTCAGGAAGAGATGTCGGGCGACTTCGAGCGTGAAGAATCCGACATGTATGCGACCATTGGTTCGCGCCTTCTGAGTCTCAGTTTCAGCGGCTCAGATTCGGGAAAGAAGTCCTACGCGTCTGATCGTGCCAAGCCGGACCACGGTATTGCACTGCTTGAAGAGGGCGCCTGCCTCAACCTTCGCTGGAATTTCTGAACTCCCACCGACGTTTTCTCCCTTTGAATCCTGACTGACCTCCCACGAATCCGCGCCACCGTTTATCTGTCTCCGCGCATTGCCTGTCACAATGGCACATGTGATTATCCGTATCGGTAAGCATTCTGACGGCAACTGAGGGAGTAACACTATGGCCGCGATGGTGGAGGAGCAACCGGTAACGCTCGCAGACAGCAGCGCCTGTGTGGACGAGTTGATTCGCCGGGTGGGTAAGCGCATCACACTGGGCCTGCCACTGGGGCTTGGTAAACCCATACGTTTTGCCAACGCTCTCTACCAGCGCGCCAAGGACGATCCGTCCATCGAGCTTCACATTGTCACGGCGCTATCCCTGACCGCGCCCGGTGGCAGTTCATCGCTGGAAAAGCGCTTCATGGGCCCGTTCGCCGAACGCCTGTACGGGCGGATTCCGGAACTTGACTACGCACGGGACGTGATTGGTCAACGCTTGCCCGAGAACGTGCGGGTATCCGAGTTTTTCTTCAAGGCCGGGTCCTTCCTGAATAACAAGGACCAGCAGCGCAATTATGTCTGCACCAATTACACCCACGCAGTGCGCGACCTTATGGCGCTGGGCGTCAACGTCGTGGGCCAGATGGTGGCTCCGGCGACTGAGCCGGATCAGGAAGGCTACGTTAGCCTGAGCTGCAACCCGGACCTGAGCCTGGACTTGCTGCCCCTGTTACGCGCGCGGGAAGCGGCCGGAACGCCCGTGGCGTTGGTGGCAGAGACCAACAGCTATTTGCCATTCCTCGGCCATGATGCTGCGATCGAAACGGGCCAGTTTGACATCGTCCTGGAGCACCCCGCCTCCGACTACCCGCTGTTCTCGGCACCGCAAATGGCGGTCAGTCCGGAGGATCATCTCATCGGGTTCTATGCCAGTGTGTTGCTCCGGGATGGAGGAACCCTGCAGGTGGGGATCGGTTCACTGGGCGCGGCGCTGGTTCACAGTGCCATTCTGCGGCATCGCCACAACGGGCATTGGAAGCAGGTGTTCGATCACCTGAAGGTGGCAGACCGCTTTCCGGTGGTTTCTGAATGCGGTGGCACGGGTGTCTTCGAGGAGGGACTCTACGGCTGCAGTGAAATGATGGTGGATGGCTTTATTTACCTCATGGAGGCGGGCGTCCTGACTCGCGAAGTGTTTGATCATGCCGGACTGCAAACGTTGATAAATCGGGGCGAACTTACCCACAGTGTTTCCATCGACACCCTGGATGTCCTGCGGCGGGAGCGGTTGATCCATTCGCCGTTACGGGCCAGGGACGTGCAGTGGTTGTGTCGTTACGGCATCCTGAATCCGGAGGTCGAGTTCAAGGGTGGGCGGTTGCGCGTGGGCGAGCAATCCCTGGACCCGGATCTGGACAGCGAGGAGGCGAGAAGCGCCATTGAGTCGTTGGCCCTGGGAAAGTCACTGACTGGAGGGATTGTGGTGCATGGTGGCTTCTTCGTCGGCCCCGAAGCCTTCTACCAGCGGTTGCGGGACCTGTCACCGCACGATCGCCAACGCATCTGCATGACCAGCGTCAACTACATCAACCACTTGTATGACCACGCGTTCGGCAACCAACGTCTGAAAGCTGCACAGAGGGCGCATGGCCGGTTTATCAACTCGGCAATGATGCATACGCTCAGCGGTGCGGCCGTGTCCGATGGGCTGGAAGATGGCCGTGTGGTCAGCGGTGTTGGCGGCCAGTACAATTTTGTGGCCATGGCCCACGAGCTGCCGGGCGCGCGGTCTATCCTGACCCTGCGCAGCACCCGCACATCCGGTGAAAAGACACTGTCCAATATTGTCTTCAGTTACGGGCACTGCACCATCCCCCGTCATCTTCGCGACATTGTCATCACCGAGTACGGTATTGCGGATCTGCGGGGCCAATCCGACGAACAGGTATACCTGCAACTGATCCGCATTGCAGATTCCCGTTTCCAGGTCGAATTGCTGAAGCAGGCCCAGAAAGCGGGAAAAGTGGATGCGTCGTTCCGTCTGCCTGATCACTGGTGCAATAATACGCCAGAGGCGGTTGGAGAGGCCGTAAAGGTTGCCGGAGACACGGATATGTTTCCGGCATTCCCGTTCGGGCGGGACTTTACCGATGAAGAGCTCCGGCTGGGCAAGGCTTTACAAACCCTGAAGGCCGCAACCGCAACTCGCCGTGGTAAACTGTTGACCTTGTGGCGTGCCGTTAAGGCAAACGACGACGAAAATCGCTACCAGTCGTTGCTGGAGCGCATGAGCCTGGATAAGCCCCGGAGCCTGAAGGCGAGACTGGACCGGCGCCTGGTTATCCATGGCCTGAATCTGACTGATACACCTCCGAATACAGGAAACACAAACGCCTGATGCAAAAACCTGCTGTATTAACCGTCCATTATGTCCTCAAGAACAAGCTCGGTGAGCTCGTTGACACCTCCGAGGGCAGTGAGCCACTTCATTTCCTGGAGGGCAGCCCGGAAATCATCGAAGGCATCCAGAAAGCGGTGAAAGACCGTAATGTCGGCGATTGCCTGGAAGTGACCGTGCCGCCGGCCATGGCGTACGGAGAGCATAATCCGGAACTGATCCGCAAAGTGCCCCGCTCCATGTTCGAGGGGGTGGAGAATCTGCACGTGGGGATGAAGTTCCAGACCAATACCGGCGACACGGCCCAGGTGGTGCAGGTGGTGAGTATTGATGGCAATCTGGTGCGCGTGGATGCCAATCATCCGCTGGCGGGTTTTACCCTGTACTTTGATCTGGAGATCATCGGTAAGCGTGAAGCCACGGAAGAGGAAATCAACGCTGGCCATCCGCTGAGCTGATTTACAGCTCCGGGCCGGCAATCGCTGTCGGCCCGTCTGATGCCTGATCTGAAAGGCGTCCCTCCTGAATCTGCCGCAACCCTTCGTGTACTGTCTGTCGCAAATCCCGCGTTACATCTGCCAGGTCCGTGCTGTTATCGATAGTCACCACCGGGTGGGCGATAACGCCGACCTCGACTGCTGGCTGGCGAAGCATGCGAATTAAATGATGCTGGAACTCGTCGTCGCCAATAAATGGCGCCAAATGGTCGGGGCGGCCGTTTCTCAGGTAACCGATGCTGAGAGGCTGTATGTCCACGCCCGCATCCGCCGCGGCGTGCAGCAGGCGGCTATGAAAGGGCAGGACCGTCACGCCTGCTGTGGTGGTGCCTTCCGGAAACACCAGCACCGACTGCCCACTCAATAAGGTGTTGGTAATTTCGCGGCGAGCCTGACCGGCTTTGCCACTGCCGCGTTGAATGAACAGTGTGCCCGCCTGCGTGGCCAGCCAACCGATCACCGGCCAGCGGCCGACTTCCGCTTTGGACAGAAAGCGCAGGGGCACCTGTCCGCCAAGTACAGGGATGTCCGACCAGGAGATGTGGTTGCTGACGTAGAGCACGGGCTTGTTGCTGAAGGTACCCTGCGTGGACATGCGAAACCCAAGGCAGCGGCTTGCCCCATTGAAGCAAATGCGGGCGAAGGGCGCTCGGTCGATCCGGCAGCGGAACAGGGCCTCAATCAGTAACAGGGTGCCGGCTAGTGTTGCCGTCAGGCCCATAAAGCCGGTAAAGAGTGCCAGTCTTGTGGTCAGGCGTATCCGTTCCATAGCCAATCCTCGGGTTCCAGAATGGTCCCAGTCGTTTACCGGACCTGTTTGCGCATGAAATGTCGGCTGTAGCGACTGGCCAGGTTGTTGACATCCAGTACCACCAACAGGTCCGCGCAACGGAAGTCCGGGTCCCAGCAGGGTTCGCCGCAGACGCGGGCTCCGAGGCGCATGTAGGCCTTGATCAGCGCGGGAACGTCCACCGGGCGATCCTCGCTGACAGTGTGGGTCAGGTGCGGCAGCGCCCGCAACGGGGTTACCCGGTATTCCTCGCCAGCCAGGAATTCGCGCTGCAGGTAGCGGGCTATGCGCCAGGCTTTCAAGCCGCCATCCGACATACCGATACTGGCACAGCCAATCAGGTAGTCCACGTTTCGCGATACGAGGTATTCCGCAACGGACGCCCACAACAGGCTGATGGTCGCGCCGTTACGATAGTCTGGGTGCACACAGGTTCTCCCAAGCTCGGCGACGGTCCCGGGGAGTTGGTAAAGGGATGAGAGTTCAAACTCACCTTCTGAATAGAAACCACCGGCTTCCACGGCCTGACTGTGGTGAAGCACTCGTGTTGTGGCCACCAATTCACCAGTATTCTCGTCGGTGACGATCAGGTGATCGCAGAATCGGTCAAACTCGTCCGCGTCAATGCCAGGGACGGTAGCTCCCAGGTCAGAACCATACTCTTCCGAAAAAACCCGATAGCGCAGTTTTTGGGCGGATTCAACGAGATCCGGCTGTTGGGTGATGACGGTTTTAAGCTGTCGGGCCGAGCGTGACAGGCGGGCAGTCTGGGCGTTCATGGCAATGCCTCTTTGTTTCCACTTTTCGACAAGGCTATGAATCCGGTGTGACATCGGAATGAACGGGGGATGACGACTTTGTGACAAGTCCCGTTACCGGTGTGGCGCTGTGACCTTTGTCACGGGCTGTAACGAACAGGCGGTTCCATGTATATTTCTGAATAGCATGTATAATTGCTGTTACAGGAGGTAGCCTGTATTGTCAGTTGGGTAGCTGATCTTCTGACAGGCAGCTCTGGTCCGGCCATGTGGGGTGACGTTGGCCGGACGTTTCAGAAACCGGAAAAACAAAATCAGAGATGGATGGCGTGGAACAGACGAACGAAAGTTGGCGGATTCTTATAGTCGAAGATGATGAGAGGCTGGCAGAGCTTACCAGGGAGTATCTGGAGAGTAACGGGTTGACTGTCGCCCTCGAAACTCACGGTGGGAACGCGGTGGAGCGCATCCGCAAGGAACAGCCGGATCTGGTCGTGCTTGACCTGATGTTGCCGGGTGAGGATGGGCTATCCATATGCAGGCGTGCGCGGCCTTTCTATCCAGGCCCGATTATCATGCTCACTGCCCGCACGGACGATCTGGACCAGGTGCTCGGCCTGGAAATGGGTGCCGACGATTACATCGGCAAGCCGGTTCAGCCGAGGGTGTTGCTGGCGAGAATCCGCGCCTTGCTGAGGCGGGTTACCGAGAATGGTACGGTGGCTGCGGAAGAGGGTAGCGGTGAAGAACCGGTCAGACTGCAGTTCAACAACCTGGTGGTAGACAGGTCGATGCGTGAGGCGTGGTTGAGCGATGACAGCATTGATCTCACCAGCGCTGAATTCGACCTGCTCTGGCTATTGGCAAGCACTGTCTCTTATACACATCTCCGAGCCCACGAG
>CAJXOQ010000136.1 GCA_913057975.1 uncultured Marinobacter sp.
GGCTCGGAGATGTGTATAAGAGACAGGTTTAGGCGCTGCCGGGCGAATTTCTCAGATGTTTGGCGGAGTTGTGCTGCTTAAGGGTGCCGGCACGGTGGTGGCAGGTGGAGGCGCAATGCCGGACATTGTCAGCGGCAGTAACCCTGGCATGGCGACCGGTGGCATGGGGGATGTTCTTTCGGGCGTGCTGGGTAGTTTGTATGCGCAGTTGGGAGATGCCCGTGCTGCAGCGTCGGCAGGCGCCGCATTGCATCTGGCGGCTGCGGACCTGGCGTCGGAAACCCGCGGTTATATGGGGCTACTGCCGATGGACGTTATTGAGGCCCTATCACAGGTATTGGTGGATTCTGAGCGCCGGCCGGATCGTCGTTCGGTTGGCGTCGGTGGAGACGAATGATGGACGTTGCAGAGCAGAATCTCTCACTGTTTCTTGAGGATGAGATGGCAACGGAAAACCTTGGAAGGGGGCTCGCTACGGTTGTGGTTCAGGCCGGACAGGGAGTCACAGTGTTTCTCGAGGGCAATCTGGGTACGGGGAAGACAACCCTGAGCCGTGGAGTCATGCGTGGTCTTGGCCATGAAGGGGCTGTTAAAAGTCCGACCTACACCATTGTGGAGCCATACGAGCACCTGAGCCCTCCGGCTTACCACTTCGACCTTTACAGGTTGGGTGATCCGGAGGAGCTGGAATACATGGGGATACGTGATTACTTTCAGGGCCAGAGTCTTTGTTTGATTGAGTGGCCCGAACGGGGTCGGGGAATCCTTCCGGATCCCGACCTTTGGATACGCTTGAGTGTCAGTGGAGATGGGCGTAAAGCGCTTGTCTCGGCGGCAACGACTGTGGGCGAAGGGTTGCAGGCCAGGCTTGCCGCAATGCCGTTGTCGAGTCATCGAGGTTAATTATGTGTGATCAGTGCAGGTGGGCAGGAAAATGATGGCAAGAATGTTCTCCAGATGGTGCCTGGCCGGTAGTGTAATGCTGACGCTGTTGTTTCCTACGGCAGCAATGGCGGGCGTTAACGTGGAAGGCGTGAGGATCTGGCCCGCGCCGGACCATACCCGGCTGGTGCTGGATGTTGCCGACAAGATTGATCACAAGGTGTTTGCCCTGTCCGGGCCTTCGCGCCTGGTGATTGACCTTGAGAACACGACGCTCAAGGCCGATTTTGACAAGCTCGATCTCTCGGGCAGTCCCGTAAAGCGTATCCGCAGCGCCCCGCGCAACGGTAATGATCTTCGGGTAGTGCTCGATCTGAAGAGTGACATCAAGCCGCGCAGCTTTCAGCTCGAACCCAATCAGCAGTACGGTCACCGGTTGGTCGTCGACCTGATCGACGAAGGTGGCCTGAAGGCTCGAAAGCCTTCGGAGCCAACTGTCACCGAAAACGCCAACGGCAAGCGGGATATTATTGTGGTGGTTGATGCCGGCCACGGCGGCGAGGACCCGGGAGCAATCGGCCCCCGTGGCACCCGTGAAAAAGACGTCGTGCTGAGAATGTCAAAAACCCTGGCGGACCTGATTGACGCCAAGCCGGGGTATACCGCCAAACTCACCCGTACCGGCGACTACTACATTGATCTGCGTAGCCGCACGTTGCTGGCCAGAAAACACAATGCTGACCTGTTCGTGTCGGTCCATGCCGATGCCTTTCGTACGCCACAACCCCGTGGCGCTTCGGTGTTCGCGTTGTCACAGCGGGGCGCCACCAGTGAAACCGCGCGTTGGTTGGCCAAGACCGAGAACCGATCTGACCTGATCGGAGGTGCCGGCGGGGTGTCCCTCGACGGTCGGGATGACATGCTGGCCGGGGTGCTGCTGGACCTCTCCATGACCGCCAGTATCAATTCCAGTCTGGGGGTCGGGGATTCCATCCTCGGTAGGCTTGGTAGTGTTGCCAAGCTGCACAAGAAAGGCGTTGAGCAGGCTGCGTTTGCGGTGTTGAAATCACCGGATATTCCCTCCGTTCTCGTCGAGGCGGGATTCATCTCGAATCCGAAGGAAGAGCAGAACCTTTCCAGCGCCTGGTATCGCGAAAAACTGTCCCAGGCGGTGTTTCGGGGTATCGATGACTATTTCCAGAAGACGCCCCCGCCAGGCACGTTGTTGGCGTGGCAGAAGCAGAAGGGGCGCGGTGATGGCAGTGTCAGCCAGTACCGAATTCGCCGGGGTGATACGCTCTCCGGCGTCGCTCGGGAGAATCAGACAACTGTCAGCGAACTGATGCAGTATAACGGCCTCAATGATGACCGTGTTATGGTAGGGCAAACCATTCGTATTCCTGCATCCTGACACGAGGTCCCCTGGTAACATGCCCTCCATTCGATTACTGACGCCCCGCCTGGCAAACCAGATCGCTGCCGGTGAGGTCGTTGAGCGCCCGGCTTCGGTCGTAAAAGAACTGGTAGAAAATGCGCTTGATGCCGGAGCTCGCCGGGTCGATATTGAGGTAGAGCAGGGCGGTGTAAAACTGATTCGGGTGCGTGATGACGGCGGCGGCATTGATGAGACGGACCTGCCTCTTGCGCTCAGTCGTCATGCCACCAGCAAGATTGAGAACCTTGAGGACCTAGAGGCAGTGGCTTCCCTGGGGTTCCGGGGTGAGGCCCTGGCCAGTATCAGTTCGGTTTCCAGGCTGGCGCTGACATCACGCACAGAGCGTCAGGAGGCGGCCTCCAGGGTGGAAGTGGAAGGGCGCGATATGGACGCCAGCATTTCCCCGGCCGCCCATCCGGTGGGCACGACGGTGGAAGTCCGGGACCTGTTCTTTAACACGCCCGCCCGACGCAAGTTTCTCCGTACGGAGAAGACCGAATTCAACCATGTTGAAGAATGCATTCGCCGCCAGGCACTGAGCCGATTCGATACCGGGTTTACGCTCCGACATAACCAGCGTGTGGTCCAGAGCCTGAGGCCAGCGGAGAATCCGCTGGATCGGGAGAGGCGGATTGGCTCTCTGTGTGGTCAGCAGTTTATCGACAATGCCGTCATGATCGACGCTGAGGCCACGGGGCTTAAACTGTGGGGGTGGGTCGCGTTGCCGACCTTTTCCCGCAGTCAGGCGGATTTGCAGTACTTTTTTGTCAACGGGCGGGTGATACGGGATCGGCTGGTGGCGCATGCCGTACGTCAGGCTTACCGGGATGTGCTATACAACAACCGTCATCCGGCGTTCGTGTTGTACCTGGAAGTAGATCCCGCGAACGTGGACGTGAATGTCCACCCCACCAAGCACGAAGTACGTTTTCGCGATGGGCGCCTGGTTCACGATTTTATATTCCGGACGCTTCACAAGGCGCTGGCGGATGTGCGCCCGGATGATCATCTCAAGGGAGCGGTAGCCCAATCCCACGGTCGGGAAGCTGGTACAGCAACCGGTGGTTTTGGTGTTCAGGCTGCCATGCCTGGCGTTAATCCACAGCCTGCTTCCCATCCGTTTGCAGATTCCGGCGGCAGCCCACAGCACGCTGGGTTCTCCGGAAACCCGAGGCCTCCGCAGCCTGAATGGCAGGCCCGCGATCAGATGGCGTTCTACCAGTCCCTGAACGAGGGCGGTGGAACCGGAGCGCAGCCCGCGATGGCCGACTCCGGTGATTTGGCCGTTGCGGCGCCTACGCCACCGCAGGAAAGCAGTGATGAGCCGCCCCTTGGTTACGCCATTGCCCAGCTGCACGGAATTTATATCCTGGCCCAGAGCCGTCAGGGCATGATCGTGGTGGATATGCACGCGGCCCATGAACGTATTACCTATGAACGCATGAAGCGTGCGCTGGAGGCTCAGGACCTCAAGAGTCAGCCGCTGCTGGTGCCGGTTTCCCTGGCTGTCAGCCAGAAAGAGGCGGCATTGGCAGAAACTCATGGTGAAGAGCTTTTGCAGTTGGGATTGAGGGTGGAGCGCATTGGCCCGGAAACTCTCGCCGTGCGACAGGTGCCTGCTCTGTTGCGGGGGGCGGACACCGAGCAACTGGTTCGGGATGTGCTGTCTGACCTGATTGAGAACGGCGAAAGCGACCGTGTGGAGGCGGTGATACATGAATTGCTTGGTACCATGGCATGTCATGGCTCTGTGCGTGCCAATCGGCAACTGACTATTCCGGAAATGAATACCCTGTTGCGGGACATGGAGGCCACCGAGCGCAGTGGTCAGTGCAACCATGGTCGCCCCACCTGGACTGTGGTCACTCTATCTGAGCTGGACAAATTGTTCCTGCGTGGGCGTTAACGCCGGTATGACGGTATCAAAAGCTAAAGGCACAAAGCCCCTGGCCATATGCCTGATGGGGCCGACCGCCTCGGGCAAGACCGACCTGGCCATCGAACTCTGTCAGCACCTGCCCTGCGATATCATCAGCGTTGATTCGGCGATGATCTACCGGGGTATGGACATCGGAACCGCCAAGCCCTCGCAAGAGGAGCTCTCCCGCGCTCCGCACCGGTTAATTGATATCTGTGACCCGGCGGAAACATACTCGGCAGCGGACTTCCGTCGCGATGCCCTGCGTGAAATGAACGACATTACGTCTGCCGGGCGAATTCCATTATTGGTGGGCGGCACCATGATGTACTTCAAAGCATTGCTGCATGGTATGTCCGACCTGCCGTCCGCTGACCCGGGCGTCCGAGAGGCCCTTGAGCAGGAAGCCAGGGAGCGAGGCTGGGGTGCCCTCTATCAGGAGCTGGAACGACAGGACCCGGTGGCGGCCAGGCTCATTCATCAAAATAACCGGCAGCGACTCATTCGGGCACTTGAGGTGATTCGTCTGACGGGGCGGCCGATTTCCTCAATATGGCAAGACAAGGCGAGCAGAGGACAGGCAGAAGACGGACAGAATAATGAGGGCATTGAGGATTACACCTATTTCACTCAATGGCAGGCAGACGAATCGCCGTCTCTTCCGTATACTGTAGTGCAGCTTGCGATGGCTCCCGCCGAGAGGCGGATACTCCATGAAAGAATAGCCCTGCGTTTTGAGGCCATGCTGAATGCGGGTTTTCTTGATGAAGTCAGGGCGCTAATGGCCAGGGGTGATTTGAATGCTGGCCTGCCTTCCATGCGTTGTGTCGGGTATCGTCAGGGCTGGGCCTATCTGGCCGGTGATTATGGTTATGACGCCATGGTGGACAAGGGTGTTGCCGCTACCCGGCAGCTTGCCAAACGACAGCTGACCTGGTTGCGAAAGTGGTCCGGCGTGGACTGGCTGGACAGTAGCGACAAACTTATGTCAGACACTGCCTTGAAAATTATCGAGTGTCGCACCACATTTAACAATTGAAGTTGACGATCTGCCTTTACTCATAAATAGGAGAAAACACATGTCAAAAGGGCACTCTCTACAAGACCCTTACCTCAATGCATTACGCAAGGAACGCATTCCGGTTTCCATCTTTCTGGTCAATGGTATCAAGCTTCAAGGCCAGATAGAGTCTTTTGACCAGTTCGTGATTTTGCTGAAAAACACTGTCAGCCAGATGGTCTACAAACATGCCATTTCCACTGTGGTGCCTGCGCGGAATGTTCGTATTCCGCCACAGGCCCCGGGTGGAGAAGAATCTGAAGACTGATTTATCCGGTAATATCGGTGTTGCCACCCGCGCTCCCGAAGGGCCAGAACAGGCTCGGAGGGCCGCGGGTGTTTGTTTTGGGAGCAGGTGCGGCCTGACTGATTTGGAGTTGTTACTACTTGTTTGAGCGTCCCGACGTTGGTGAACGGGCGATTCTCGTTCATATTGAGTTTTCCTCACATGAAGAAGCCGAGGACCTGGGGGAGTTCCGTGAACTGGTCTGGTCCGCCGGCGTTGAGCCTGTCGGTGTTGTTAGCGGTTCACGTAAGCAGCCCAGTCCGAGATTGTTCGTTGGTGAGGGGAAGCTGGAAGAAATCCGCGATGCGGTGACAGCCAACGAAGCGGATGTGGTGCTGTTCAATCACGCACTCAGCCCCAGCCAGGAACGAAACATCGAGCGCGAATTGAGATGTCGTGTGCTCGACCGTACGGGCGTTATCCTGGATATTTTCGCTCAGCGGGCCCGTACCCATGAGGGTAAGCTCCAGGTGGAACTGGCTCAGCTTGAGCATATGTCGACCCGCCTCATTCGGGGTTGGACGCACCTTGAGCGCCAGAAGGGTGGTATCGGTCTGCGTGGCCCGGGTGAAACCCAGCTGGAGACGGATCGGCGGTTGCTGCGGGAACGTATCAAATCCATTCATCGCCGTCTGGAAAAGGTCCGTAAACAGCGTAACCAGGGGCGTCGGGCCCGGATGCGTGCAGATATTCCAACCGTCTCACTGGTGGGTTACACCAACGCGGGCAAGTCCACGTTGTTTAACCGAATAACGACATCAACCGTTTACGCGGCGGATCAGTTGTTTGCAACCCTGGACCCGACTCTCAGGCGTCTGGAACTTCCAGACATTGGTCCGGTCGTAATGGCCGATACGGTCGGCTTTATCCGTCACCTCCCTCACAAGCTGGTTGAAGCTTTCCGTGCCACCCTGGAAGAAACCACAGAAGCTTCTATTTTGCTTCACATAATCGATTGCCACGATCACCGGCGCGACGAGAACATGGAGCAGGTAGAAGAAGTGCTGGCAGAAATTGGTGCCGATGAGATTCCGGTGCTGCAGGTTTTCAACAAGATCGACTTGCTGGATAATTTCCTGCCGCGGGTTGAGCGCAACGAGGATGGCGTTCCCGTGCGTGTATGGGTCTCAGCGGTCACCGGGGAAGGGCTTGAAGACCTGTTCGATACCATTGTTGAGCGATTGGCGGAAGACGTTATCCACCAATTCGTACTGCTGGGCCCGACAGACGGCAAGTTGCGGGCGCTTTTGCATGAGGCGGGCTCTGTCGTAACAGAACGTCACCACGATAGCGGGGATTCGGTACTGGAAGTTCGTTTGCAGCATCGTGACTGGTTACAGCTTTTGAGCCGCGCTGGCGTGCGCGAAAATGATGTAAGGCTTGAAGAACAACATACATAGGCCGGCTGTGCTATTGCCGGGGCGCTTATAAATCCCTAGTATTTGCAGCCATTCGATTAGTTTGGAACGGAGAACACTATGGCCTGGAATGAACCGGGTGGAAACCGCAACGATAATGACCCCTGGGGAACCGGTGGCGGTCGTGGCGGAAATGATCAGGGTCCACCGGACCTGGACGAGGCGCTGAAAAAGGGCCTCGACAAGCTCAACCGCTTGCTGGGTGGAAAGGGCAACAAGTCCGGAGGTAACGGCGGCAGTTCGTCTTCAGGTGGCGGCGCTGGCGGTTTTGGTGCCATCCTTGCGCTGGCGGCCATCATTTTTGCCGGATACGTGATCTTTCAATCGTTCTACACCGTGAACGAGCAGGAGCGCGCGGTTGTGCTTCGCTTTGGCGAGTTCAGTCGTACCGAGACGCCGGGCCTGCGTTTCAAGGTTCCGTTGATCGATAGCGTTTATCTCGTCAGGGTAACCAATGTGCGGAATGCGGAATCCACCGGGCAGATGCTGACACAGGACGAGAACCTCGTCTCTGTCGACCTTCAGGTCCAGTATCGTGTTGGTGATGCTCAGGCTTACGTGCTGAACGTCCGTGATTCCAACCAGGCGCTGGCCTTTGCAACCGACAGTGCTTTGCGTCACGAAGTTGGCAGTTCAACGCTCGACGACGTATTGACGGAAGGTCGTGCCGAGCTGGCCGTTCGCGTGGAGCAGCGTCTGCAGAGCTTCCTGGAAGAATACGGTACCGGCCTGACCATTGTGCGCGTGAACGTCGAGAGCACTCAGCCACCCGATGCGGTGCAGGATGCTTTCCGTGAAGTGCAGCGCGCCCGTGAGGACGAGCAGCAGGTCAAGGAAGAGGCGGAAACCTACCGCAATAAGGTGGTCCCCGAGGCTCGTGGCCGGGCACAACGCCTGACCGAAGAAGCGGCGGCCTACAAGGAAGAGGTTATTGAGCGTGCCCGTGGTGAGACCTCACGCTTCCTGGCGGTTCTCGACGTGTATCAGACCGCCCCGGAGGTTACTCGCGAGCGTATGTATATCCAGGCGCTTGAAGGGGTTCTGTCAAATACCAGCAAAGTGCTGGTGGACACCCAGAGCAGTGACAACATGATGTATCTGCCTCTCGACAGGCTGACCAACCGCTCTGGTGCCAATACCGGTAACCAGAACCGTTCTGGCGGCTCCGGCAGTGGTGATATCGACATCAAGACCCTGTCAGACCAAGTGATTCAGGAGTTGCGTGGCAGGCAGGATACTGGCGTTCGGAGGAGTAGATAATGATAGGACCCAAAAGTATTGTGGGCCTGGCTGGCGCCCTGATCGTCGTGCTCGTTACGCTCTCCAGCGTGTACATCATTCCCGAGACCCATCGCGGTGTGCTGCTCCGTTTCGGCGAGTTGATTGAGACGGATATCAAGGCTGGCATTCACTTCAAGGTGCCTGTCATTGATCAGGTTCGGGAGTTCGATATCCGACTGCTGACCACCGACCTTCCGTCGCGTCAGTACCTGACGATTGAGAAGAAGCCGCTTGATGTGGACTCCTACATCGCCTGGAAGATTCGCGACGTGGACCAGTTCTACCGTGCCACCGGCGGTGACGAATACCGCGCCTCCGAGCTGCTGCTGTCCCGCGTGGACAATGGCTTGCGTGATGAGTTCGGTGTTCGCACCATGGTTGAGGTCGTTTCCGGCCAGCGTGACGAGCTGATGCACACTCTGCGGGACCGGGTGAACGAAACCTCGCTCAAGGAATTCGGCATTGAAGTGGTGGATATCCGCGTCAAGGCCATTGAATTCCCGGGACAGGTAAGTCAGAACGTTTATCGCCGTATGGCCACCGAGCGGGAAAAGCTGGCGCAAGAGTTCCGCTCCCGAGGTCGCGAGTTGGCTGAGGGTATCCGTGCGGATGCCGATCGCCAACGCACCGTTATCCTGGCGGAGGCCTTTGCCAAAGCTGAGGAAATGCGTGGTGAAGGTGATGGGCAAGCTGCTCAGATCTATGCCGATGCGTACGGCTCCAACAGCGAGTTCTACAGCTTCTATCGCAGTCTGGAAGCCTATCAGAATACTTTCGCCAACGAAGACGACATCATGGTCATCGACACCGATAGCGACTTCCTGAAGTTCCTTAAGGACCCTCAGGGAAACCGCTAACCACGACGGTGGCAGCGACAAAACCGGAATACCTCGGTATTCCGGTTTTTTTGTGCCTGCCAACAGTGTAAAATTCTGCCGGTTTTGGTTCGGGTTTTTCTCTTTTCCCGAGCATCGCCTTAAATCCTGTGCACTCTCGTGGCTCGAGTTTCCGCCCCGGGACAGAACGGACAACCGAATCTCATGACAGTATCTGATCGCTGGCTACTGCCGGATGGCGTGGAAGATATCCTTCCGCCTCTGGCTGGACAGATTGAATCCCTGCGCCGGGATGTAATGGATACCTGCCAGCGTTGGGGTTACCAGCTGGTTATCCCGCCGTTGATCGAATACCTCGAATCACTTTTCACGGGTACCGGCCACGACCTGGAGCTTCAGACCTTCAAGCTGACCGATCAGCTGACAGGCAGAATGATGGGACTGCGTGCAGACATGACGCCGCAGGCGGCGCGCATTGATGCCCATACCCTCGGCCAGGAAGGTATTACCAGGTTGTGTTATGCCGGCCACGTGCTCCATACCCGGCCACGCCATATGCTGACGGGTCGCACGCCCATCCAGGCCGGTTGCGAGCTGTTTGGCAGTGCCTCCGAATCGGCGGATCTGGAAGTGATCAGCCTGATGCTTGAAACCCTGCGGGTATCCGGTTTGCCCAGGATCCACCTGGATCTTGCCCATGTAGCGATCTACGAGACGTTGGTGGGAGAGGCCGGGTTTGATCGCGATACCGGCGCGGCCATTTTTGATGCCATGGCCCGTAAGTCAGTGCCGGAACTGGACGAACTGCTTGGCGAGTGCCCATCGGGTTCCGCAGGTGGCATGCTCAGGGAACTGGCCAGGGTCAGCGGTGGAAAGGACGCCCTGCGTGAGGCAAAACGCATTCTTGAAGGCGCGCCGGAACCGCTTCGTCAGGCCCTGGATCAACTGGATCGAGTGGCGGATATGCTGGCCGGGAGCTATCCAGAGGTAAGCGTCGGGTTCGATTTTTGTGAGCTTCGAGGATACAACTACCACACCGGGTTGGTGTTCGCGGCCTACGTGCCGGGGCATGGCGACGCGGTTGCCAAGGGTGGTCGCTACGATGCCATTGGCAGTGATTTCGGCCGTGCACGTCCGGCGACGGGCTTCAGTCTTGATATCCGTGCGCTGGTCTCACTTGGCCAGCGAGCCGGCCGCGCCGGAAAGGCAATATGGGCGCCAGTCACCGAAGACCCCGCGCTGGATGGTGTGATTTCCGGTTTGCGGATGACGGAGACGGTTATCCGTGCCCTGCCGGAAGACGAAGGCGTTGATCCGGGATCTCGCAATTGCGATCGCGCCCTGGTGAAGCGTGACGGCCAGTGGGTCGTGGAGCAGCTGGACTGATTGCCTTAGGGATCGGACCACTCATTTACAGGTAAACCTGCGGGTACCCCGTCGTTTGGCGAGGCCGCATTGAGAGAGAGTCATGGGTAAAAACGTTGTAGTGCTGGGCACCCAGTGGGGTGATGAAGGAAAAGGCAAGATTGTTGACCTGCTGACCGATAAGGTTGCGGCGGTGGTGCGCTTTCAGGGTGGCCACAATGCCGGCCATACCCTGGTTATCTGTCTCTTATACACATCTGACGCTGCCGACGAATAGAG
>CAJXOQ010000137.1 GCA_913057975.1 uncultured Marinobacter sp.
CTCTCTATTCGTCGGCAGCGTCAGATGTGTATAAGAGACAGCCACCTTGTCGCCCACCAGCGCCAGGTAGTCCACGATCTGATCCGGGCCAATACCGAATTTCTCGACCACGCCGTCGCGGTCCATGCGGGTATCCGTCATGGTGTTGATCAGGGTGACATGATCGCTCACCAGTTGCGCCATGTCCTTGTCGCCGGTCGATACCACCACATCAATACCCTTGCTGGTGGCTTCGTGGGCGAGCGTCCCGATGACATCGTCGGCCTCCACGCCACTGACAATCAACAGAGGCAATCCCATGGCCCGAACCATGTCATGGATTGGCTGGATCTGCATGGCCAGATCGTCCGGCATGGGTGGGCGGGTGGCCTTGTAGTCTTCGTACAGATCATTGCGGAAGGTCTTGCCCTTGGCGTCAAACACCACCACCATTTTCGAGCCTGGAAAATCCTGTTCCAGTTTCCGGATCATACTGATAACACCCTTTATGGCGCCCGTGGGGTGGCCCTTGCTGGTCATCAGTGGCGGCAGGGCATGATAAGCGCGGAAGAGGTAGGACGAACCATCTACGAGAACCACCGGCGGAGTCTGCTGCTGTGTCATATCAAAACGGATCCGGATTCTGATTGAAGCGTTGATAGGCTTGTGCAACTCTGACATTAGCGATGTGCATCTTCCCGTGCGTCAGAGTGATTTTGCACGTCTTTAAACAGAACCGAAGAGTATCATGAAAATGAAACGTATCGCTTGCTCGGGTCTTGTGTTGGGTGTGCTCTGGGGGCCTTTGGTGGCCCAGGAGGATATCGATGTCGTACAGACACCCAGGGAGCCCCTGGTGGTGTCTGACTACCAGCCACCCGCCGACGGGACACAGATCGTGATTCGGCCGGGTGAGAACGAGGTGTTCTACGAATACCGTGTGAATGGCCAATTGGTGGAGATCAAGGTAGTGCCGGAAGTCGGTCCCGAATACTACCTGGTGCCAGCGGATGGTGGCGGCTGGATTCGTGAGAGCGAGACCGACATGCTGGTGCCGAGTTGGGTCATCTTCAGGTGGTAAGCGCCTGCGCCTAGATCAGGTCGACAGTGATTGGATCGGAACGCTGACTTTCCAGTCCACTGTCGTCAAGGGCGGTAATGCTGAATTCGTAGGCCCCGGGGGGGAAACCCTCAAGCTGGTAGCGGGTGATGTCATCACCGGAGAGTGATATGACCTCGTAATTGTCCGTGTGTCGCAGGCGATAATAGATGCGGTAGCCGCTGATGTCGCTGGCATAGAGGCGTGAGCCGTCTTCCCGGGTAAGCGGAGCGTCCCAGTGCAGTGTGGGGGCGGTGATCGACTCCGAGTCGGTCGGATTCACTGCACTGGGGGTCTCACCCTGCGCCGTTTCAGGTTGCCCAAGCGTGCCCCGAATTGATGAAATGGCGCCCCCCAGCCTTTGTTCCGATGCTTCGCTGGCTTGGCTTGAAGCGGCCCTTGACGCCCCGGAGTCTTCCTGGCATCCGGCCATGATAGCCAGCGCCAATCCGGCTACGACGATTTTCGTTAGCTGTCGGAGATCCGCAGCGTTCTGGCAGAATTTTTTACCTTGCATTGTATTGTTCGCAATCCGTTTAGCAGCGTGTTGTTAGTGCTGTTATTACAGTATCGGGGTGCGTCAGAAGCGAGGCCTGAATAAAACGGGGAGACGGGCTTTCTCAATTCAAGGCGCAGAGTATGCCGAAGCTGACAGAATCATCAAGTGAACGATCCGTAAATTCCGAGACGATCCGGTCCCCCCTTTGATAGATGATGAATAGGGGATGGTTTTAGTATGAACATTCTAATTTTTGACCGTAACCTTCGACATGTGATCAGAAGTCGGCATCGGTTTGCCGGCGATAACGATGCAGATTTTCAAACCACGCATCCACAATCTTAGGAGAGTCATCATGGGTAAACTCAAGACCTATCAGGAACAGCTTCAGGACATCGTAGCGAAGGGTATCAACGCGGCTGAAGAGCAGCAGAAAAAACTGGCTTCCAAGCCGTTCGAGTACGCAGAAAAGCTGGAAACCGAAGCCCGTGAATACAGCGTTAAGACCTTGCGCACTCGTTACTATGGCTACAGTGAGAACCTGTTCGAGCAACTGCGCAGCCTGAACACCCGTTTCGGCAGCTTTGCGGCCGACCTGGTTGCCAAGCTCGAGAAAGAAGCGGCTGAAAGCGCAGATACCGTTGCCGACGCAGCGGACGAAGTGACCAGCGTTGCCCAGTCAACCAAGGCTACCGCCCAGGCCAAGAAGCCGGCTGCACGCAAAACCACAGCCCGCAAAAGCACCAGCACTGCCAAGAAGAGCCCCGCGACTGCCTGAACGGCAACCGGAGTTCTTTGAAGCATAAAAAAGGTCACCGCAAGGTGACCTTTTTTGTGCCTGATTGGTCAAGCCGTGTGATTTATTACTCTTCCAGATCGTCCGGGTCCAGCGGAAGCGTTCTTTCCTCGCCGGTGATCTCTTCCAGCCGTTCAATGTCCGCCTCGAACCGCTCTCGCAGGGCTTTTATATTGGCGTTCTGCGAGTTGATCTCACGTTCGATGTCACGAATCTGGGCTTCCAGCCGCCGTATTTTTTCCAGTGTCGCTTCGGGGATGTCGCGACCGGAACGTTCCAGGTCTGCAGCCCGGCTCTGTTCGCTGTCCAGTTGGCTGACGATCACCGAAATGTTGCCTCTCTTGAGCTGATTCAGCCCCTGCAACTCACGTATTTTCCGGTGCATGGCGCGCACGGCTTCGTCTGGGTGGCTGTAGCGCTCCAGAAGCTTGCGGTCGAGCTCCCGCTGCCGTTCCGCTTCGGCCTGGCGTTTTTCCTCGGCTTCCCTGGCGGCAATTTCCTCTTCGGTGGGTTCCGGATCAATCGTTTCAATCACCCGACCATTCTTGCTGAGAATGTCGTAGCCCCGCCTGGACGCTTCCTGAGGGATGGTGCTGCTGATGACAATCTGACCGTTCTCATCGGTATAGCGGTACATCCTTGCCTCTGCGATAGAGGCAGACATCAGCGCAGCCGCAGCAGATACAGCGATTGAAAACCTGGTCAGACGATTCATGGTGAGAGACTGGCGCTCCGCTTGAAACAATGTATGTCAGGAAGCATACCAAAAGCTGAACGATAAACCATGCCTGGATTCAGACTCCGTACTCGTCCCGATATGCGGCGACTTTGTCAGCATGTTCTGAGAAGCCGGGCCTGCTTTGCAGGTAGGCAAGCACCTGCTCGAGCCTGATAATACTGACCACAGGAATGTCGAACTCCTGTTTAACTTCCTGGATGGCGGATAGTTCACCAGCGCCTCGCTCCTGACGGTCGAGGGCAATGAGCACGCCTGCGGGCTCCGCCCCTGAGTTGCGGATCAGCTCCATGGATTCCCGGATAGCCGTGCCAGCGGTAATAACGTCATCAACAATCAGTACCTTGCCCTCCAGGGGGGCACCCACGATATTGCCACCCTCGCCGTGATCTTTCTTTTCTTTTCGGTTGAAGGCGAATGGTTTGTTGTTACCCTCGGCGGCCAGGGCCATGGCGGTGACCGTCGCCAACGGTATGCCCTTATAGGCAGGCCCGAAAATAATGTCATAATCCAGCCCACTACGCTGGAGTGCTGCGGCATAGGCCTTGCTTAACTCAAGCAGATCCTCCCCGGTATTGAACAGCCCCGCATTGAAGAAATAGGGGCTGGTGCGGCCGGATTTAAGCGTAAACTCTCCGAAACGGAGCACGTTGCGGCGGATGGCGAACTCAATGAACTGTTGCTGATAGTCGTGCATGACAAGGCTTCTGGCGGGTTTGGATCTTTAATTAACGCGTAAAACCGGTATCATACACACAAACCGAATCAGGGAACACGTATGCGGGTAGTAACAATCAGCGTCAACGGTCTGGCCCAGGCTGTTGAAAAAGGCTTCTTTGAATGGCTGGCCAGCCAGGACGCTGACGTGGTTTGCGTTCAGGACCACCGCATGCGGGCCTACGAGATCGAGGATTTTAACCTGATCCCGGAGGGCTACGAAGCCTATTTTATTGATGGCGAGCGTAACGAAGATGGGGGCGTTGGTATCTATACCCGTCATTTCCCAAAAGCCATCATGTACGGCTTTGCTAACGAGCAGGCTGATCGCGAGGGTCGCTTCATCCAGGCGGATTTCGACAAAGTGTCCGTTGCCTGCGTGCTTTCCCCGTCTGCTCTGGGGCGGGAAGAGGAGCCGATTGGCGAGGATGACCTGACGGTTCTGGATCACAAGGACGACTTCATGGAGGCCTTTGGTCTCCATATGCAGAAAACTCTGCGCAAGCGTCGCCAGTTTATATTCTGCGCCAACCTGCAAACGGCCCATCACGTGACCGACGCCAGCCCGCTGTTCCACAAGCTGGATTTTTCCGGCTTCCTGCCCCATGAGCGGGCATGGCTGGACCGTTTGTTTGATGAAATGGGCTGTGTTGATGCATTCCGCGATATCAACAAGCAGAGCAATCAGTACACCTGGTGGCCCGAGCAGGCTGAAGGTTCTCGCAAGAATGCCGGTATCCGGGTGGATTATCAGCTATTGACGCCGGGTATCCGAAAGACCATTCGGGATGGCTGGATTGATGACGGCACCCGTTTCTCCGATCACGCACCGGTGATCATGGATTACGACATCGAAATCGGTTTCTAAGATTGGAGTAGGCGGTCTCGGGAAGGCTCATCTTCCCAAGCCCGCCCAGACCGCAATGCTAATGGCTACTGAGCCAAAGCCGCTTTCTGTGCCTCAAACAGCTGCCCAATACCCAGCTTGGCCAGCTTCAACATGCCGTCCAGCTCTTCCTGTTCAAACGGCGCGCCCTCGGCCGTCCCCTGAATTTCAATGAAACCACCCTGATCCGTCATGATCACGTTCATGTCGGTTTCGGCCTCGGAATCCTCCGGGTAATCCAGGTCCAATACCGGTGTGCCTTTGTAAACGCCCACAGAAAACGCTGCAATCATCTGCTTCAGCGGCGATTTTTTCAGCCGGCCTTCTTTCACCAGATGGTTTAGCGCATCCACAAGCGCCACGCAGCCACCGGTAATCGCAGCGGTGCGGGTGCCACCGTCGGCCTGGATGACATCACAGTCGATGGTGATGGAATGCTCGCCCAAGGCGCTCAGGTCAACCGCTGCGCGCAGGGAACGGCCGATCAGGCGCTGGATTTCCACGGTGCGGCCGCCCTGCTTGCCGCGGGCAGCTTCCCGCCCCATGCGGCTGCCGGTGGAACGGGGCAGCATGCCATACTCGGCCGTAATCCAGCCTTTGCCTTCGCCCCGCAGGAAAGGGGGGACCTTGTTTTCAACAGAGGCGGTGCAGATCACCTTGGTGTCGCCAAATTCCACCAGCACGGAACCCTCGGCGTGGCGGGTGTATTGACGGGTGATGCGAATGTCTCGGGATTGTTCCGGCGTTCTTCCGCTCGGTCTCATAATCGTTCCTGGTATCAGTGGTGAGTGTCCGGGGAGAATCCCCGGTCGATTGCAAAGTCGAAAGATTGCGGAGTATAACACGCAGTCTGCGGCGTCTGTTCGATGTTGGGGCGGCCAGCCTGCTAAACTTGAAACCTGCTTCTTCGCAAACGTGGAGTCACCATGATCAGAAGTATGACGGCCTTCGCCCGCCAGGATACCCAGGAAGACTGGGGAACGCTCACCTGTGAAATTCGCACGGTTAACCACCGGTACCTGGAGCCGTCCTTTCGCTTGCCCGAAGCGCTCCGGGAGATGGAGAACAGTTTCCGTGAGCAACTGCGCAAGCAATTGCGGCGCGGCAAAGTGGACGTGGCCATTCGTCTTCAGGCCAATGAATCGGCGACCCAGGGTTTCGAAATCGACGAGGATGTGGCGAGCGCTGTGAACGAGGCGGCAAACCACATCAACCGAATGCTGGACAACCCGGCCCACATTAGCGCCCTGGATATACTCCGTTGGCCGGGAGTGCTGGCCTCCAGCGAGCAGGACTTTGGCCCAGCCCGGAAGGCGGCAGGGGAGTTATTCGAGCGTACTGTGAGTGAGCTGGTAGCGGTCAGAGAACGGGAAGGTGAACGTCTGCGGCCGCTGTTCGAAGATCGGCTGGCCATAATGGGGGAGCGGGTGACTGAGGTCCGGGAGCGAATGCCGGAACTGATTCGTGCCCAGGAGGAGCATCTGAAAAACCGCTTCGAGCAGGCGAAGGTGGAGCTTGACCCGGATCGTGTGGCCCAGGAAATGGTGATGCTGGCTCAGAAAAGCGATGTCGCCGAAGAGCTGGATCGCTTGGAAGCCCATATCACCGAGGTCTCGGACACTCTGCAGTCCGACGATGCCATCGGTCGCCGTTTGGATTTCCTGATGCAGGAGCTCAACCGCGAGGCCAATACGCTCAGCAGCAAAAGCATCGATGCCCGGGTGACAAGGGCAGCGGTTGACCTGAAAGTGTTGATAGAGCAAATGCGGGAGCAGGTCCAGAACCTGGAGTAACCTCACTTGGATGCGGGGGCGGCGCAAACGCCGTATAATCCCGCCCTCGTTATTGTGGTGGCGCCGGGTTTGTTCCGCGCCAACTGAAAGCCCGTCAATGCCCGGAGTTGTTAGTCCCATGAGCCAGGAGTCAGAACAAGGCACGCTGTATGTGATTTCCGCCCCCTCGGGTGCAGGTAAGACCAGCCTGGTGGCTCAAATGCTGAAGCAGGACGAAAAGCTTGGTGTCTCCGTGTCCCATACAACCAGGCCTATACGAACGGGTGAGCAGGATGGCGTCAACTACCATTTCGTCAGCCGAGAAGCCTTCGAGGCGATGATCAATCGCGGTGACTTTCTGGAGCATGCGGATGTGTTCGGGAACTACTACGGCACCTCACAGGTCTGGGTGAAACAAACACTGGCCACGGGTCAGGACGTGATCCTGGAAATTGACTGGCAGGGTGCGGAGCAGGTCCGCCACCTGATGCCAGACTGTGTCAGCATTTTCATCGTGCCGCCATCGCCGGAGGCGTTAAAGGATCGCCTGACCGGCCGGGGTACAGACGCACCGGAGGTGGTGGCGCGTCGCCTCAATGAGGCGGCGGATGAGTGCAGCCACGCGGTGGAATTCGATTATCTGGTGGTTAACGATGATTTCGACATCGCGCTGGACGACCTGCTGGCGATTGTTCATTGCCATCGTCTGCGCATGCAGGCCCAGCAGGTCAGGCATTCCGGGCTGCTGACCAGGCTGTCCGAGCGCCATTGACCGGCTGACATTGCCTGTATACAAATTGAACCGGCCGCAGTAAACTACGCGGTCTGCTGAAATCAGTCATTTTTGCTATTGTCGGGGAAGTTATGGCACGAGTTACCGTTGAAGATTGCCTTGAAAACGTTGATAACCGCTTCCAGCTGGTTATGCTGGCCACCAAGCGTGCCCGCCAGATCGCAACCAAAGGCTTCGAGCCGCTGGTCGCTGAAGAGAACGACAAGCCTACCGTTATCGCCCTGCGTGAAATTGCCGACGGCAAAATCACCCGCGATCTCCTCACCGAGGATGATGACGAATAAGGCTCAAGGTCGCTGAATGTGGCCGAAGACGGGAATATTTTCTGGTTACCCGTCCAAAGCATTGAAATCTGTTCTTGCGGTTTTATAGTGTATCTATAGGCATGACTGGAAGAACGTCGGAAGGACCCGAATGCGTGCATTCGGGTTTTTTTATCCCTGACATTTATGATCCCCACGGAGGCGCGGTGTCGGCAGAGGCAACGGTTGATGTGCTGGCCAATGAACTCAGCACGTATCTTGATACCAATCGCATCAATCAGGTGCGAAGAGCCTACTATTATGCCGAACAGGCCCACGAAGGGCAGATGCGCAAAAGCGGCGATCGCTATATTACCCATCCTCTGGCGGTGGCCAGAATCCTTGCCAGCCTGAAGCTGGATCACCAAAGCCTGATGGCAGCCATGCTCCATGATGTCATCGAAGACACCGGCATTCCCAAGGATGCGCTTTCAGAACAGTTTGGCGAGGATGTGGCTGAGCTGGTGGATGGTGTCAGCAAACTTACCCAGATTGAATTTCGCTCCCGTGCCGAGGCCCAGGCCGAGAACTTCCAGAAGATGACCCTCGCCATGGCGCGGGACATTCGCGTTATTCTGGTCAAGCTGGCGGACCGCCTGCACAACATGCGCACCCTGGGCCCAATGCCCTACGAGAAGCGCCAGC
This sequence comes from uncultured Marinobacter sp., assembly GCA_913057975.1. GTDB lineage: Bacteria > Pseudomonadota > Gammaproteobacteria > Pseudomonadales > Oleiphilaceae > Marinobacter. The sequence continues at coordinate 8,225 of CAJXOQ010000137.1, forward strand.
GCATTGCCAACGAAACCCTGGATATCTACGCCCCGATTGCCAACCGGCTGGGCATGCATTCCATCTGTACCGAGCTGGAGGACCTCGGGTTCTCCTCGCTGTACCCGATGCGCTCGAAATACATTTCCAAAGCCGTGGCGAAGTTGCGGGGCAGTCACCGGGAAATCATCGACGATATCCGTGGCAAGCTACAGGAAAAACTGGAAGAGCGTAGTTTGCCTGGTCGTATCCTGGGTCGGGAGAAGCATCTGAACAGCATCTACAACAAGATGAAGTTCAAGCAGAAGTCCTTCCACGAAATCATGGATGTATACGCTTTTCGGATCATTACCGACACCGAGGACGATTGCTATCGCATCCTCGGGGCCGTGCACAGCCTCTACAAGCCGTTGCCGGGCCGTTTCAAGGACTACATCGCCATGCCCAAGGCCAATGGCTACCAGTCTCTGCACACCACCTTGTTTGGCATGCATGTGAATATCGAAATCCAGATCCGCACCGAGGAGATGGAGCACATCGCCAATAATGGTATTGCGGCCCACTGGATGTACAAGAACGAGCCATCGAGTGTCACCAGTGTCAACCAGACACGGGTAGACCGTTGGGTGAAAGGCCTGATGGAGATGCGTGAGCGCGCCGATGATTCCCTGGAATTCATCGAGCATGTGAAGGTCGACCTGTTCCCGGACGAGATCTACGTGTTCACGCCCAAGGGCAAGATCATGGAGTTGCCCAGCGGAGCCACCCCTGTGGATTTTGCCTACGCTATCCATACGGACATCGGTAATGCCTGCGTGGCCTGCCGTATCAACCGCAACCTCGGATCCCTGAGCCAGCCGCTACAAAGTGGCCAAACCGTTGAAATCATTACCGCGCCCGGGGCAAGGCCCAATCCCGCCTGGCTCAGTTTCGTGGTAACCGGTAAGGCCCGCAGCAGTATTCGCCATGTGCTCAAGAACCAGAAGCGTGCCGAATCCCTGGATCTGGGCAAAACCCTGCTTAAAAAATCCCTCAAAGGATTTGGTGCCAGCCTGCCGGAGATCAACGAACATCAGATCCAGGCGGTGGTCCGTCACAACCAGGTGGACAGTTTCGAGGACCTGGTCAGCGACATTGGCCTGGGCAACCGTATGGCCTACCTCGTAGCCCGCCAGTTGGTCAGCGGCAAGACAGACAATGAAGCGTCGAACGTGGCATCGGCGACGATCATGGATAAAGCTGATAACAGCCCGGTGACTATTCGTGGCACCGAAGGCCTGTTGGTTCGGTTTGCGAGCTGTTGCAAACCGATTCCCGGTGATCCGGTGGTCGGCGCCATGGACTCGGGCAATGGCATGGTGATTCACTCGGATACCTGTTCACGGTTGCCGGAAGATGATGAAGGCAGGGCGCGTCTCACTCATTTGAAGTGGGCCAAGGACATTGCCAACGAGTTCTCTGTTGAGCTTCGGGTGGAGTTCGAACGCCAGCGCGGGGTTATTGCGGAGCTTGCCAATGCAGTTGCCATGGCGGACGGCAACATCGAGCGTATCAATGTGGAAGAGCAGAATGCGAGGCTGGGCATTGTCGGCCTGGTGGTACATGTGAACGGGCGCCGACACCTTGCCAGGGTGATGCGGCGGATCAGGAATATTCGCGCTGTCACTCATATTAATCGTGTAAGGCAGTGACGCAACCGTTATGCAACAGGCCATGGCCGCGACGTTTGGCCTGTTGACATGCCATCCACCCAAAGGTGAGGATTGGCGTTTTGATAAAGAGGACCCCAAGGTCATGACCAACAAATCCGTAATACAGACTGATAACGCGCCACAGGCCATCGGCACATACTCCCAGGCAGTTAAAGCCGGAGACACTGTGTACCTGTCTGGGCAGATTCCGCTGGTGCCGGAAACCATGGAGGTGGTCGCGGGTGATTTCGCCGCCAAGACCCGGCAGGTGTTCGAAAACCTTAAAGCCGTCTGCGAGGCCAGTGGCGGAGAGCTCAAGGACATCGTCAAGCTCAACATCTACATGACGGATTTGAGCAACTTTGCAACGGTGAACGAAATCATGGCCACGTATTTTCCAGAGCCGTATCCGGCGCGGGCCGCTGTGGGTGTCGCGGCGTTGCCCAAGGGCGTTCCGGTTGAGATGGAAGCGGTGATGGTGCTGAGCTGATACTCGCTCAAGCTAACACCCAAGGCGGCCTACGGGCCGCCTTTTTCATTGGTGGGGTGATCGCCAGGCCTACCGGGTTTTTTCGGCTATCATTTCCCGGTAGCCCACCCTGAAGTCCGGGTAGCGGAAATGGAATCCAGAGTCCAGCAGCCGCCGATTGTTACAGCGCTTACTGCCTGCGCGGCCACCTTTACGGGCGTCGGGGCCAGGCTTGTCGCAGGGCAATTGTTCCCGTACCCATGCCACCACTTCATCGAGCCGCACGGGCTCGCAATCGCTGGCCAGGTAGCAGCTGTCTCTTATACACATCTCCGAGCCCACGAG
>CAJXOQ010000138.1 GCA_913057975.1 uncultured Marinobacter sp.
GAGATAGGAGTCCGTCTCGTGGGCTCGGAGATGTGTATAAGAGACAGGAGTAGAAGTCCACGTTCGGGTAGAGTTTGCGCTGGACGAAATACTCGTCTTCAAGGGCAATCTTCTCGAGACGCTGTGCGATCTTCAGGAGAGGGTCGTTCTCCAGGCCGAGCTCAGTCAGAACTTCATGCGCAGTTTCGGCCATTACCTTGGCGCGCGGGTCAAAGTTCTTGTAGACCCGGTGACCAAAGCCCATCAGGCGGAATGGGTCGTCCTTGTCCTTCGCCTTGGCGATGAATTTCTCGATGTTGGACTCGTCCCCGATTTCCGCGAGCATGTCCAGAACTGCTTCGTTGGCGCCGCCGTGGGCAGGGCCCCACAGCGCTGCAATACCGGAGGCGATACACGCGTAGGGGTTGGCGCCGGTAGAGCCGGCGAGGCGTACGGTTGAGGTCGACGCGTTCTGTTCGTGATCGGCGTGCAGGATGAAAATCTTGTCCATCGCCTTGGCCAGGATCGGGTTCGGCTTGTATTCCTCGCAGGGAACACCAAACATCATCTGCAGGAAGTTCTCAGAGTAGGTCAGGTCGTTGCGAGGGTACATGAACGGCTGGCCGATGCTGTACTTGTAACACCAGGCTGCAATGGTCGGCATTTTCGCAATCAGGCGGTGGGCGGTGATTTCCCGCTGCTCGACGTTGGTGACGTCCATCTGGTCGTGATAAAAGGCCGACAGGGCTCCAACGACACCACACATGATGGCCATCGGATGCGCATCACGGCGAAAACCCTGGAAGAAGTTGCGCATCTGGTCGTGCAACATCGTGTGGTTTTTGATGGTGTCATGGAAGCGCTTATTCTCTTCCGCTGTCGGCAGCTCGCCGTTGAGCAGGAGGTAGCAGACCTCCAAGTAGTCCGAGTTTTCTGCCAGCTCCTCTATAGGGTAGCCCCGGTGCAGGAGAACGCCCTTGGCTCCGTCGATGTAGGTGATCTGGGATTCGCAGGCTGCGGTGGAAACAAATCCAGGGTCGTACGTAAAGACGCCTTCCTGGACAAGGCTTCTCACGTCAATGACGTCAGGGCCGACGGTGCCTGAGTAAACCGGTAGCTCAATGGACTTGTCACCCACCGAAAGCGTGGCTTTCCTGTCGGTCATGGTGCTCTCCTATTTATCAGCATTTGGAAGCGCTAGAAGGCGCGTATTATCGCAAAACTGGCGGCAAAATATAGGGCGTTGGCTTTTTTTGTCAATGGAGGAGGCAATAAAACCCATTATTTGACGGTTCCTGTAAATCAGGGAAATCCGGAATACGGCCGCTTTCGAGGTCGAATTGAATTTGTCAATCCTCTTTATAGCGGGTCCTGGAGCCTGATTTTACGGGCTCTGGCAGAGTTGCGCGTTTGTAATTGAAAGGGGTACTCCTTATAATCCGTAGCCCGGAATCGGGGATATAACAGGCCGCAGCGCCAGATCTTAGAAGAGCGCATGCCGGTTTTTCTCCCTCCTGAACACATCGTGTGCCGGATCCGTCCAGCATGCCGATCGTTACATACCAACCATCCGCATCCGGTTTTTCCGGTCCCGCGGAACCAAGAGAGAGTGTGAGAGCGCTGTGAATAGCAAACGACCAGTAAATCTCGATCTCGGCAAGTTTCATTTTCCGCTGCCAGCCATCACGTCCATACTGCATCGCGTCAGTGGCATCATCATTTTTGTGGGTGTTGCTTTCATGTTGTACGGGCTTCAGCTTTCCCTTTCCGGGGAAGAGGGCTTCAGTCGGGTTAGTGGCTTGCTGGACAGCTTCCTTGCGAAGCTGATTACCTGGGGCATTCTGTCTGCCTTGCTGTACCACCTGGTTGCGGGTATCAAGCACCTGCTGATGGACATGGGCATCGGCGAAGAGCTGGAAAGTGGCCGGCTCGCGGCGAAAGCCACAGTCGTGATCTCCGTTATTCTCATCCTTCTGGCAGGAGTCTGGGTATGGTGAACAGCGTAACGAATCTCGGGCGCAGCGGTGTTTTCGACTGGATGATCCAGCGTGTTACCGCCTACGTACTTGCTCTGTATACAGTTTTTCTTTTCGGATTCATCCTGACCACTGACGTTAATTACGACAGCTGGTCGGCGCTTTTCGACCAGACCTGGTTCCGTATCTTTACCCTGCTTGCATTGCTCTCGATTGGCGCGCACGCCTGGGTGGGGCTCTGGACAGTGACAACGGATTACATCAAGGCGACCTTGCCGCGCTTCCTGGTACAGGCACTGTGTGGCCTGGCCATGTTCGTGTATTTGGTCTGGGGCATTCAGATTCTTTGGGGGCTTTAATTAATGGCTAACATCAAGACCATGTCTTATGACGCGATTGTTATCGGTGGCGGCGGTGCCGGTATGCGTGCCGCCCTGCAACTGACAGAATCTGGCGTCAATACCGCATGTATCACCAAGGTATTTCCGACCCGTTCCCACACTGTGTCTGCCCAAGGTGGTATTACCTGCGCGATCGCCAGCGCCGATCCCAATGATGACTGGCGCTGGCACATGTATGACACCGTCAAGGGGTCCGACTACATCGGTGACCAGGACGCGATAGAGTATATGTGTTCCGTGGGTCCCCAGGCGGTTTTCGAACTCGAGCATATGGGGCTGCCGTTCTCCCGTACCGAGCAGGGCCGTATTTACCAGCGTCCGTTTGGTGGTCAGTCCAAAGGGCCGGACAATCCCGCTCAGGCGGCGCGTACCTGTGCCGCTGCAGACCGTACCGGGCACGCACTCCTGCACACGCTCTATCAGGCGAACCTCAAGGGCGGAACCACCTTCCTGAACGAGTGGTACGCCGTTGATCTGGTCAAGAACAGTAAAAACGAAGTGGTCGGTGTTGTCGCCATCGAAATCGAGAGCGGCGAAGTGGCATACATCAAGTGCAAGGCGACAGTGCTGGCGACCGGCGGCGCAGGGCGCATCTACGCCTCCACCACCAACGCCCTGATCAACACCGGCGACGGTATTGGCATGGCGCTCCGTGCTGGTTTCCCGATGCAGGATATGGAGATGTGGCAGTTCCATCCTACGGGCATCCACGGTGCCGGGACTCTGGTGACCGAAGGTTGCCGGGGTGAGGGCGGTTACCTGATCAATGCCGAGGGTGAGCGCTTCATGGAGCGTTACGCACCGAACGCCAAGGATCTGGCTGGACGTGACGTTGTTGCCCGCTCAATGGTTATTGAGATCCTTGAAGGCCGTGGCTGTGGCCCGGAGAAGGATCACGTTCTGTTGAAGCTGGACCACCTCGGGGAAGAAACGCTGAACCTGCGTCTGCCGGGTATCTGTGAACTTTCACGTACCTTTGCGCATGTGGACCCGGTTAAAGAGCCTGTACCGGTTGTGCCGACCTGTCACTACATGATGGGCGGGATTCCGACCAACGTAGGCGGTCAGGCCCTGACTCAGGATGAAAATGGCAACGATACGCCGATTCCCGGGTTGTTTGCCTGCGGTGAAGCCGCTTGTGTTTCCGTGCATGGGGCGAATCGCCTGGGTGGCAACTCATTGTTGGATCTGGTGGTGTTTGGTCGTGCTGCTGGTCTGCACATTGAAGAGCAGCTTCGCGGCGGCTTTGAAGTCGACGGCGCCAGTGAGGAAGACATCAAGAACGCCATGGCGCGCCTTGACCGTCTGAACAGCGCATCGGAAGGTGAGAGCGTTGCCGAAGTGCGCAAGGATCTACAGAACTGCATGCAGCTTTATTTCGGTGTGTTCCGTGACGGCAAGAGCATGGAAGAAGGTCTTGAAAAGCTGGAGGCGATTGGCAAGCGTGTGCGCAATACCAAGCTCGCGGATACCAGCAATGCGTTCAACACAGCGCGTATTGAAGCCCTTGAGCTCGACAACCTGTATGAAGTTGCCCTTGCAACGGCTGTTTCAGCCTATGAGCGTAAGGAAAGCCGTGGTGCTCATGCCCGTAACGACTTTACCGAGCGCGATGATGAGAACTGGCTGAAGCATTCGCTGTACTTCCCGCTGGACAAGCGTGTTGGAAAGCGTGATGTAAACTTCGCTCCGAAAACGGTGGATACATTCCAGCCGAAGATCCGGACTTACTAAGGGAGACTGAACAATGTTAGTAAGCCTGTACCGTTACAACCCGGAAACCGACAATGCGCCCTATATGCAGGACGTTGAGCTGGATGTCCCGGAAGGAAAGGACCTGATGGTTCTGGATGTTCTGAACCTGGTCAAGGAGCAAGACCCCTCAATGGCCTACCGTCGCTCCTGCCGTGAAGGTGTGTGCGGATCGGACGGTATGAACATGAACGGCAAGAACGGTCTTGCCTGTATCACGCCGCTGTCGGAAGTGCTCAAGAACAACAAACTGGTTGTTCGTCCGCTGCCGGGCCTGCCCGTGATTCGTGACCTGGTTGTAGACATGAGCCTGTTCTACAAGCAGTACGAGAAGGTTATGCCGTATCTGGTCAACGACAATCCGGCGCCTGCTATTGAGCGTTACCAGTCACCGGAAGACCGGGAAAAGCTGGACGGCCTGTACGAGTGTATTCTCTGTGCCTGCTGTTCCACGGCCTGCCCCTCATTCTGGTGGAATCCGGACAAGTTCGTTGGTCCGGCCGGATTGCTGCAAGCCTACCGGTTCCTGGCCGACAGCCGGGATACCGCACAGGAGGAGCGTCTTGCCAATCTGGATGATCCGTTCAGCGTATTCCGCTGTCGGGGCATCATGAACTGTGTCAGCGTTTGTCCAAAAGGCCTTAACCCGACACGGGCGATTGGTCACATTCGGAACCTTCTGCTACAGCGGGCTACATAAGCAGAATCTGAAACAGACGCTATACTGTGCTGACAAGGCTCGCACCCGGAAGGGCTCGCAACGATGCGGGCCCTTCAACCAAAGGCTTATAGTCAAAAGTCTTAGCAGGGTGCACACTACGCAGGCCGTGACGGGAGCTTGAAAGGCTCCTGACGGTTTGCTGAGTATAATAACCACCGGGGAACGGAAAACATCCATGTTGGGTGTGGTGGCCACAGTCGATCCCGTAAAAACCCGTATTGACTCAGACATACCCCTGGCCGACCATAGCCAGCTCCCCGCACCAGCCCAAGGTGAGCTATTCAAAATGCACGAAAGCATAATGGAGCAGTTGTGGCAGACTTCCCACCTACAAGGGGGGAATCTCGCCTATGTTGAACAGCTTTTCGAAACCTACCTGACAGACCCCAATGCCGTTCCCGAAGAGTGGCGCAGCTATTTCGATAAACTTCCCAGCGTGGATGGCTACAAAGGTCGCGATATAGACCATTCGTCCATCCGCCAGCAATTCGAACACATATCCCGCAATCAGCGCTTCCTCACCAGCAGCGGTGTACCTGCCAGTGCTACGGTTGATGCAGACAAAAAGCAGATCCGTGTTCTCCAGTTAATCAACGCCTTCCGTTTTCGTGGCCACCAGGAAGCAAAGCTGGATCCACTTGGCGTCTGGAATCGCCCGCAGGTTGAGGATCTTGATCCATCCTTTCACGAGCTGTCGGAAGCCGACTACGATCTGGAATTTCAGACCGGTTCACTGAATTTCGGCTCCGAAACGATGAAGCTTCGGGATATCGTTGGTGGCCTACGGCAGACGTATTGTGAAAGCATTGGTGCAGAATACATGCACGTTGTGGACACTCGTATCAAACGCTGGTTCCAGCAACGCATGGAACCGGTTCGTTCTCGCCCCAACTACGAGTCCGGAACCCGCAAGCATTTGCTGGAACGGTTGACCGCAGCCGAAGGCCTTGAAAAATATCTGGGTTCCCGCTACCCAGGCGTGAAACGATTTGGCCTTGAAGGCGCCGAGACCCTGATTCCTTGTCTGGATGAGCTGATCCAGCGAGCCGGCAGTTACGGCGCCAAGGAAATTGTGTTGGGTATGGCCCACCGGGGCAGATTGAACGTTCTGGTTAATACGCTCGGCAAGAACCCGAAAGAACTGTTTGATGAGTTCGAAGGCAAGAAACTCGCGGATTCCGGTTCCGGTGATGTCAAATACCATCAGGGTTTCTCCTCCAACGTCATGACCGAGGGCGGCGAAATCCACCTTGCGCTGGCGTTTAATCCGTCGCACCTGGAAATTGTGTCTCCGGTGGTTGAAGGCTCTGTCCGTGCCCGCCAGACCCGGCGCAAAGACCCGAACGGCACCCAGTGTGTACCCATTATTATGCACGGTGACGCAGCGTTCGCCGGGCAGGGTGTGGTGATGGAAACCTTCCAGATGTCCCAGACCCGGGGCTATGGTGTTGGCGGTACTATTCATATCGTCATCAACAACCAGGTCGGTTTTACCACCAGCAAGCAGGAAGACGCCCGTTCCACGGAATACTGCACCGATGTGGCCAAGATGATCCAGGCCCCGATCCTGCACGTGAATGCGGACGATCCCGAGGCGGTCATGTTCGTGACCCAGATGGCCATGGATTACCGCCACGAGTTCAAGAACGATGTGGTGATCGATCTGGTTTGCTATCGCCGTCGCGGACACAACGAAGCGGATGAGCCGGCCGCAACCCAGCCGGTGATGTATGAAAAGATCCGCAAGCTGACAACCACCCGCAACCTCTATGCGGAAAAGCTGGTTGCAGACGGTGTGATCGGTGAAGAAGAAGCCAAGCAGATCGAGCTCGACTACCGGGACGAGCTGGATAAGGGCGACCACGTGGTCAAGTCCCTGGTCAAGGAGCCTAACAAGGATCTGTATGTCGACTGGACGCCGTATCTGGGCCATGAGTGGACTGCAAAGTGCAAATCCAGTGTTGCCCTTAAGACAATCCAGAAGCTGGGCAAGAAACTGACTCACGTGCCGGAAGGCTTCAGTGTTCAGCGTCAGGTGTCCAAGATTGTCAGCGACCGGGAAAAAATGACCGCCGGCGCGCTGCCGATCAACTGGGGCTACGGTGAAGTAATGGCCTACGCCACGCTTCTGAACGAAGGACACCCCATCCGGATTACCGGCCAGGATGTTGGTCGTGGCACCTTCTCTCATCGCCATGCGGTGCTGCACAACCAGAAAGACGGCGCCCATCATATTGCCCTGGAGCACATTTCCGAGAACCAGCCGAAGTTTGAAATCTACGACTCCCTGCTCTCGGAAGAGGCGGTGATGGCGTTCGAGTATGGTTATTCCACCACGGCGCCCAACGGTCTTGTGGTCTGGGAAGCCCAGTTTGGCGACTTCGCGAATGGCGCTCAAGTGGTTATTGACCAGTTCCTGACCAGTGGTGAGCACAAGTGGGGCCGCCTCTGCGGTCTTACCCTGTTGCTGCCCCATGGATACGAGGGGCAGGGCCCGGAGCACAGCTCCGCGAGGCTGGAGCGCTTCCTGCAATTGTCCGCGGAACATAACATTCAGGTTTGCGTGCCAACCACGCCGTCACAGGTGTTCCATATGCTGCGTCGTCAGGTCAAGCGGCCGCTGCGTAAGCCTCTTGTCGCGATTACGCCTAAAAGCCTGTTGCGTCATAAGGAAGCCACCTCGGACCTGGATGATCTGACATCGGGGACTTTCAAGACGGTCCTTCCGGAGAAAGAGCCTTCCGACCCGAAGAAAGTGACTCGTCTGATTCTGTGTAGCGGTAAGGTCTATTTCGACCTGTTGGAGCGCAAAAAAGCGGACGAGCGGGATGACGTTGCGATTGTTCGTATCGAACAGCTGTACCCTTTCCCGGGAGACGATCTGGACGAGCTCCTGAGCCAGCACAGCAAACTCAAGCACGTGGTCTGGTGCCAGGAAGAGCCCATGAACCAGGGGGCCTGGTACTGCAGCCAGCATCATATGCGTAATGCTCTGCATCGCCATAATCCCAAACTGTATCTTCAGTATGCCGGTCGTGACGCCTCTGCTGCGCCGGCGTGTGGCCATATGTCGGTTCACATTGAAGAGCAGAAAAAACTGGTTAACGACGCGTTTGAAATCTGACGAGTTACCGAACTAAGGATCCGAGATGTCAACTGAAATAAAAGCCCCCGTATTCCCAGAGTCGGTCGCAGAGGGAACAGTCGCGACCTGGCACAAGCAGCCTGGTGAAGCCTGTTCACGTGACGAACTGATTGTCGATATTGAAACCGACAAGGTCGTACTCGAGGTGGTAGCTCCGGCGGATGGTGTTATCGAGGAAGTACTCAAGGGCGAAGGCGACACCGTAGAAAGCGGTGAAGTCGTAGGTAAGTTCAAGGAAGGTGCGGCTGGTGAATCCAAGCCTGCTGCCAAGGATGACAGCAAGAAAGAGGAAAGTAAGCCGGAAGAGGCTTCGGAAAAGCCCTCTGAAGCACCGGCCAAGCGCTCTGGCGATGCCATCCTCAGCCCGGCGGCTCGTAAGCTGGCGGAGGAGAACAACATTGATCCGGATGCCGTAGAGGGCACAGGCAAAGACGGACGAGTTACCAAGGAAGATGTTCAGAATCATGTAGATACTGGAAAGTCTTCAGGTGCTACTTCAGCCCCGGCTTCGAAGCCAGCCGGCGATATGCCGCAGGTGGATGTTGGTTCCGGCGAGCGTCCGGAGAAGCGCGTTCCAATGACTCGTCTGCGCGCCAGTATCGCCAAGCGACTGGTCAATGCCCAGCAGACGGCTGCCATGCTTACCACGTTCAACGAAGTGAACATGGGGCCGGTCATGGAGCTGCGCAAGCAGTACAAGGAAAGCTTCGAGAAGCGTCATGGGGTCAAGCTCGGTTTCATGTCCTTCTTTACCAAGGCGGCGACCGAAGCCCTGAAGCGATTCCCGGCGGTCAACGCCTCCATCGACGGCAACGACATGGTTTACCATGGTTACCAGGATATCGGTATCGCGGTTTCAAGCGATCGCGGCCTGGTTGTGCCTGTGCTTCGTGACACTGATGCGCTCGGCCTGGCCGGCATTGAGAAGAAAATCGTCGAGTACGGAACCAAGGCCAAAGACGGCAAGCTCGGTATCGAGGATATGACCGGTGGCACCTTTACCATCACCAACGGTGGTATCTTTGGTTCACTGATATCCACTCCGATCCTCAACCCGCCACAGACCGCCATCCTGGGTATGCACAAGATTCAGGAGCGTCCGATGGCTGTGAACGGCAAGGTCGAGATTCAGCCGATGATGTATCTGGCGCTTTCCTACGACCACCGCATGATCGATGGCAAGGAAGCAGTGCAGTTCCTGGTGGCTATCAAGGAAATGCTTGAAGACCCGGCGCGTATTCTGCTGGACGTCTGAGCTGACACTTAACGAATTGGATAACGGGATAAAACATGTCTGACAAGTACGACGTAATCGTCATTGGCGCTGGCCCGGGCGGCTATGTTGCCGCCATCAAAGCGGCTCAGCTGGGCCTGAAAACCGCGTGTATCGAGTCCTGGACCGACAAGGAAGGCAAGAACCGGCTTGGCGGTACCTGCCTGAATGTGGGCTGCATTCCTTCCAAGGCGTTGCTGGAGATTTCCCACAAATATGAGGAGGCCAGCCACGATTTTGCCGAGCAGGGCATTATCGCCAAGGAAGTCGGCTTCGACATCGCCAAGATGATGAAGCGCAAGGAAGGCATCGTGGACCAGCTGACCGGTGGTATCGGTGGCCTGTTCAAGTCCAACGGCGTTACACCGATCTATGGCCACGGGAAGCTGTTGGCCAACCGCAACGTGGAAGTGACCGATAAGGATGGCAAGACCAAAACCTACGAGGCGGAAAATGTAATTATCGCCACGGGTTCACGTCCTGTTCAGATTCCACCTGCGCCGTTCGATGGCACGCACATCGTGGACTCTGAGGGCGCTCTCGAGTTCACCGAAGTTCCCAAGCGTCTCGGCGTGATTGGTGCCGGTGTTATCGGCCTGGAACTGGGCAGCGTATGGGCTCGCCTGGGGTCAGAGGTGACGGTACTTGAAGCTGTTGATACTTTCCTGCCAGTCGTTGACCAGCAGGTTGCCAAGGATGCGTTGAAACAGTTCCAGAAACAGGGTCTTAACATTGTGCTGGGCGCGCGTATGACCGGTGCGGAAGTCAAGCGCAAACTGGTTAACGTGACCTATGAGGATTCCAAGGGTAAGCAGGAAGCCAAGTTCGACAAGCTGATCGTCGCTGTTGGCCGTCGCCCATATACCGATAACCTGCTGTCTGAAGACTCCGGTGTAAAGATGGACGAGCGCGGTTTCATCTTCGTGGATGATAACTGTAAAACTGAAGCGCCTGGTGTCTGGGCGGTGGGTGACGTGGTTCGTGGCCCAATGCTGGCCCACAAGGCGTCCGAAGAAGGCGTTATGGTTGCCGAGCGTATTGCCGGGCACAAGCCTCAGGTTAACTACGATTGCATCCCGAACGTGATTTATACCTCGCCGGAAGTTGCCTGGGTCGGTAAGACCGAGCAGGAGATGAAAGCGGAAGGTGAAGAGTACAATGTGGGTACTTTCCCGTTTGCCGCCAATGGTCGAGCCATGGCAGCGAATGCGGCGACCGGCATGGTCAAGATCATCGCCGACGCGAAAACGGACCGCATTGTCGGTTTCCATGTGGTGGGTCCCCAGGCCTCTGAAATCGTAGCCCCTGTCTCTTATACACATCTGACGCT
>CAJXOQ010000139.1 GCA_913057975.1 uncultured Marinobacter sp.
ATCTACACCTCTCTATTCGTCGGCAGCGTCAGATGTGTATAAGAGACAGCGCCTGTACTCGGCTGGAAAGTTGAAGGTCCAAACTTGCGCTCCTTAAAGCTGCGTCTGATAGGGCTCCGGCGGCTTCGGGGTAGTGGTTTCCACCATGTTCAGGCCGCCTTTGACGATTCAGATGGTATCATGAAGCCCGCGTGACGATAAGTTTCTCTGCAGATTGCACCTTTTGATATTCGCGGTGCAGTGTGTTGCCTAGATCACTTTTGAATGAACGAAGGATGTCTCCAGACTATGGCCACTTCAGAAACCGGCGCGCTCATGAAAGACGGCGCCTTCAAGGTGGATTCCCCGTTTCAGCCAGCTGGGGATCAGCCCAAAGCCATTGATGGGCTGGTGGACGGTATCCACTCCGGCCTGGCACACCAGACGCTGCTGGGTGTGACCGGCTCGGGCAAGACCTTTACCATTGCCAACGTCATTCAGCAGGTGCAGCGGCCGACCATCATCATGGCCCACAATAAAACCCTGGCGGCCCAGTTGTACGGCGAGTTTCGTGAGTTTTTCCCGGACAACGCGGTGGAGTATTTCGTTTCCTACTACGACTACTACCAGCCGGAAGCCTATGTACCATCGTCCGATACGTTCATCGAGAAAGACGCCTCCATCAACGAACATATTGAGCAGATGCGTCTGTCGGCGACCAAGGCCCTGCTGGAACGGCCGGATGCCATCATCGTTGCCACCGTCTCCTCCATTTACGGCCTGGGTGATCCCCAGTCCTACCTGAAAATGATGTTGCACCTGGACCGGGGCGACCAGATCGACCAGCGTCACATTCTCCGGCGCCTCGCTGAACTGCAGTACACCCGCAACGATGTCGAATTCCACCGGGCCAATTATCGGGTGCGGGGGGATGTGATTGATGTGTTTCCGGCAGAATCCGAGAAAGAAGCCATCCGCATTGAGTTGTTCGATGACGAGGTGGAAAACCTCAGTTACTTTGATCCCTTGACCGGAGAGGTTCTCCGGCGTGTGCCCCGTGTCACCATTTATCCGAAATCGCACTATGTCACGCCAAGGCAGAAAGTGCTGGATGCCGTTGAGCGCATTAAAGTCGAGCTGGATGAGCGCCTGCAGCAACTAAGGGACAACAACCGCCTGGTGGAAGCGCAGCGTCTGGAAGAGCGCACCCGGTATGACATCGAGATGATGTTGGAGTTGGGCTACTGCAACGGCATCGAAAACTACTCCCGGTACTTGTCCGGTCGCCAGCCGGGCGAAGCGCCTCCGACACTGTTCGATTACCTGCCAGCCAATGCGATGCTGGTGGTGGACGAATCCCATGTCACCATTCCCCAGATCGGCGCCATGTACAAGGGCGACCGGTCCCGCAAGGAAACCCTCGTGGAGTATGGCTTCCGACTGCCTTCTGCGCTGGATAACCGGCCCATGCGCTTTGACGAGTGGGAACGAATTGCGCCGCAGATGCTGTTCGTCTCCGCCACCCCCGGCAACTACGAAGCCGAGCACGCAGGGCAGGTGGTCGAACAGGTGGTGCGGCCAACCGGACTGCTGGATCCGGAAATCGAAGTTCGCCCGGCCTCTACCCAGGTGGACGATCTGCTCTCGGAAATCCGCTTGCGCACTGACGTCAACGAGCGGGTTCTGGTGACCACGCTCACCAAGCGTATGGCCGAAGATCTGACCGACTTCCTGATGGAGCATGATATCCGTGTGCGTTACCTGCATTCGGACATCGACACCGTAGAGCGTGTTGAGATTATCCGCGACCTGCGCCGGGGTGAGTTTGACGTACTGGTGGGCATCAACCTGCTGCGGGAAGGTCTGGATATGCCAGAAGTATCGTTGGTGGCTATCCTGGATGCCGACAAGGAAGGTTTCCTGCGTTCGGAACGTTCGCTGATCCAGACCATTGGCCGCGCCGCCCGTAACCTCCACGGCAAGGCGATTCTCTATGGCGATCGGATCACCGGTTCCATGCAGCGGGCGATCGACGAAACCGAACGCCGCCGAGCGAAGCAGGCGGCCCATAACGAGGAGCATGGCATCACGCCGCAGGGTCTGAACAAGAAGATCGCGGATATCATGGAAGGTGCCGGTGGCGGCGGTGGTCGCGGTCGCCGTAAGGCCGAGCGTCCGGGCGAGAAGGCCGCCGAGGAGGCAGAGAAGTACCGTGCCAAGGCGGGTAACCGCTCTCCGGAAGAGGTTCTCAAGGAGATCACCCGCCTGGAGGACGATATGTACAAGGCTGCTGCGGATCTGGATTTCGAGACGGCTGCGCGGTTACGGGATGATATTTCCGAGCTTAAAGAGGCTGCCTTGCGGACGGGCTAACGCCTTGGTCCTACAATGACTGCTGCCTGCAATGGTTGGTTCTTGCCGTATCGGGACATGCGGTCGAACACCCGGCGGTCTACCGGCAGGTATTGCTTGTCTGCGACGGTCTCACCAACCTCCGTATCAATTTCCGGGTCGTGCAGGTATACAAACTGATCATCCATCGCACATACCGTCACCCAGTGGGGCACGCGGCTGCGATTCAGTTGCCAGGTGCTGATCAGGATCACCGGCACACGGCCATCGTGGAGGGCAGCCTCCATACCATCCAGGGTGAGCGGGTCGTGATGGAGTTCGATGCCAGTCTGGCCGATGTCGTAGAGAAAGCCTTCGTGTACCAGTTCCAGAACCCGCTTTTTGTCGTCGTTGCGAACCGTATCCTTGAATAGAGCACCCTCTTTGCTGATGTAGGCGCTGGCGTGGAAACCGCGGTGCCAGGCAGCCAGTGCCAGGCCGTGGGGGCCGCAGCCACCGTGGCCGGCGAGCATAAAGATGGTGGTGGCTTCACGCCAAAGTTTCAGTTCTTCCAGGGTCGTCATCGACTGCTGCTCATCCAGGGCCGCCATGGCCATGATCAGGGCTGCCGGGCCGCAGGAGAATTCCGTGGTCTGAGGGTAATAGGGCACCGCCGGAAATTCCCGCGAAGGTTCGTAGAAAAGAATACGACGCTCGAAGCGAAGCGCGGTGCCGTGGTCTTCATAGTAGTCCCGATAGGTGCCGAACTGGCGATAGCCCAGGCGTTGGTAGAGCCGTATCGCCGGAGCATTGTCTTCCCGCACTTCCAGCCTCATCACAATACGACCGGCGTCGACGGCAGCCGCTTCGGCTTCCCGAACCAATTGCTCGCCGATGTTGCGACCGCGTTCGGCCGGTAATACCGCAATGGAATAGATTCGAGCCAGCCGGGTTGCAGCGCTCATCAATACAAGGCAATAGCCCACAAGCTCGTCGCCGGCCACGGCAACAATCAGGCGATCCCGGGGCATATCCAGGAAACGTCGGAAGCTACGCCGTGAGATCCGGTCTTCGGTGAAGCAGCGATCTTCCAGCTTTACCAGTGTGTCCAGATCATCGCTTGTGGCGTGACGAAAAGCGAGTGATGTCATAGTGAAAGAACTCTGGATAACTCAAATGTGGCGGCTTCGCCGGACTTAGCTTTGACGGCTATTATGAGTGAGTGCTGACGTTGCCGATAGCGTGCAATCATGCGTAAAAGCACGCATTTCGATCTAATTGTAGGCTAAAGCGTTCCGGCGTATTGTTGCGAGATTGTACAGGCACCGTCGATGCATGGTGGGCCTGTGTTCCTCACGCTTCCGGCACTGCCTTCATGGAGGAATGCCACTGATGTCACGATTGTTGATTGTTGTTGACCGCGCCAAGGACTGGGCACCGTATTACCCCAGTGAAGACGTGTTGACCTTTGATCAGTATCTGCAGTTTTCCGCGCCCACCTCCAGCCGGGTGCGGGTGATCAACCTGTGCCAGAGCGCCCGCTACCTCAGTCGAGGCTATTACTGTTCGCTGCTGGCCGAGGCTCGTGGCCATCATGTGGTGCCGTCTGTGATGACGCTCAACGACCTCAGCCGCAAAGGGCTGTTCTCGCTGCAGTTGGATGAACTGGATGCCAGCGTGATCAATTGGCTTGAGGAAGCCGGGGCTGAGATCGAGCCCGCCGGTGACAATAACCACGCCACGCGGGAAGTGCGTGTCCGCACGTACTTCGGGCAGGCGGAACATGGGGATTTGAAGCCGGTTGCCCGCGCGTTGTTTGAGCGTTTTCCGTGCCCGGTTCTGGACGTGGTGTTCCGCCGTGGCAAAACCTGGCAGATAGCGTCCATGAAGCCAGGCTGTCCCGCGGACCTGAAAGGGAAAGAACAGGATGCCTTCGCGGCGGCGTTTGACCGTTTCAGCAGTATGGTCTGGCGCAAGCCCCGTACTCGCCGTCGTTATCGGTTTGATCTGGCTATGTTGGTCAACGAGGACGAGGAAATGCCTCCCAGCGACAAGGAGGCTCTGGAAAAATTCGAGAAGGCTGGACGTAAGCTGGGCATCAACGTGGAGCAGATCGGCCGCCGTGACTATATGCGGCTGCCGGAATACGATGGGCTGTTTATTCGCGAGACCACAGCCATCGATCATCACACCTATCGGTTCGCCCGCAAGGCCGAGGCAGAAGGCATGGTGGTGATTGACGATCCAGTGTCGATCCTGCGATGCACCAACAAGGTCTATCTGGCCGACCTGCTGAACAACAACAAAATCCCGACGCCGAAAACCCTGATCCTTTCCAAAGACCAGAAAGACAGTGCTGAACAGGTGATTCGCGAACTGGGCTTTCCTGCTGTTATCAAGATTCCTGACGGCGCCTTTTCGCGGGGAGTCACCAAGGCGGAGGATGAAAAATCGCTGCGGGCGGGCCTGAAGGAGTTGTTCAAACAGTCGGCACTGGTACTGGCCCAGGAGTACCTTTACACCGATTATGACTGGCGTATTGGGGTGCTTGGCGGCCGGGCCATCTATGCCTGTAAATACTACATGGTGGAGGGGCACTGGCAGATCTACCAGCACGGTGGCGCGGAAGTGGACAGCGGTGGTTTCGATACCATGCCGACGTACGAGGTGCCCCGGAACGTCATCCAGGCAGCGCTCAACGCCACACGTCTGATCGGCAATGGACTTTACGGTGTGGATATCAAGCAGTCCGGTAACCGTGTGGCAGTCATTGAGGTAAACGACAACCCCAGCATTGACGCAGGCGTTGAAGACCGGTTTCTGGGTGGGGAACTTTACACGCTGATCATGCAGGAGTTCCTGTCCCGCATGGAGGAAAAGCGGCGTCGCTAGACGCCCTGTCAGTTCTCGGTATGAGCGTGCCAGATTCTGAGGCTGCCGAACCAGGCGTAGCGGGCCAGTTCCTCGCTGATCCTATGGGCGTCAGGAAGCGCCTCGGATTCAGGGATCTCCATATACAGTTCCATATGAACGCGGTTGCGGAGATAGTGAAGCCGTAGCCGGTTGTTGGAAGGAAGGTTGTCGATGTGTTGCTGGAGTGCCTCGCGGATTTCTGCCCGGGCAGGAAGCTGCTCGGAGGTCTGGGGATGGATTTCGTCGTTCTCGGCATCAATGTGGAAATTGATGTCGAGAATGTTGTCCAGCGAATCACGCATGGCTTTTACCACCTGCATTCCTATTTGATGGCCCTCCGAAACGCTGATCTCCGGCGACACAACGAGGTGCACATCCAACAGGATGTCGTGTCCCATGCGGCGGCTGCGAAGTTCGTGCACGTTACGCACGCCGTCGGTCTTACTGGCGATGTTTATCAGTGCTTCGGTATCTTCCGGGGATAGGCCAGTATCGACGAGCTCTTTTACGCTGTCCCAAGTGAAGCGCCATCCGATGTGAATGATGATTCCGGAGATGATCACGGCCGCGAGAATGTCCAGCCACAGATAGCCCAGCATGGCGCCCATGGTTGAGAAGAGCACCACCACGGATGAGAGGGCATCGGTGCGACTGTGCCAGGCATTGGCGATGATCAGGTCCGAGCGGATCGCGATGCCAACCCGGCGGGTGTAGCGATAGATCCATTCTTTGCTGGCAACGGATATGAAGGCCGCTGCCAATACCGGCCATTCGGGAATGTTCACGGTGCCGCCGTCAAGCAGGCGCAGGGTGTTGTCCCAGGCCAGAGCCGCGCCCACCGCAATAAGAATGCTGCCGAGCACCATGGTACCCATGGTTTCTATGCGTTGATGGCCATAAGGATGATCCTGGTCCGGTGCCTGACGGGAAACGCGCATGACGCCCAGCACTACCAGATCCGATGCAACATCGGTAAACGAATGAATACCGTCCACCACCAGTGCCTGAGAATGAAACAGCGTTCCAGCGATAACCTTAATGAGGCCCAGTACGCCATCCAGCACCATTCCGATAAACGTCACGCGCGACGCTGCCTTGCGCTCCTGGGAAAGTCCCTTGTGTTCTTGGGAGGAAAAGGACTGTTGGTCTGCCATTCGAGAGTCTCCAAAGGGGCAGTTAGTCAGTATAACGAACGCATCGCTGTATGTTTTATGCACATGGGCGGAATCGCTGAATAACGTGACACTCTCTGATCGATTCGTCTTTCGTTACAAAAAATGCGTCATAACATATTGATAAATATAGACAAATAAACTGATCAAAAAATGATCAATCTGTAGACTGGCGCGAATATCAAGGGTTCAGCCGCGTTGCCCCGCGATTTTCAACAGGGTTATCCACAGATTCCGTGGAAAAGGTCACAAGAGCTTAACGCTACAGACATTTAGCCGTCATATTTAAGGTGTAGGGCGATGCTGTGGAAAACTTCCGGTATACTCCGCATCGTTCTCGATCAGGGAGATTCTGTATGTATGGCATTATGCGCGAACTACTGTTCCGGCTGCCACCGGAGACTGCTCATAACCTGACATTGTCAGGGCTTGATATGGCAGGAAAGCTCGGGTTGCTCCAGGCGCTCGTCAGCAAGCCGG
This sequence comes from uncultured Marinobacter sp., assembly GCA_913057975.1. Lineage (GTDB taxonomy): Bacteria > Pseudomonadota > Gammaproteobacteria > Pseudomonadales > Oleiphilaceae > Marinobacter. Next base: position 6,876 of record CAJXOQ010000139.1, read on the forward strand.
AGCCGCTGCCAACCAGGGTGATGGGCCTGGAGTTTCCCAATCCCGTTGGACTGGCTGCGGGCCTCGACAAGAATGCTGATCATCTGGATTCTTTGGGCGCATTGGGGTTTGGGTTTATCGAGGTGGGCACTGTTACGCCTCTGGCCCAGCCTGGTAATCCGAAGCCGAGAATGTTCCGGCTCCCTGAGCACAACGCCATTATCAACCGGATGGGCTTCAATAACCAGGGCCTTGAATACCTGCTGGATCGCGTGGACAAGCGCCGTTACGCCGGCGTATTGGGTATCAATGTTGGCAAGAATAAGGCGACACCCAACGAGGAATCCGAATCAGATTACCGCAAAGGTATTGCAGCGGTGTACTCCCGTGCTGACTACATCACGGTGAACGTATCATCTCCCAACACGCCCGGTCTGCGGGACCTTCAGTTCGGTGATTCTCTCAAGGGCCTGATGCACGCCATTAAGGAGGAGCAGGCACGTTGTGAGAAGGAGCATGGACGGTATGTGCCGATGGCGGTGAAAATCGCCCCGGATATGGACGACGACGGAGTGCGTTTTGTGGCCAACGCCCTGAAAGCGTCGGGGTTGGACGGCGTCATAGCCACCAATACCACCATCAGCCGTGAGGCCGTTGCAGGGCATCGGTACGCGGAAGATGCTGGGGGGCTCAGCGGGGCACCGGTAAGGGCGTCTTCCACGCGGGTGATTCAGGCACTGTATGCGGAACTGGGAGAGTCGTTACCGATTATTGGGGTAGGCGGCATTATCGACGGTGACAGCGCGGCTGAGAAAATTCGTGCCGGCGCAAAGTTGGTGCAGATTTACACCGGTTTTATCTATCGTGGGCCGGCATTGATCCGGGAGTCGGTCGACGCGATTCGACGCTTGACTTGATGCGGTGGTGAGAACGGTGTGCCATGAGGTGTGCCAGGAAGTGAGGCCAGAAATAAAGTGGGCCCGCTTAGCGGGCCCGTGCGGGGAATAAACCCCGTGGCGTGTCATCGCATGGTACGGGTCGGGAGGACCCGTTTGGGTTGCTCTGGGTACTGCGTCAAATTGTGTAGTGTTGAAAGATCAGATTAAAGATTCGGGGTGCTGACAAACGGCGCTATGCCGTTACGTTTGCCAGTCTGTGGATGCCGGATACGCCGGTCATGCCCTCCCATTGATCTGTGCGGCCTTCTCGCCACCCGTTGAGCCATTCCTGGCGAACTTCCGGCTGTTCCAACGGGCAACTGTCTTTTGCTTTACCGGACACACCGGCCAGGTAACCCCGTTTGAATGCACGAGCGTACATATCTCTTTTCTGTCTTTTCATGCCGTTCCTCACTGATGGATTAACAGAACAAGCGTGTACACATCTGCCGTGGCCGGGACTTGGGGAAACCCTTCCGGGGTAACCCACTATTGTCAGGTATGGCCAGAGCAGTCAGGATCCTGTTAACAGAGAGCCCTTTGTTGGCTCTCCGGAACGACGCGTCACCTACAAGGTAAGACTAAGCCAGCGCCCTTGTACACTATTTATTTCATCTATATGAAGCTTCTCTTATAGTTGTGTGACATAACAAGCCCGTGAAAACCTCGGAAAATGCGCTAATCCCACGACCTTAGCCATCGTAGAAACGACTCAGGAGTCGAACGTGTCAGACCTTAACTTTTTCGTAACCTGCCCCAAGGGCCTGGAGTATTTGCTGGAGGATGAACTGCGTACCTTCGGCATGGACCCGGTCCGGAACGCACCGGCAGGTGTCTGGGCCAACGGCACCCTTGAAAGTGGCTATCGTGCCTGCCTGTGGTCGAGGCTCGCAAACCGGGTCATCCTTCATCTGGCGGATGTGGACGCCACCTCCGGTGACCAGATGCTGGGTGGTGTAACGGACCTGGAGTGGCAGCAGCATATTCCGATGAATGGCAGTTTCCGCGTCAACTTTGTGGGGCAGAACGAAGCCATTCGCAACACGCAATACGGTGCCCAGCGAGTGAAGGATGGCATTGTGGACCGTCTGCGCAGTGCCAGTGGTCAGCGGCCTTCCGTGGACGCCAAAAACCCGGATGTAACGGTGTCCGCACGCCTGAACCGCGGCAAACTGTCGGTTGGCATCGACCTGAGCGGCGACAGCCTCCATAAGCGTGGCTATCGCACGGAAAAGGGGGCAGCACCACTGAAGGAAAACCTGGCGGCGGCGCTGCTGATGAGATGCGGTTGGCCGGAACTGGCAAAATCCGGTGGTGATTTCATCGACCCTATGTGTGGTTCCGGTACGCTGGTGATTGAGGCTGCCATGATGGCTCTGGATCTCGCACCTGGCCGCAAGCGTGAACGTTTCGGTTTTGAGCGTTGGTTGGGCCACCAGCCGGAACTCTGGCTATCACTGCGTCAGGAAGCCGAGAAGCGCGCCTACGTCGGTAAGCAGGGCATTGAGGGGCGCGTTCCGGCTCTCCTGGGCTTTGACCAGGATCGAGGGGTAATACAAACCGCGGGGAACAACCTGCAACGGGCTGGTCTGGAAGGCATCGTAACCGTCAAGCAGCGGGGAGTTGACCAGTTCAGCCGCGAAGAGGCCTGGGCCGAGACTGGCCTGGTACTGGTTAACCCTCCCTATGGCGAGCGCCTGAGCGAACGCAAGGAGCTGGGTGGTCTTTATCGCAGCCTGGGTGAAGCCGTTAAGGAAGCATTGCCGGGCTGGCGGTTTGGCGTGTTCACCGGTGCACCCGAGTACGGAAAATCCTTAGGCCTTCGCAGCTATAAGCAGTACCGCCTCTACAACGGCAAGTTGCCGGCGCAGTTGCTGTTGTTCAACGTGGATGACGCCAGCGCCATGACACCACGGGAACCGGATGTACCTGGCGAGGTGACGCCCCGCATCGCCAATGAAGAACGCGCGGCGATGCTGCGCAATCGCCTGAAGAAAAATACGAAGACCGTCGGCCAGTGGGCCCGCAAGCAGGGTATCGGCTGTTACCGGCTGTATGACGCTGATATGCCCGAGTTTGCACTCGCTATTGATGTCTACGAGGGCCGTGTCCACGTTCAGGAGTACGCTGCTCCAAAGTCAGTCGACGAGCGTTCCGCGCGGGAACGGTTGGCTGAGGCTCTGGCGGTGATTCCTGAAGCCATCGGTGTCGAGCGGGAAGACATGGTCTGCAAGCAACGACAGCGGCAGACAGGTACCAGCCAGTACGAAAAGCAGGCGGCCAGCGGAGAGTTTTTCAACGTTCACGAACATGGTTGTGTTCTGAAGGTGAATCTCAAGGACTACCTGGATACCGGCCTGTTCCTGGACCATCGCCCGGTACGCAACTGGATTCAGCAGAACGCTGCGGGTAAGCGGTTTCTGAACCTGTTCTGTTATACCGGAGCGGCCACCGTGCACGCAGCAGTCGGCGGCGCGACCCGTTCACTGAGCCTGGATATGTCGAAAACTTACGTGAACTGGGCTCAGGAGAATCTTGCGCTTAACGGTGCCGATGCGTCCCATCACCGGGTGGAGCAGGCGGATTGCCTGGCGTGGCTGGCGGGCAAGCCAACCAGCGATCAGCGTTTTGACCTGATTTTTATGGATCCGCCCACCTTCTCGAATTCCGCCCGCATGGCCGGGGTACTGGATGTCCAGAAAGATCATGGCAGGTTGATACGCCAGGCGATGCAGCGGCTGTCTCTTATACACATCTCCGAGCCCACGAGACGGACTCCTATCTC
>CAJXOQ010000140.1 GCA_913057975.1 uncultured Marinobacter sp.
GTCCGTCTCGTGGGCTCGGAGATGTGTATAAGAGACAGGCGATGTATCAACCGGCTGGTTGAACCCACATCGGGTTCGATCAAGTTGAATGGCCACCAACTGGTCAATCTTCGCGGCAGCGAATTGCGACACTCCCGCCGGCGTATCGGCATGGTTTTTCAGGGGTTTAACCTGATTGATCGTCTGACGGTAATGGAAAACGTGCTCTCCGGGCGCCTGGGCTATGTGTCACTGTTCCAGGCCCTGACCCGTCGCTTCCCTCAATCGGACATCGATCGCGCCTTCCACCTGATGGAGCGCGTGGGTATCGCCCACTACGCCAATAATCGAGCCGACCAGTTGTCCGGGGGTGAACGGCAACGGGTGGCCGTAGTGCGGGCACTGATGCAGGAGCCAGAAATTCTGCTGGCGGATGAGCCAACCGCGTCGCTGGACCCCAAAACCTCTCAGCAGATCATGAGCCTGCTCCAAACTCTGGCCAGCGAAATGTCACTGCCAGTGCTGATCAACATCCACAACGTCACTCAGGCGCGGATGTACACGGATCGCATTGTGGGTATGCGTCACGGTCAGATGATTTTTGACGGCTCGCCCAAGGACTTCAACCAGGATGCGCTGGATGCCATTTACGGCGGCATTGAGTCCCCGGACGAAGATGCGGCTGAGGCCGGCGCCCAAACCCAGGAGGCGACCGTATGACCACCGGCAGAACTGCAACCGATATGACGTCGGGCAGGGTCTGGAAGAAACCTCCATTCATCGCCAACCCCTGGATCCGCTATGGCTTGATCGCCATTACCCTGACCTATCTCTTCTGGGCTTTCTCCACGCTGCCCTTTGACTGGGCGCGAATTTCCGAGGGCCTGCCCCGTGCCGCCAAAATCTTCGGTGGAGCCTTTCCTCCCAGCTTTGAGCGTGCCGGACTCTTGTGGACCGGCTTCAAGGAAAGCTTCCAGATTGCATTCCTGGCAACTCTGCTTGGGGTATTTCTGTCGATACCTATTGCGGTGATGGCTGCCAAAAACGTGGCTCCGAAGCCGGTCTATCTGTTGGGGCGCGCTATCATCATTATCTCCCGCAGCTTCCACCCGGTCATCGTGGCCATCCTGTTTGTGGCGGCCGTCGGGTTTGGCCCCATGGCAGGCATTCTGACCCTGACTCTGTACTCCATCGGATTCGTGGCCAAACTGTTGGCCGAAGAAATCGAAGAAATCGACTGGGGCCAGGTAGAAGCCGTGCGCTCCGTCGGCGCCGGATATCTGAAGATGCTGATCTACGGTGTGTTTCCGCAGATCATGCCACGCCAGATCGGGCTATCCATGTACCAGCTCGACAGCAACCTGCGCGCTTCCGCAGTGGTTGGCATTGTCGGAGCGGGCGGTATTGGCGGCACACTGATGAATGCGTTCGGACGTTACGATTACGACTTCGCCTTTGCCATTCTGCTGATGATTATTGGCATCATTCTGGTCAGCGAGGGCATAAGCGGATGGGTGAGGAAGAAAGTATGGTAGATCACGCTGCGAAACTGACTGACCGTGTTTGGTCCCGCTACGACCGGAAAGAACAGTGGACCCGCTATGGGATCTACCTGGTAACCCTGATTGCGATTGTCTGGGCAGTGCGTGACATCGACATTTTCTGGCCCTGGGTGTGGGACGCCCCCAACCAGATTCAGAACCTGGGCGCACGCATGTGGCCACCGGAGTTCAGCACCTGGAGTGCCATCTTCGCAGCCATGCTGGAAACCGTGCACATTGCCACCCTGTCTACCATGCTCACGATCTTCATCGCCCTGCCGGTGTCCTATATCGCGGCGCAGAACACCACGCCGAACAAAGCTACGCTGTGGCTGGGTCGGTTTATTCTTGTGTCCAGCCGCTCGGTGAACACTATCATCTGGGCTCTGCTGTTCGTCGCCATTTTTGGCCCCGGGGTACTTGCGGGCATTCTGGCGGTTATGTTCCGGTCGATCGGCTTCATTGGTAAACTGATGGGCGAGGCTATTGAGGAGATCGATCGCCGCCCCGTCGAGGCTATGCAGGCAACCGGCGCCAGCAAAATGAAAGTGGTGCTGTACGCCATCGTGCCGCAGGTAATGCCAGCCTTTTTCGCCATCATCATCCTGCGCTGGGATATCAACATCCGTGAATCCACCGTGCTTGGCTTGGTGGGCGCTGGCGGCATCGGAGTGCTTCTGCAAGGGTCTATCGACCTGTTTGCCTGGCAGACCGTTGCCACGATTCTGCTCGCTATTGTGGTGTTGGTGATTCTGGGCGAAGCGCTAACCAGCGCCTTGCGCAGGAAAGTCATCTAACGCGGAAAATCCGCTCCATGGCAAACATTCGTAAGCACCTGCCCGGGATGACCCGCAGGCCGAAACACACCCTGTGTGATCAAGCCAGGGGTAATGGACCGAGTATCTAATCTGATGGGCGCCACAGATCGGCAGAAAAGCATTCTGGATTGGGTGAACGAGCAGAAGCATGTCGAGGTTGAAGACATTGCCCAGCGCTTTGGTGTCACCACCCAAACCATTCGCCGAGACATCAACAAACTGTGCGAACAGGGTGTGCTACGTCGCCGTTATGGCGGCGTCAGCCTACCGGCCAGTACCACGGTTTCTCCGGTTGAAAACACGCAGATACGTCATCTTGCCACCAAGCAGCAGATGGCTCAGCGGGTTGCAATGGACATTCCTGAAGGCGCCACCGTCAGCCTGGGTGTCGGCAGCACCATCGAACTGGTGGCGAGAGCGCTGATTCATCATCAGTCACTGCGCATCCTGACCAACAACCTCAGTGTGGCCTCTGCGCTTTCCGGCAATTCCGGCATAGAAGTCATCGTTTCCGGGGGGCAATTCCGGCACAACCATCATGATGTGGTCGGGCCGGAAGTGACCGGATTTTTCAACTCCTTCATCACCGACTTTGGCATCATCAGCACCGGCAGCATGGACCCGCAGCATGGTCTGATGGATTTTGATATTCGCGAGGCCGAAGTCAGCCGGGCCATCATTTCCAACACCCGGTCACGCTTGCTGGTGGCCAACCATAGCAAATGGACCCAAAGCTCTCATTGCAAAGTCGCCTCATTCAAGTATGTGGATCGTTTCTACACCGACTTCATCAATGCCGGAAAACAGATAGGCCTGCCTGCGTCACTGGAAATCATCGAGTGCGTTGGAGCTTAACGAGTCGGGGGCGCCATAAATTCAGGCCCTACCGGGTCATCAATGCACTTGGCCAGAATGTCATCGATTGCAGCCATCGCATCCTTATCCAGCGACCAGCCTTCGATCTCACCGACCGGATCGAGCTGTTCCGGCCGCCTTGCTCCCCACAGCGCAGTCGTCACCCCGGGCTGATCCACCAACCAACGAAGCGCCAGCGCCAATACGTCTTTCTGATACCGCTCACGGGCAAACGCATCCAGCTCAGCCACAGCATTCAGGTATTGGCGATACCGTTCACCCTGGAACTTCGGATCGTTCTTGCGCAAATCGTCACCGGTAAACTGCGTATCCTCCCGCATCTTACCGGTCAACAATCCCCGGCAGAGCCCGCCATAGGTGATGGTGGCAATGCCGTTTTCGCGGCAGTACGGAAGTATCTCCTGCTCAATCTCCCGCTCGAACAGGTTATAGGGAGGCTGCAAGCTGTGAAGGGGAACCGTCTTCTGCAATTCGTCCATTTGTGACGGAGTGAAGTTGCTGACACCAATAGCGCGGATTTTTCCCGCCTGATATAGATTCTCCAGTGCCCGGGCAGTCTCCTCCATGGGCGTCTTGGAATCCGGCCAATGCACCTGGTAAATGTCGATCCTGTCCGTCTGAAGGCGTTTCAGGGAATCCTCAAGCTCTCGCTCTATGCGCGAAGCAGTTGCATCCCGCCAGACTTTGTCCTGATCGTCGTTCCAGTTCAGAGCCACCTTCGTGGCCAACGCAACCTGGTCCCGACGGCCGTCAGCAAGGGCCTTGCCCACAATCTCTTCGGAACGACCGAAGCCGTAAACCGGGGCCGTATCGATCAGGCCAATCCCCTTGTCGACGGCCCGATGAATCGTATCAATGGATTGGGCTTCATCCGTTCCGCCCCACATCCAGCCACCAATGGCCCAGGTGCCTAGCCCGACAGGTGTCACCTGAATGTCTGTGTTTCCGAACTTACGCGTCTCCATGAGTCCTCCCATTGCCCTGCAAAACCGGTTGGAGAAATGCGGTGTTGTGAATGTCTCCTACACCAGACATGTGTGGGGAGTTGCGTGAATTCAACCCCGATACCCTGCAGAATTGAGTGAGGGATCCCCGAGCACGAGGCTTCATGACACAACCCAAACGCACCTACCTCGCCGGCCCGGAAGTCTTCTTCCCGGCAGCAGCCCGTTTCAGCTTTGCCAGAAAGCCTTGCTACGCTCATCCATTGGGAAAAAATGCTCGATCCGCAAGTTCTGTGCGGTGACATCCAAAGGCGTGCCTATTGTTGCAATGGTCGAAAAGATTCTAAGCTGCTGATCTCCCAGGTTCAGGGTAAAAGGAATCGCCGGGTAGTCGAGATGTTCCACCACGTGGCTTTTCCAGTTCTGCGGAACGCCGGGCAGGGTCAAGGCATGCTCCAGCAATCGGTTGGGCTGGTCCCGGAAGGGGCCGGCTAGATGCTCATGGTAGACCCGCTGCAGCATGTGGCATGCGATGTTTTCCCAATCTCCCACAAAGGGTTTCATGCCCTCGTTGTCCAACAGCGATAGCAGAAAGTTCGGCCTTGCGGGAAAGTGAGCACCCAGTTCCACCATTCTTACCATCATCGCCTGCATGGCCGTGTTAGCCATCACCAGATAGTACTCGTGATCAAAGACAACCGCCGGATAAGGGAGGTGCGCCTGCAGAAGGTGATCAAGCGCTTCTTTGATCATTGCCATGCCTGGCGCGTTCAAATCCTGATCGCTGTAAACCTGGCTGTAACCCGCCGACGACAGCAGGCGGTTGGTCGCCGCCAGATCCGTCTGAAGCATCTGCGCCAAATGCAGGACCATGCCCTTACTGGGCTTGCTTCGGCCCGTTTCCAAAAAGCTGATGTGCTTCGCCGATACTTCGCATTCAAGGGCGAAATCCATCTGGCTCAACCGTTTACCCTGCCGCATTTCTCTAAAAAGCGTACCGAAGGCGCTCATGGTAGTTCCTGTGAATATCCGAGTGTTCAGCGATTATCTTCCTCAAGGGTGTGCTGCACCATTACCTCACAGGTAATTGTGCCCATCACCGCCCAGGTAGATGCTTTGTAGCGTAGTCCAACACATTGCGAAACCCGATTGAGGTGATCCTATGAAAAGCTTCGTCCGTCAATTCAGCGTAAAACAGATCGTCCTGAGCGATGTTTTCCTCTCCACGCCACTGGCATTGGCACTGATCGTGGCCGCAGAGCCGATCGCCCAGCTAGCAGGAGGGCCCGGCGCAACCTTCTATCTGGTGGTGGGCATAGTGATGTTGCTCTGGTGCGTGGATATGGCTGCTATGGCCATGAACGCACGGTGGCTGGAGAAATACTTCAACCTGATGATGGTTGTGGATGTCAGCTGGGCCCTGCTGTCTTTCGCCCTGATGCTGTGGTTTGCGGAGAGCCTGCAGGCGTTGGGCTGGGTGCTGTTCGCACTGAACATTCTTGTTCCGCTGGACATGGCGTGGATGAAACGGGTTGCGGGCAGTAAGTCTCATGAACCTGCATTCAGCTAGCCCCGACGCATCGGGTAGCGGCAGCTCCTGTCGCTACCCGTCTGCTCAGAAGTACCCTAATAGTCGGCCAAGGATCAGTGCACTCACCCAGACCACCAGAGACATCAAGGCCCCTGCCCTCAAGGATAAAGGCATGGAAGCATCCATCGGGAGGCTCGGTATATCCCGGTGCTTTAACACCCAAGCAAGTATCAAGGCGTTCAATACTCCCAACAGGACAACCACTATCTTCACTCGGAACAACATTGATCCGGCATAATCGGCAGCCGCCGTGGCGAATAAAAGAGCACCACAAACGATCGCCAACCCCAAGCCAAACGCCGATGTAACTCGAAGCACATCGACAAACACCATCACGGTGTAGCGGCGCCAGAGCCCCAGCAAACGCAAATCCAGCGGCACAATTCCGCCGATCAGCAGGGCAACCCCAAGAATATGCCCGGCGTTGACCAGCGGGTATGCGAGGGTGGAATTGCGCAGCGCCGATACAAAGGCCAGGTTTTCGACAAAGACCAGCGCCGGCTCAATCATTCCCAGGCTCAGGAATCACGGCCGGGATACAAGTCGTAGTTCGTCCCGTCGATGACAATTCGCTCAGCCTTGACCAGCCGTTCGCCGTCTTTGGCGGACCGATGACCGTGCACGGTCATTTCCCGGCCGACACTCAAAATCTCTTTACTGAGCCCGACACGGTCGTTGCGCCAGGGCTGACCGACTTCCACAACCCATGCCTCGCCATCAACGTCGATCGTGACCTCGCCATGGGGATTACCAAGGCGCATCGACTGGATGGTACCGGTGATTTCAAATTCCTCGTCCGTTGCCCAAGCCCAACCGTGATGGGCCTGAGCGGTAGAGGCCGCTAGAATCGTGACAAAAACAGCAAAACCAAGCAGCTGGGTAAAACGCACGTGAGGCATATCGAATCCTCTTTTCGCGGGTTTATCAGGGTAATTGCGCGAGCACTTTTCCATGCCCATTTAAATCTACGCAATTTCCATTTCACCAGACTAGGCCAGACTATGACAGGTACGCCAAAGATGCATGTTCCAGAAGCTTGATTAACCCGGGTTACTATTTCAGGGTTACTACTTCAGGGTAATTTGCTTCGGGTTCTGAGAACTTTCTTGTCCACTCTTGCCCTTACCTACATACTCGACAGCCCCGCCTGACTTTAAAAAAGCAGCGGTCTGTTCCTCAATCGTGGCAGACGTTAAGGTGACTTTCTCGGGCTTCTTGCTCATGGTGTTCTCCAAGTTAACTGTTGGCCTACCCAACAAATAAACACCCATGATATCTGAAATAGGAAAAAAGTGTTTGGATGCACTTCAGCGCCGGTAACGTGCCGCAATGAAGTGATCCATTGAACACCAGCCCGGCCCGTAAGCCATCAGATAAAGCAGCACCGCCGCCCAGATACCGTGCGTTGGCCAGGCACCGGGATAGACGAATATCTGGATGGTCAACGTCATCACCAGCAGGGCCAATGCCGAGAATCGTGTGGCCAGCCCCAGCAAGAGCAGAATCGGAAACAGATGCTCGGCGAACGCGGCCATCAACGCAGCCAACTCGGGGGCGATCAACGGCAGACTGTACTCGTCCTTGAACAGAAAGAGCGCGCTGTCCGACAGCCGTGGCAGCCCCAGGCTGAACTCGCCGGAGACAATATCGATGGCCAGTCCTTCAATTTTGGTCTGGCCTGATTTCCAGAACACGCCGGCAATCGAAAAGCGGGCGATCATTGCGATCAGGGTGTCCGGGATGCGTCCGAAAAGGGCGTTTGCCTGCTTGATCAGGCCTGGCAGGACACCCGTGCCGGTTGAGGTTTGAGCAGCGGTTTCAGTCGAGTTGTCCATGTTCATCTCCGGGGTAAAGGGAGGTAATGATCTGCCAGCGCAGCAAAAGGGTCAGCGCTGCAACAAGATCAAAACCGGGCTCGCATGCCTTGGCGTCCTGTTCAGCCTGCGACAACGTCTCCTTCTGTATCAGTCTATCCATAAAAACGCCGGTGGCCTCCGCGATACCAATGCAGTGGGCTTCCAGCCCGGAACGCAGCACCAATACGGTTTCTGGTTGCAGAGGGTCGACACGGGTCAGTTCAGGGTCTGCCTGCTGGTGCGCGGCCCACAACGAAAACACGGCGAACCGTGATTGCAGCACCGCCACCGAGGGATGGATATCCATGCGAAGCCCGGGTAGCCGATGGGGAGCAGACAGCACTCCGGTTATGTCCTCCGTGCCCAGCGGCTCAACATCGGCAGAGTGGAATGCGTCGAGTCGTAATCTTTCGAGCCGGGCCACGTCGGCCAGATAGGGTACTGATGATGCCGGGCTAAAGGTGTCGATAAAGGCCGGAAATTCACGCCCGTAGAAGGTCAGGATTTGCGAACGCGGTGGTTGCGCCACCACAAACACCCTGGCCATGGCGCGGAAGAAGGCTTCGCCAACCAGTTGTTGGCACACAGGAAACGTGGCAGCCAGTGCATCGATCAGTGATACCACGATGTTGTTGCGATACACCGCAAAGCGTTGGTTCGGATCGGAACCGTTCCACGCCCGCAATCCATCCGGGCAGGGTTGCGCCGGATCAAGCAATGCGCTGGCGAATACTGTCTGCTCACTCACGTTGGCCTCCTGCTTCAACAAGGTACGAGTCGGCGAGATTGACCTCGGCCAGCAAAACGTCAAATGGCGGAATGTCGTTATCGCGTTCGATCAGCGTGGCAGTCGGCCCCATTTGCTCAAGTACTTCGGAATAGAGTGCCCAAACGTCTTGCGCAACGGGTGCGCTATGGCTATCTATAAGCAGCGGGTCGCCGTTGGCATCGGCCTGGGAGGCAAAACCACCAAGGTGAATCTGCTCCGCCCGGTCAAGCGGTAATGCACGGATATAAGCCCCGGGCTCGCGGTGATGGTTGATGCACGAAACATAGGCGTTGTTGACGTCGAGCAGCAGGCCACAGCCCGTGCGGCGTATTACTTCGCTGATGAAGTCGGTCTCCGACAGGGTCGAGGTCGAGAACTCCAGATAGGTCGCCGGGTTCTCCAGCAACATGCGGCAACCCAGATGCGTCTGCACCTGATCGATGTGGTCACACACACGGTTCAGGGTGGTGGCCGTGTATGGCAGCGGCAACAGATCATTGAGAAAGAAGTCACCATGACTCGACCAGGCCAGGTGCTCGGAAAAAACCTGCGGCGCATAACGGTCAATCAGCACCGCCAGCGCATCAAGATGTGTTTTGTCCAGGGGAGCGTCGGCTCCGATCGAGAGCCCTACCCCATGCAATGACAACGGGTAGTGCTCTCGAATTCTCCCCAAATAATGGTGCATAGGGCCACCCGGAACCATGTAGTTCTCGGCATGAACCTCAAAGAAACCAATGTCTGGGCCCGATTCCAGAATGTCCCGGAAGTGCTCTGGTTTCAGGCCCAGGCCTGCCCGTGAGGGCAGCATTGCTACTTCTCCTCGAAGGCTTCGAGTTGTCCGAAGCCTGTGGGTGAAGTCGGTGACGAGGTCTCCTCGCAAGTGCCTTTCGGAACCAGCGTCCAGGCATTCCCTTGATAATCGATAGTGGACGTGCCCGCACAGGTAGTGCCCGGCCCGGCGGCGCAGTCGTTCTTGCCGGCGAGCGAAACCCCATAGCACTTTTCCATGCCCTCCGCCTGGGCAACACCCGGAACGGCAGCGATGGAGATCGCAGAACCCAGGGCGAGCGCCATGGCTGCAGCGGTCATGGTGCGGGTAGTGTTGGTTTCGGTGATCTCGGACTGTGAGATTTTGAATTTGGACATGTCAGACTCCTGAATTTTACGGTCGGCCAAAGCACGCCGATAAGGATTACGGTGTCATTCAAACAGGCCCCGGCTTGACCTCCGACAACAGCCCATCCGCCAGCCAACGCGCCAGCCAGGTGCCAATCGACGCGTCAATACTGGTATTCGGATAGCCTTCTGCGAGTTGCTCACACACTTGAGCAAAACTGAGCCCCTCTAGCAGGCCTTCAAGTGCGGCATACTCATCCGACTCAAGTGTGCGAAAGTAGCTTCGCTGGTCGCTGCGCCAGAACAGGTGTCCTACCGGGCAGTTCAGCTTTTCGGCGACGGGCGGTGTCTGCTTCTGATCCAGCGCGTGCCAGATTTCCAGTGCGTTCCACTCGAACTGAGCGAGCGAAACGGACGGGTGGAAGACGAATCCCAGCGACGCCCACTGCGCCTCGTCGACATTTGCCAATTGCTCACCGGTGAGAATGGCGGCATTCGGTGCATCGAAGGCGCTGTGGAGCCGCCAGTCCATGGTTGCCAGCTCGGCGATTTCCGGATCGGCAGACAAAGCGTGCTGCAGAAAGCGTGGGAAGTTGCTGCCATGGTCGCCCAGATTCGGCGAATGCGATGGATTCGTCTCGGTGTAGCGTGTGCAAATTGCGTCGAAAACGTCGTCACCGAGATAGGCCCAAGTCTGTTCAAAAGCAGACTGGAGCGCCTCGTTCATCCGCGAGCGATAGCCAGAATGGTAGATATGCAGGCGCCGCTTACTCTGGTCAGAAGCACCGCCCGTCAGCTCGGAAAGAATGTCGTCCGAAACACCATCGCCCAAAACATAGTTTTGCAGTCCCGCTTGCAGATCGGCTAACGAACGAGGGGCGTAATCAGTCATGCGTACGCCTCCTCTCGATCCCACACGGGGGTGTGACGCTGTCTCTTATACACATCTCCGAGCCCACGAGACGGACTCCTATCTCGT
>CAJXOQ010000141.1 GCA_913057975.1 uncultured Marinobacter sp.
CACCTCTCTATTCGTCGGCAGCGTCAGATGTGTATAAGAGACAGGCGTAGTTGAGCCTCGATTATGTTGGCGACTTCAATCAACACCCGATCACCAATCTCGTGTCCATGCCGGTCATTGATGGCCTTGAAGTGGTCGATATCAAGTACCAGGAACGCAACGGGTCGCCCCGTCCTCCGGAAACGCGCCAGCTCCTTTTCAGCAAGGTAGGTCATGTGTCGCCGGTTGAAGAGGCCCGTCAACGAATCGGTTGTCGCCATCCGCCGCAGTTTCCGGTTTGCCGTGGTCACCATGGTGAGGTAGAAGAACGACAGGTAGCTGAACATGGCAAACACCACACTCAGGTTAAACAGATAAACGGCAAGCAGGGCTCCAGGGGCAACGGGCTGCAGCGGTTCGATGAACCACATCATCAGGTACAGGGCGATGTAATAGCTCCACAACGCCAGCAGGCAGATCACCGCTGACCGCAACGCCATGCTAACGAACAGCGCCGGTATAAACATCAGCAAGTAATAGTGAAAGCCGCTGTCCCAGCCGATAAGCACAATGCCCAGCCCGGCGTGGATAATCACTTCCGCCCAGATCAGGCCAATGGCCAGGCCATTCTGCTTCCTGCCCAACGCCCTGTATGCCACGACATACATGGTGACACTTACAACATTCACCCACGCCAGGATAGGCGAGCCGAGCATGTGGAACAGAAAGAAAAATGCCACATCAACCGTGGCTGCAATCTGACAACAACGCTTGGCCACCTGCCAGAATTGCGGACGACGCTCCCTGATTGATTCCCTGGCAGACATGGATCTGGCCTGATTCATAAACAGTAACTTCCAAAACGGGTATCTTCAGGTTACCCCGAAAAGCACAAGCCTGCTCACCACAAACGTAAAATACTGAAAATCTTTGAAACCCCCGTACGAAGCGTGAAGCTCATGCAACCAGAACCCTACTCCAGCAACCGGTTTGTGGCAGAATAATGCCCATCAACAATGAGAGGATGGACCACTATCATGGACGACCACAGCCAGTTCCGGCTGCTTTCAGAGCGACGCTTCCTCCCGTTCTTCCTGACCCAGTTCTCAGGCGCCTTTAACGACAACCTGTTCCGCAACATTCTGCTGTTGCTGATTACTTACACGGCTGGTGGCCTGCTGGGCCTGCCCATTGATGTGGTGGTCAACATCTCGGCGTTGCTGTTTATCCTGCCTTTTTTCCTGTTTTCCGGCATCGCTGGCCAACTGGCGGACAAGTATGAAAAGTCCCGTGTGATTCGCTGGGTAAAACTTGCGGAAATCGCCATTATGGCGCTGGCCGCCGCCGGGCTCTGGGTCGGCTGGTACGAATCGCTTCTGCTGTTGCTGTTCCTGATGGGCGTGCAATCCACCTTCTTTGGCCCGGTGAAGTACGCCATCCTGCCCCAGGTGCTTCGGGACGATGAGCTGGTGGGCGGAAACGCGCTGGTGGAAATGGGTACCTTCGTGGCTATTCTTGTGGGCACACTCGCCGCAGGCCTGCTTATGGGCAGCGACCAACCGGAGAAACTCGCAGCAATCGGGGTCCTAGCCCTGGCCGTCATCGGCTACCTGGCAGCGCGGCAAGTCCCGGTGACCGGCACCACCAATCCCGACATGACCATACGCCTGAACCCACTGCGGGAAACCTGGCATCTGATGCGCCTGGCCGCAGACAACCACTCGGTGTTGCTGTGCATCATGGCCATTTCCTGGTTCTGGTTCCTCGGCGCCGCCTACCTCACCCAGTTCCCCAGCTTTGCCCAGACCGACCTTATGGGTGATGAAACCGTGGTCACCCTTCTGCTGGCCATCTTCACCATCGGCATTGCGTTAGGCTCTGTCGCCTGCGAACGGCTTTCCGGCCATCGGATAGAACTGGGCATGGTGCCCATTGGCTCACTGGGCATCAGCCTGTTCGGGCTCGACCTCTACTTCAACATGCCCGCCAACCCGGTGCCAACCGACTGGTGGATGATGATCAGCGACAGCCAGCACCGGCAAGTGGCCATCGACCTGCTGGGGATTGGCTTTTTTGGCGGTCTGTTCATCGTGCCTCTTTACGCGTTTGTGCAACGGGAAACCCCGGAGGAACGACGTGCCCGTGTTATTGCGGCACTGAACGTGTTCAACGCCCTGTTCATGGTGGTCAGCGCGATTATGGGCGTGATGATGCTGGGCGTGATCGGCCTCAGCATCCCCGAATTCTTCCTGGTACTGGCCATCATGAACCTGATTGTGGCGGGCTTTGTGTACCAGCAGGTGCCCGAATTCGCCCTTCGGTTTATTGTCTGGGTGCTTTCCCACACTATTTACCGGGTACACCACGAAGGCCTGAATCGCATTCCCGAAGAAGGACCGGCACTGCTGGTCTGCAATCACGTCACCTACATGGATGCCCTCGTGATTGCCGGCGCGATCAGGCGGCCGGTTCGATTCGTGATGGACTACCAGATCTTTAAAACGCCGGTACTTGGCGCGATTTTCAGGCTTGCCAAAACCATTCCCATTGGCTCCCGCAATCGGGTGCCAGAGATCTACGACGCCGCCTTCGATCGCATTGACGAAGAACTGGACGCCGGCCATGTCATCTGCATCTTTCCCGAGGGCCGCCTGACCTCCGACGGTGAAGTAGCCACCTTCCGCGGCGGCGTGGATATTATCCTGGAGCGACGCCCGGTACCGGTGGTTCCCATGGCACTGCGAGGCCTGTGGGGCAGCTTCTTCAGCCACTGCGGCGGGCCTGCGTTGAAACATTTGCCCAAGCGCTTCTGGTCCCGGATTGAACTCATTGCCGGTGAACCAGTTACCGCGCAGGAGGCCAATGCGGAAATGCTGGAAGAGAACGTAAAAGCACTCAGGGGAGACGGCCGCTGAAGACAACGGCTCGTGAGTAAGTTGTAAACTTGGGAGTGACTGCTACCTTTTGAGTACTATCAGGTTTTTGATTCTCTGACTTCGGGATGTGACCTCAGCCGGACGTTTTGTCTGGCGAGCACAACCGGTAGTGGATGGAATGATGTGTTTGCAAGGATCGCTCCGCTTCGCTCGAGGATTACATCGACTCGTTGCCACGCTTCTATGCGTAGCCACGGTCCACATCCTCGCTCCCCAGCTTCACGCTGAAGAGTCGGATTCCACCGTCCGGCTCACCAATGGCCACTGGCCTCCCTACATGGAGAATACCCCACCTCACTTCGGGGTCATTTCCCAGATCGTTACCCTAGCCTTCGCCAAAGAGGACATTTCCGTAACCTATGGCTTTTTCCCTTGGTCCCGCGCCCGCCTGCTGGCTCAAAAAGGTTTGCGGGATGGCTCAGTCGCCTGGACCTGTCGCGGGAAATTACTCAAGTTCTTTCACTTCAGCGACCCCATCGTCGCCCATAACTACGCCCTGTTTCATCGCAAAGATATGGATTTCGACTGGGACACAGTGAAAGATCTGGAAAGCTACCGGATCGGCCTGACCCAGGATTACAACTACGGCGAGGAATTCGAGGAAGCCGTCGCCGCCGGCACCATCAGCGCGGACACCACCACCTCCGACGAATCCAACTTTCGCAAACTTGCAGCCGGCCGTATAGACCTGTTCCCCATGGAGCCCGCCGTGGGCATGGGCATGCTGAAAGAGCTTGGGCTCAGCGAAAAGATCACCTTTCACACCACGCCGCTGCAGTCGGATTACTTGTACCTGATTCTGTCCAAGCGGGTGCCTGAGAGTGAGCGGTACCTGGAGAAATTCAACGAAGGGCTCAGCGAGCTTCGGGCGTCTGGCAGGCTGGAGGACTTGATTGCGACCTCACTGCCAGATTTACCGGCTAGGTATTTGATGGTGGAGGATGAAGATTCGCAGTGTGGGAATTAGATAGGCGGTCACGCAGCCTCCCGATCAGTGGCCGGCATAAAGCTACTTTGGTTTGACTCATATAACGCGGCATCAGGAGCGCGACCAGTGTGGGACGTAGACCGCCAACAGAAACAGAAAAACCCCAAAAACCTGCACAATGAAAGGAAATTTTGCGGATCTCCAATGCACGAAAAGGTACACCAACGAAAGGGGCGCAAAGATCAGGCAACCCAGCCCCCAAAGAAAACTGGTTCTGAATGCCGCCACCAAGAGCACAAGCCCACCTAAAATAAAAACAACAACACCTGTGTACCCGATGAAATCCCACATCCTTGTTTCCTCAGCTTAAAACTTCTTCCGTGATCAACGACGAACGACTGCAAATTAGCTAAAGCCATTGCACGAAAGGCAAATTGCTTTCGTTACTTCGTTCATAATGCTCTCCCCGAAGACTTTGGCCATAGAGTAGAGACAAACGGGTAGATCTGGCTCAAATTATTCTGTACTACCACCGCTTGTTTATGCGGTCATTGAGGCCTCACCTGAAAACTCCTCACTAACCTGGTCAAAGATCTCCATAACCGGCCGTTGTGGGTCCGCCTTCTGCAGTTCTTCCACCCGCTTACTCTGGCGCCTCAGTTCCTCGCTGGGCCTGACCCACTGATCTTCCAGCAGTGGCTCAGACCATTCCGCCATGGCCCTAGGCAGCGTCTTTCGGCTCATGCGTTTGATCTTCCTGACCTCCCACTCCACCAGCCGGTTCGGGAGGGTCCAGAAGGTCATCAGGTGGTACAGGTACCAGCCGGTAAGGTAGAACATCCCCCGCTTGCCTTCCCGGTATTCCTCATGAAGGCGTTTGCGGGCATTGCGGAAAACATGGACACCCTCCCAGGGCGGATCATCCGGACCCTGAAGTTCCAATGGATCCTGGATCTCTTTCAGGGTATGGACTTCGTACTCCATGTACGCCCGGACAGCTTCCCAGTTGCTGATGGCCTGGGGCTGGCCGTAGGTTTCAAACTCCAGGGTGTATTTCTCGCCCGTGTCCGGGTGATAGAAGCCAATGCCAAAGCCATACTGGCGTTGCACGCCATATTCGGTAACGCCCTGGGCTTCCGTGACCCAGGCGACCAGTTCTTCCCAGGGGACAAAGATCGGCCCTTTCTGCCCCTCCGGCACGAAACACACTTCTCGGCGTTGGCGGTTGAAGCGAGTGGGGATTACGTTTTTTAATTTGGCATAAGCCTGCCAGCGAGGAAGGGAGAGTATGAAGAAACCAAAGAGCCCTCCCCAAACAGCAATCCAGAAGGCAAAATCAAAGGTTACTCGCCACCCCCATAGGGCATCCTCCCAGCCATTGCCAAAAGAAAACCCTCCAAGAAAGACAATGAAGGGGAAAATAAAAGCGAAAAGCAAGAACAGGCCAAAAGGACCACCTAGGGTCATTTGCCAACCGAACACTGAGGTTGCCCCCGTTCCAAAATCCAGATAGCCGCCATTCACTTCCCCTACCGCATGCCCATGGTCCACCGGTGGCAGGCCCGTTGGCAGGGGTTTGGGGGATAAAAACGTCAGCCGGCCACTCGGGAAAGGCTCGGAACGACCCGCACGGGGTGGCTGTTCTGACTGGGCATTCTTGGGGTCCATTAAAGTCCATCCGTCACTATGAGTGGCTGGCGGAGTCGCCACCAGGTAATCTCTGCTTTCGGAGCCTCCTGCACGGGTGTCAGGGGATACTGACTATCCGGAGTGACCTTCAGCATATAAACGGCACCGGTATAGGCTCCATCTTCCTGCAATGTTTCGAGCTTGACCATCAAGCCCAGGTCCCGGGTGCCATGCTGGGTCTTCTCATGGGCCGGTGGCCTGAAAGCCAATTGCAGGTGACCGGTATCGACCGACTTCTCCAAGCTTCCCAGGATGGCACCGGTACAGGGTACCCAGGTTTCCGGCTGGAGGGAGAACATCCCCCTTCGCCCCGGCTGGATGCGCCACGCGGCGATTGATAGCCGGTGGGGTGCTTTGCCTTCCAGAGGCTCCATCAGGCTGTCCGCCGCCAAACCGTGGCAGTTTAACCGTAACCTGGAAGGTTCTTTATCCTCGCCGGGCACTTCGTCAAGGGTGACACTGTTGCCAATCCGGGCAAAGGCCTCTACATAGTCGTCAAGCGAGCCATTGTGGACCTGCTCGGCCTCCCGTGACCAGGGCGTGGTTTGCAGCCATTTATCCCGCTCACTCAGGTTGTAACGGTTATACAGCCAGGTACCCCCCAGTTCAAAAACCGTGAACACCAGTCCCGCCACGTTCAGGCGAGCAAACAGACCGGACAAGGTCCGGCCTGCAGTAGCCCACGCCATGGCCTTGCTTTCAGCCCCTCGTGCGGCAAGCGCCTGAAAAAACGATTGACCAGTCCGGTACAGTCCGTAGGTATTAGTACCCGCCAGACCACCACTACCAATCATACCCAGCACTGCACCAGTCTGAGCTTCGGCATTGCCGGTCTGAACCGCTCTCAGCCAGTTTTCCCGATGTTTGAACGCGCTAAGGGCTGAGCTGAAAGCTCCCGCTCCATATGCAAAAATACCCAGCCCCACATGCAACTTACCCATCCGTATATAAACACTATCAAGAGCGCTATGCTGCCAAGCACTGGACAGGGCCTGTGCCCTGGCACCATAAGCAGTGTCCATGATGCCCTGAGCAGCCAGAAAACCTGACGCTGAGGTAGCCCCAAAACTTTCACCCACGCGCTTCAGGGTATCTTGCAAAACCTCCTGATTGTTATCCCTTGAAAAAAGCTCGCCCAACGCATTTCCAAAAATAGCCAACTGAACCCCAAATACCAAAACCCCAAGCCCATCCCCCATAAGGTTCATCCGGGGAGCCGAGGCCAAACCCTGCCGGAAATGCCCAACCAGTCGTCCAACTTCCTGCTGGGCCAATGGCGGCGGAACCAACGTTATGCCGGCACGGCCTGTGGTGGCCGGTTCCAGTTTCAGGCCGGTGTCGGTTTCCTCAACCGGGCTGAGGGCGGCGGCCACGCGTTTACCGATTTTACGGTGCTCTTCGCGGGTGGCCTTGAATTCAGTCACCAATCCCTGGGCTTTTTCGGAAAGATGTCCATGGGTGGATTTGGCAACATCGTGCTGGTTCTGAAGCTGTTTCATCCGTTGATCCAGCTGCAGCATCTGCCTGAGGTTGTCCCGGAAGGTCGCCAACTCGCTTGCCGAGGCAAAGCGGAATTCCGCCTTGCCCTGGTCTATGGCGTCCAGCATGCGCCGCTTGAAAAAATACGGCAGGTCCCGGAACAGATCATCCAGTTCCGGCAGGGCCTGACTGTCGATGGCCTTGTAGAGCTCACCAACAGCACGCCCCTTGGCCCGTGCAATAACCGGGGCGAGGGTGTCCCCCACCCCCTCTGCTTTTTGTTGGATTTGCTGCGAGTAGTGGGAATAATCCGGAAGCTTGCCCTGCTCTGCCTCTTTTACCCGCTGGATCCACTCCGCCGCCTTGGTAACCACGGCGTAGCCAGCGGAGCCAACCGCCACATAGGTCTTGGCCAGCTCACCGTCTTCGGAGCGGTCATTCTTTGGCAGGGTCTGGAACAGGGGGAGACTGTATTGGGGGTTCTGTTCCAGCCACTCCAGCACGCGATCACTCGCTTCGTCGGAACGGCAGATGTCTGTCCGGCAAGCGTATTCCAGGTCCAGGGCCGCTTCAATCTGCGCTTCGTCTTCTGAATCAAAATACCACGCGGCCTGGTGATAGCGGTTGTCTGTCAGCAGTTGAATACGATCACCGGTTATATCCGTCAGCAGTGACTGCCAGCGGGCCAGCTTCGCACGCTGGCCAGCCATGTACTGGTCCATGGCCTCACGGTCGATCAGGTCGTTGACTCCGCGGTGGCCGAAACCACGCCCCACCAGAATCGCCTTCAGGTTATCGCGATGCGCGTTCTCCAGGGCGACAATGCCTTCAATGTGGGAGTCCACAAAATCCGGCCTGGCCCCTTCCATGGCTTGTCGCAGGTACCACTCGTCCACCGCTCTCTGCATTTTAGGAAGGATGCCGTAGGCGTTGGTCCGGTTGGCTGTACTCCGGATCTCTTCAACCCTTGATTTAACGTCAGGAGGAAGCGACGCATCATTGGGGCCGGGTCTCGTTTCATCCTCGAGTTGTCTCAATGCTGCCAGTAATGCCGACTGGGTGTTTGAACGGTCGCTTTCCGGCATGGCTTCCAGGTCCTGCCGCATGGAGACAATGGCAGGGTGGTCCGAATTGTCCACCATGGCATCCAGGCCCTGTTCGTCCAGCAGGGTCATGGACTCAATCAGTGTGCCAAGAAAATAGTCTCGCTCGTCGTCTCCCTCATTTGTCCAGCTTTCGATCCAGCCCACCACATCATCCTGGTGCTGGGCCAGGTCCAGCATCACACCCACGTCGTCCCTCAGGACAAGGCAGAGGCAATTGGAAACATCGTCGATAGACTGCTGCTTGATCAACTTGCCAAATCGGGTCTTGTGGTAATAGGGCTGGTTCTCCCACTGGTAGGGCTCGCCTTCCTGGGGATGACCGTCTTCGGGAGCATCCGGCGTATAGTCCTCGGCAAATTCAGCCACCCATTGTTTGGCCTGGTCCAGGGTAAGCAGGTATTCACCACCACTCAGGGGCGAAGCACTGGACAGGCCGACTTTCTGCAGCAGCGCATCACGCTCTTGTGGGTCGCCCAGTACCTGTGCTTTCTTGCGGGCCGTCCATGCCAGTTCTGAGAAGGCGACGTACAGGGTGTGGGAGACCGGGTATTCCAGCTTGCCGCCGTTGTGGCCCGTCAGTTCACCGTTTTCATGCAGGTACTCGTGGAGTTCCCCGGTATCCGCGTCCAGCACATAAAGGTAGCCATGCCTCAGGAGGCGATAGCCAAGGGGACGGGAAGTCAGTGAGTAAGGGTACCCGGGATCTGTATCAGCGGGTGCAACTTCCACCCGGCCATACCGAATGGGCAGCAGGTGCACGGTTTGCAGTAGTGGGCATGAAGCGGGTTCGTCAATGGGGGTGCCTGGCTGTTCCCAGCACAAAAGATCATTGCTTGTCCGGTCGTCAGTGGGGCGTTGTATCCGTGTCATGGTTCATCCTTGATCCAATGGGGGTTCCGCTTCCATCACGGCGTTTCTGTCGGCTTGTGGTGGCAATGTTGCGAACAGAAATTGCATCACCTCACGCAAGTTATTGCACCCGCTGCCAAGTGCTTCTTCCAGTATTCTTCCGAGTGCCGGGTAGGCATCCCTCAAATCAGAGCCACCTAACTGGTTGCGCACCGACTCATCAAGGTTGTCCCATATCTGCAGTGCGTCTTTGCGCCGATTGAAGGCCTCGAATGCGCTTGTCAGGTCCGGCGAGACTATCATTTTTGCGGGCTGGTCACCTGTGCTGCCCGCCTGAACAGCCGGAGGCTCGACAAGGTGCCAATGTTCGCTGATGCGGTCCGGAACCATCAGCCGATCCACGGCCCTGGAGGGAAAGCGGGGCAGGTTGCCCCCGATCACCGTCCTGGCCAGCGCCGGATGGGCAATGCGCACCAGTTCATCACAGCCCGGCACCATTTCCACCTGCAGGTGGGACCGCATCCAGCGGGTGCAGGTAGCACGGTCTGTGGCGGAAACCAGCAGATACCCCTGCTCTTGCACGGCTCCCCGCTCCAGGAACCCTTGCAGCACCGGGTCTTCCGGGCCACTGAGCCATACCAGCCAGGGGGAGAGCTCCGAAACGGCCTCCCAGCGGGTTGCAGCGTACAGGCACTCCGCATTAAAGGGCTGCCCACCGGACCACTGGTATATCCGCTCACCGAGCCCTGGGATAGCGACACCGTCCAGGACAAGCCCAACGGGGTGACGATCAGGCCAGCGAACACGGGGAAACGGCGACTCAGACACGGGCCAGCAATCCCGACTCATGAGTTGTGCTCCTCACAAACCGGGCAGGTTGCATCCCCCTTCCTGAGTGCCGCGATCTGGGACTCTACGTTGATGGCCGGGGCGTTTTCCCGCTGTTCAACCTCCACCAGTGCCTCCTGCTCGGGCTCGTGGGGCTGGTCACCCTCAAGAACCTGAGGCATTTCCGCCATCACCACACCCTGCCCGGAACCACTGCCCGGTGACCCACCAGAGTTGATCTTGATACCGGGCCCTGCCAGGGTCACGCCGCTCGGGTCCAGTTTCAGCAGGCTGCCACCGGCGGAGATGGTGAGTTCTGCACCCGCGTCCAGCACCACTTTGGCGCCCGCCTTGTGGTGCACTTCGGTGCCCGCTTCACTTAGCGTGCCCTGGGCGGATTTCTGGTGGAAAGTGCCACCGATGTTCTGACTGCAGTCGCCGCCGACTGTCTGTCGCTTCTCGCCATCCACGGTGCAGTGGTCGCTGCCCTTGATATTGCTGAACTCGCTGTTGTCCACCGTTCGGTGGCTCTCGTTTTTAACCACTTCGGTGCGGTTATTCTCGGTCAGCAGATCCAGGTCTTTCTGGGCGTGGACATAGATCTGTTCCTTGTCCGCTTCGTCCTCGAATCGCAGTTCGTTGCTGCCCTCGC
>CAJXOQ010000142.1 GCA_913057975.1 uncultured Marinobacter sp.
TACGAGATAGGAGTCCGTCTCGTGGGCTCGGAGATGTGTATAAGAGACAGTTAACGAGATTTGTCGCCAGGAAATGGAAAGCTCGGCGGCCCTGTGCATCAGCCGCCAGGGTGCGGAAATCACTCCGGCCCACCTGCTGTTCAAACTGCTGGAAACTCCGTTTACGGACGTGCGCCAGATTCTGGAAAGCACCGGTATTGATCACCACACGCTGCAACCGGTGGTGGGGGACAGCCTGAACGGCGAGCCTCAGTCCGCCGAGCCGTACCCGTCGTTCTCGCCGCTGCTGATCGAGCTGCTGCAGGACGCCTGGCTGATTGCCTCCACTGAACTGGGCCACACCGACCTGCGCTCCGGTGCCATCATGCTGGCACTGCTGATGAACGCAGACCGCTACCTGATGCCCCAGGTCAGTCAGCGTCTGAAAGACATCAACCGCGAACAGCTGCGCCGCCAGTTCGATTCCATGACCCGCGGCTCGGTCGAACAGCCTCGCGCTGAGGATGGCCCCAGTGCCGCCAATCAGGCGCAGGTGGACATGGACCCGCTCAAGCGCTACGCCACTGACTTCACCAAACTGGCCCGGGACAAGAAACTGGACCCGGTGGTGTGCCGCGACGCCGAAATCGATCAGATGATCGACATCCTCTGCCGTCGTCGCAAGAACAACCCCATTGTTGTCGGCGATGCCGGCGTGGGCAAAAGCGCCGTTGTTGAAGGCCTGGCTCTGCGTATCGTCAATGGCGATGTGCCGGAGCGCCTGACGGGCGTGGAACTGTGGACCCTGGACATGGGGGCACTGCAGGCCGGTGCGTCGGTGAAGGGCGAGTTCGAAAAGCGCCTGAAAGGCGTGATTGAAGCGGTGAAAAGCTCCGCGACGCCCATCATCCTGTTTATCGACGAAGCCCATACCCTGATCGGCGCTGGCAACAGTGAAGGCGGCTCCGACGCCGCCAACCTGCTCAAGCCGGCCCTGGCCCGTGGCGAGCTGCGGACCATCGCCGCCACCACCTGGCGCGAGTACAAGAAGTACTTCGAGAAAGACCCGGCCCTGAGCCGCCGCTTCCAGCCCGTCGCGCTGGATGAGCCAACCCCGGCTCAAGCGGTCCACATCCTCCGTGGCTTGCGCACTGTCTACGAAAAGGCCCACCAGGTCCTGATCGCCGACAGCGCCCTGAAAGCCGCTGCCGACATGTCGGCCCGCTACCTCGCTGGCCGTCAGCTCCCGGACAAGGCCATCGACGTGCTCGACACCGCCTGTGCACGGGTCAGCCTCAACCTCAGTACGCCTCCGCGCCGCCTAAGCCACGTGCGCAGTGAACTGCATCAGTTGGGCATGGAACAGGAACTGATGACCCGCGAACAGACACTCGGGCAGGCCATCGACCACCAGCGTAAAAACGAACTGGTGGAGCGCCTGGAAACCCTGCGTGAGGAAGCGGAAGAACTGGAACAGCGCTGGAACGACCAGCGGGAACTGGTGGCGCGTCTCGTCGACATTCGCGAGCAACTGCTGAGCGAGGACACTGCCGAGACTGACGCGGATGTATCAGCGGAAGACGCCACGCCCGAAACCAGCGAAGAGTGTCCTGACCTGAAAAGCGAAGCCGCCGCCA
The DNA here is from genome assembly GCA_913057975.1 of uncultured Marinobacter sp. Lineage (GTDB taxonomy): Bacteria > Pseudomonadota > Gammaproteobacteria > Pseudomonadales > Oleiphilaceae > Marinobacter. The sequence continues at coordinate 1,617 of CAJXOQ010000142.1, forward strand.
TCGAACAGGAACTGGAAGAGCTGCAGGCCGACGAGCCACTGGTACACGCCCGTGTCGATGCCCGCCAAGTGGCTGAAGTCATCGCCGACTGGACCGGTATTCCGGTCAACCGCATGACCGCCGACGAGCTGGAAAAGATCACCCGCTTGCCGGATTATCTGCAATCGCACATCAAAGGCCAGGACACCGCCATTGGTGCACTGCACCAGCACCTGCTCACCGCCCGCGCCGACCTGCGTCGCCCGGGTCGCCCAATGGGCGCCTTCCTGTTGGCCGGCCCCAGCGGCGTGGGTAAAACCGAAACCGTGGTGCAACTGGCCGAACTGCTATACGGAGGCCGCCAGTTCCTCACCACCATCAACATGTCCGAATACCAGGAAAAACACACCGTCTCCCGCCTGATCGGCCCACCGCCGGGCTACGTGGGCTTCGGCGAAGGCGGCATCCTCACCGAAGCCATCCGCCAGAAACCCTATTCGGTCGTGCTGCTCGACGAAGTCGAAAAAGCCCACCCGGAAGTCCTCAACCTGTTCTACCAGGCCTTCGACAAAGGTGAACTGGCCGACGGCGAAGGCCGCTTGATCGACTGCAAGAACGTAGTGTTCTTCCTCACCTCAAACCTGGGCTACCAGACCATCGTCAAACACGCGGGCGAGCCCGAAAAAATCGAGGAAGCGCTGTACCCGGAGTTGGCGGACTTTTTCAAACCGGCATTGCTGGCACGTATGGAAGTCGTGCCCTACCTGCCGCTGGGCGAAGAAACCCTCAACCGCATCGTTGGCGATAAACTCGACCGCCTGGCCACCCAGATCGGCGACCGGTACCACACCAATGTGGAACTGGAAGACGGCCTGGTGGAAGCCATCCGCAGCCGTGCGACACGCAGTGAAAATGGCGCGAGGATGCTGGAGTCGATTATTGAAGGTGAACTATTGCCACCGGTATCGCTGGCGTTGCTGGAGAAACTGGCTGCTCGTGAGCCAGTCACCAAAGTGACGCTTGGTGTTCAAGACAACAAGTTCACAGGAACAGTCGCTTAGCGTGCAGCCACCCTGAATGGCAGCGCACTGTGGGGTTGAGCTTTCCAAAACCCTGCGGAGCCATGGATGGCGGAGCGGAGCCTACAGGGATGTATTCACGGCGTGTTTTGGAAAGCTCAACCCCACAGTGTGCGGGCGGCGAACGAGAGTGGAGCGTACAGGGATGTATTCACAGCGTGTTTCGGAAAGTGAATCTGCACGGTTCGCGGTCCTTAAGGGACAAGGAAAAGGGATAAAAAGAATGGGACGGATGCAGACGGAGTTGCACACCGGCATAGACCTGGCGGTTGAACTGCTCCGGCAGGACAACCTGCCAACCCTGCTAAAAGTCGCCTCACGGCAACTCGAAAACACCTTCGGCCTGACCCGCTGCTGGTCGCTCGAACTCGACCTCAGCGGCCGCACGCTCCACTGTGCGGCACTGGGCGAGCAGGGCGAATTCGATTGCGGCGACTTCAGCCACCCCTTTGCCCACCTGCTGCAACAGGGCAAACCCAGGGAATTGTCACGGGCCGCGAGCTACCGCCTGGATCATCCGGGCTTCCAGGCCCTGGTCGACGCCAGCAACCGGCCCCGCTCATTCTGGCTGGAACCCATCAAAGGCGAAGACGGCCGCACTCTTGGCATCCTCGTGCTGTGCAATGAAGAACCCGAATGGGACGGCATCACCGCCCAGCCACTGTACCGCGGTTTGTTGACCCTGCTGTCTCACCAATGGGTCAGCCAGCTCAAGACCAGCGACCAAGTCTGGCAGCGGCGCATGCTCAAGCGCTCCCTCGACCACCTCCACGACGCAGAAGCCGTGCGCCAGCGCTGTGAAGAGTTGGCGACCACTCTGGTTGGCAACTCCAAAGGCATGACCGACCTTCGCGCCCAAATTGTCCGGGCCGCAGGCAGCCAGCTCTCGGTTCTGGTGCAGGGTGAAACCGGCTGCGGCAAGGATCTCGTAGCCCAGGGCATTCACCGGTTTTCGGATCGGGCCGAAGGGCCCTTGGTGGTGGTCAATTGCGCCGCCATCCCGGACTCGTTGCTGGAAAGTGAACTTTTTGGCCATACCAAGGGTGCGTTTTCCGGTGCCGACCGGGCCAAGGAAGGTCTGCTGGCGCAAGCGGATGGTGGCACCCTGTTCCTGGACGAAATCGGCGACATGCCCATGGCTCTGCAGTCCAAACTGCTGCGGGTGCTGGAAAGCCGACGCTTTCGCCCACTCGGTGCTCAGCAGGAACAACACTCCGATTTTCGACTGGTCGCGGCCACCCATCAGCCACTGAGTGACTGCATCGAGGAAGGCCGATTCCGCCGCGACCTGTTCTACCGGCTCAGCCAGTTCCCGTTGCGGGTCAAGCCATTGCGGGAGCGCCCGGAAGACCTGGAGCCCCTGTGCCGGCATTTCATCCGTGAGTACACCGCCCGCGAGGGCGCCGGCCCACTGGGTATCAGTAGTCACGCCTTGGGCATGCTGGCGAGCTATAACTTTCCCGGTAATGCCCGGGAATTGAGGAACATTGTTGAGTTTGCCTGCCTGCAAACCCCGGTGGGTGACGATATCCAGCCGGAAGTACTGCGCCTGGATGACCTGTTTCCGAGCCAGGAAACCTGTATTGCCAGCGACATCCAGGCGGCTGCCGTCCCCGGTCTGCCCCAGGCGGATGAAGTGGACGACCTCCGGGCCGCGGCCCAGGCGTTCGAGGCGGCCATCATTCGTGAACGCCTGCGCCAGTACGGTGGCAACCGTGCCCAGGCAGCGGAAAGCCTGGGGCTGCCCAAACGCACCCTGGCCCATAAATGTCTGAAGTATCAGGTGACAGAAGCGTGAACCCTAGCATTCGAAGTAACAGCCTCCTTGCCATTGTGCTCTGTGCCCTTGGTACGACGATGTCTCTCGTCGTTAATGCGCAGGGCAATCCCCAGGTGGCCGAGGCCATGGCGTGTACCGAAGAGAGCCAGCGCCTGGAACGGTTGGCGTGTTTTGACGAGGTGTTTGGTACCCCGTTTTCAGTGGCGGTTGAAGACGCCATCGTTGGTAACCAGCCCGAGCGCTGGCGCCAGGCTTTTGCCCAGGAACATCGCCGCCGCCCGGGTGACGGCCCGCTGTATCGCAATACCTCGGAGCTGGCAGGACATCTGCTGACGCTCAGTGCCCTTGGGGTCAAACCGCCGAGGCCGCTGCTGGCGGTGCAGTGTCACAACAACATCACCGAACTGACGTTGATGATGCCGGAGGCGGTGAAAGAGGAACGGGTCACCGTCGATTTTGGCCAGGGCCGTCAGATCTGGCGGGTCCGGGACGACGGTTTCGTGATCAGTGGGGGCCGGGGGCTGCCCGCCATCCGAACCGTGCGAAACATGGCGGGCGAGTCCGGAGTGACTGTGGCGTCGTCCAGTGGTGTCGTCGACGGGTTGATGTTCGACCTGAGCGGGTTTCGGGAAACCCTTGAGCCACTGCGGGAAGCGTGTGGCTGGTAGTGACATAGGTTGATCAAGAGTGATCAAGAACGTATAGCGCCATTTGCAAAGACAGGGATTGGACATGCAGGCAGTAGAGCAGCATCCATACGTTGAACAGGTGTTGAATAGGCTTTCCGGTGAGAGCGCCACAGGTGAGAACCTGATGGACGACCCCACCATGGAATACCTTGAGAACGAAATCATGAAAGTGGGCTCGCTGGCCCACACCGGTGTTGAATGGGGCAAGGTGGAGAGTGAATCGCTTCGCTTGCTGTCAGACACCAGTAAAGACCTCAAGGTGCTGGGATTTCTTCTGCTGTGCCTGCAGCGTGGCGGCAACGGTGAACGGTTTGCGCTGTCGCTGTATCTGTTGCACCGGGTACTGGACAGTTGGTGGCACGATGCCTGGCCTTATCCGGGCGACAAGGGCAAACGCGCCCGCAAGATGCTGATGACCCAGATTCTGCAACGGGCCCTCAAGGAAGTGTCGGCACTGAGCTTCGACGGCGGCGTGGGCGATGGCCGGGAATTCTGCCTGACCACGCTCGCCAAGCTGCTGGAACAGGCGAGTGCACTGGAGCTGCCAGATGACGGCCTGGTCGACTTACGTCGGGCCGTGGAAAAACTGCCATCGCCTTCTGATACGCCCAGGCCGTCGGAAGCCACCGATAATACCGAAACCGCGGGTACGTCATCGGCCGGCTCCTCTTCGTCGCAAGCCAGCAGCACCTCTTCCGCGTCTCTGGGCAGCCTGACCTTGGACCCCGCCAACGAGCGGGCTACCCGCCAGAGCCTGCTTAAAGTGGCGGATATGCTGACCGAAACCACACCCGCCGACGCATTGGGCTATCAGCTCCGCCGCTACGCCATCTGGCAGACCATTACTTCGGTTCCACCAGCACGCGACGGCATCAAGAGCGATCTGGCGGCGGTAAGCGCCGACAGGGTGGCTGACTATCGCGAAAGCCTGTCCAAATCCCCGGACCTGGCGCTTTGGCAACGTATAGAACAAAGCCTGTCGGTCAGTCCGTTCTGGCTGGAAGGCCACTGGTTGAGCGCACAAGTGGCGTCTGCACTGGGGCACGAGACCTGTGCCGAAGCTATCCGCACGGCGGTCAAAGACTTCGTTGAACGGTTGCCAGAGTTGGCGGACATGACCTTTAACGACGGCACGCCTTTTCTACCCAAAGTGGTAGCTGACTGGATGCTCAGCGGTCCGGCGAAGGGTGGCAGCGCTGGGGGCGCAAGTTCCTGGGAGCAGGCTTACGACGATGCTCGCGGAATTATGGACAAGAAAGGCCTGGCTCCGGCCATGAAGCTGCTGGAAGAAGGCCTGGACTCTGCCCGCGAGCCCCGTGATCGGTTTTACTGGCGGCTGATGAGCAGCCAGTTGATGAAAGACAGCGGCATGAAAAGCCTGGCGAAACAACAGGTGCAGGATCTGCGTGAGCAGACCCGCGGCATGAGCCTTGAAGACTGGGAGCCGGGCCTGGTGGCCCGGCTGGACAGACTTGCTTAACAACTGACGGATCAAATTGACAGGAATGGACACCATGTGGAGACAAGCCCTACTCATTGGACGACGGATACTGCCCTTTGTGCGCAGTGCGGCGCCGATTACCCTGGCGCTGGGTGTGGTGGTACTGCTGGCCGCAACCTGGTGGTTGGGCCCGCGCCTGGAAATAGGTGGTGAATACCCGTTGGCGGCCTGGCAGATGCGTGCTCTGGTGACGCTGGTGGTGGTACTGCTGGTGGCCATGGTCTGGGGCATGATGCTGGCGCGCAAGCTGCGTAAAGTGAACGTCGCCAAGGCGGAAGAGCAGAAGGAAGAGGAAGACCCCATCCTGCCGCTGGAACGACGCCAGCAGCGCCTGCTTGATCGCCGCCTGACGGAACTCAAGAGCAACCTGCCTGGCCGTAAAGGTGTTTATCGTTTGCCCTGGTACCTGGTGATGGGCCTGGAAGATGCCGGTAAAACCAGCCTGATTCAGCGTTCCGGGCAGACTTACACGCTTACCAATGTCACCCGTAACCCTCGTACCGAGCGAAATCCTTTTGGTTTTGAATGGTGGGTCGGCGATAACGGCGTACTGATTGATCCGGACGGCGAACTGCTGAGCCAGAACGACGGCGAGGGCGCCACCAGCGATATCCAGCAGCGGTTGTGGACCCACTTCATCACTTGGCTGGAAAAGAATCGTCCCCAGCGCCCCCTGAATGGCGTTGTGCTGGCGGTTGATCTTGCTCGCCTGAGTACCGGCAACGAACAGCAGCGCCAGGCCCAGGCCATCCTGCTTCGTACCCGGCTGCGGGAACTGATGGAGCAGTTGGGCTCCCAGTTGCCGGTATACATCAGCTTTACCAAAATGGACCTGCTCTACGGATTTGCGCCATTTGCCCGCACACTCTCCAAAGCCGAGCGTGAACAGCCCCTGGGCTTTACCTTCCAGTTGGATGGCCAACTGGATGCCGACGACTGGCTGGGCGAGTTTGACCAAAGCTTCAGCAAACTCGCGGAGCAACTCGGTGAGCGGCTTCCGGACGTGCTATCTGCCACAAGGGATGCCGAAGAGCGTGCCGCTGCTTATTCCTTTACCCGCCAGTTGGCCGGCCTGAAGCCAGTGCTTGAGCAGTTCCTGGCAGACCTGCTTTCAGCGGATGCCTTTTCAACACCGGCCCTGGTGCGAGGCACTTACTTCACCTCCGTGGTTCAGGAAGGTGTGCCGGAAGATGCGTTTGTCTCAGCAGCTGCCGCGAATTATGGGCTTGCCAGCCCGATACAGCCTGCTCAGCGTGGCGGACAGTCCTCAAGCCTGTTCACCGAAAAGCTGTTTCCCAATATTATCTATCGCGAAGCGGGCCTGGCTGGTGACAACCAGAAAGTGGTTGGTAGCCGGCGTCGCCGCATTGCTGTCGCGGCCGTCGTGGCCGTTGCCGCCGGCCTGGGTATGACCGCCGGATGGCAGCACTACTTTATCGAAAACGCACAGGCCGCCACCGCGGTGGAGGAGCGGGTACGCAGTTTTATCGATAACTGGCGCCCCATTGGCTACGAACCTGACACCACTGGCCGCAATTTGCTGGAGCCTCTGGACCAGTTGCGGGAAGCCACCCTGGCGTTTGGTGATTACCGGGCGGAACCGGCTGTCGTGGCGGATATGGGCCTGTATAAAGGCCACAAGGTTGGTCCGGAAGTGGAAGAATCCTACCTGGACATGCTGGCCTACCAGTTCATGCCCGCGTTGATGCTGGGCGTGATGGAAGAGATGAGCGATGCCCCGGACACCAGCTCTGAGCGCCTCGACCACTTGCGTGTGTTGCGGATGCTCTACGATGCCAGTGGCCGCCGCCGGGACATTGTTCACAGCTACATGAGCGATTATTGGCAACGCGCCTACCCGGCGCAGCGGGACCTGCAACAACGGCTGCTCAGTCACCTGGACTACGCCATGCTGCACACGGATCTGAACCAGAGGGTGGAAGCGGGTGACAAGACCGCCGACATGGCCCTCGCCCCCTTCCGCAGCAGTGTTCAATGGGCCCAGCACGAGCTCGGCCGCATTGCGACTCCGGACCGGGTCTATCGGGATCTGGAGAAAGAAGCGGAGCAGAACTTCCGCTCACCGCTGGATCTGGCCCGGGAGTCCGGACCGGCCTTCAGCACCGTATTCGTAAGCCTGGATGAATTCGGCGAACCTCTTGATGAGGAGAACACCGAACAGGAAGATCCGGTGGTGATTCCATCACTGTTGACCCGTGAGGGCCTGGATTCCTGGTTCCTGCGCAAATCCGGCTCGGTGACGGAGCTGGCTCTGGTTGATGCCTGGGTATTGGGCCGTCGGGACGATGTGAACTTCAGCAAGGCGGATGAAGCCCGGCTGCAGGCGCAACTGCAATCCCTGTACGCGGAAAACTATGTCGCGAGCTGGCGTCGGGCGCTGAGCCGGCTGGACATCCAGAGCTTCAGCGACCTTAACCATGGTGTGCGTATTCTGGAAAGCCTGACCAGCGGTCACGAGCCGCTGAATCAGTTGCTGGCGCAGGTTACCGCCAATACCCGATTGATTCCCGGTGGCAGCGAAGAAGCCGAAGCGGCCCGAAAAGTGATGGAGCAGTCCGCCCACTTCCAGATGGTTCAGGAAATTGAACGACAGTTCACCGACCTGAACGCATTGATCGACAAACGGGGTGACGACCCCAGTGATATGGAGCAGGTGATGGACGTGGTTCAGAACCTGCACACCTATCTGCGTAGCATCCAGGAAGCACCGGATCGTGGCAAGGCTGCACTTTCCGCCGCCCGTGCCCGGATGGGCCTGCAAGGCGCGGACCCGATCTTCACCCTGCAACGGGTAGCCTCGAATCAGCCGGCACCGCTGGATCGCATGCTTGAGAAGTTGGCCTCTGAAAGCTGGCGCGTGGTTCTGGATCAGGCTGTGGCGCAGCTGGAACGCCAGTGGTACCAGGAAGTCTACCAGCCGTTCCAGCAGAGTCTGGCCAGGCATTACCCGTTCAACCCCGGCGCCGGCCGCGACGCCGCACTGCAGGATTTCGAGCGCTTCTTTGCGCCGGACGGGGTGCTGGACCAGTTTTACAACGACAACCTGAAACTGTTCCTGGAAGACCATCCGGAACACATTGCCGGTTCCAAGCGCGCCAGCCTGGTTCGTCGCGATGTGCTGGCCTCACTGGAGAAAGCCGAGAACATCCGCCGCGCCTTCTTCACTCGAAGCGGCTCGCTGGATGTTGAGTTTGCCCTAGAGCCGTTGCACCTGTCTTCCAACAAGCGTCGCAGCGTGATGAACGTGGATGGACAGTTGGTTGAGTTCAGCCACGGCCCCAGCCAGAGCATTCCGCTGGTGTGGCCCAATACCTTGCGGGATACCGTCGAAAGCCGCGTGACGCTGGTGCCCACGGAAGTGAACCGGTCACCGCGTAGCGTTTCAGAAAATGGTCCCTGGGCGTTGTTCCGCCTGTTGGACGAAGCCGACATCACCGGCGTGAGCAGTAGTGCCGTGGATGTGCGGTTTGCGCTGGACGACGGCGAAATGCGTTACCGCCTGCATGCAGGCAGTAATACCAACCCGTTCACACAGTCACTGCTGGCGGGGTACCAGATACCACGCAGTCTGTATTAGACTACGCACCAGAGCCAATACGGAAACAGGACGGTTTCCGTATTGGCGGTTCAGGATTATACTGCTTCAAGGATCGAAGACATGCCCCAGGCAACCGGACTGCAGTTCACGGCCACCCTTGGCCAACTC
>CAJXOQ010000143.1 GCA_913057975.1 uncultured Marinobacter sp.
ACGAGATAGGAGTCCGTCTCGTGGGCTCGGAGATGTGTATAAGAGACAGGACCCAAGAGCTTCAACGGCTGCTTTGAATTGATATACTTGGAAATAAGCGGCCTCATTAACAAAATGGGTCACCTGATCTTTTCCGTACTTTTTCAAGTAAGCTTCTACGAACTTCTCGTTTTCTGCTGATTCATGCCCCATGAAATAGGGCGCCGATGAAAAGTGACCGGCTGCAGCTTCACCACCGATAGCCTTTACCTCAACCTCAGACCGGGTAAGACTTGCCACCGGCATGACCTCGGGATCCAAACCTGCACTGTGGTACTCCCTCTGAAAGGCAACATCGGAATCGCCAACCAAAGTGCTGAAAATAACATCTGGTTGCTCACGCCGAATTCGGCTGACTATGGAACTGAAACTGTCGTGACCCAGGGGGACGTACTCTTCGTTCACGACTTCGCCACCAATATCCTTAAGAATTTTTCGAGCCACATTATTTTCTTCTCTTGGATAAACGTAATTATTTCCAAGCAAATAAAACCGCCCACCAAATTTTTCTTTCAGCCAGGGGACGAAATCCTGCTGCTGTTGGTTCGGAACAGCTCCCCCGTACATAACATTGCGGGAACATTCGCGGCCTTCATAAAGGGTTGGGTACCAATACAAATTGTTCTGGCCCTCAACAATCGGCAGAACCGCTTGGCGGCTAGCAGACGTATATGAACCGAAGATAGAAACAACTTTATCTCGCCGAACCAAACGATTCGCTCGGTCCGCAAAGGTGGCTGGGTCTGAGGCTGGATCCTCCACAAACGGACGAATTTTTCGACCATTGATCCCACCGCTGTCGTTAATTTCCTCTATTGCCATCATGCAGGCGTCGTGCAGCGTACTTTCAACCACCGCTACGGCACCTGTCTTTGAAAACAATACGCCTACCGGAATATCACCGCCTGCTGCCCAGGCGGCGTTACGACCGGTCCAAACACCAGGAAATCCGCCAAGCCCTGTGACGCCAGCTACGCCACCCATAGCCATTCCCTTTAACAAGTCACGTCGTTTCATTACCAAACCCTCCAGAGCTACATTTCTTGTTTGGAATCAACCCTTTGGGTGAACTCCTCTTTTTTTTGACAAAAAAAAGCCCCCCGCGCCAAACCTTTCGGTTTAAACATGGGGGGCTCGCTTTGCCCGTTGTGTGTGCTCTCCACCAGAAGTCGGCTTTGACTTCGGCTATTGCCTATTTACTTAAGATCAGAACGAGATGATTGTCAAATTTAGCATTTAGATTTTTTAAGAAAAATTTAGTGGGGTGAAGTGGTCCCCGAAATTTGGACACGTGCCTAAGCTCTGATTCGTCATCTCCATCGGGAGGGGAATCATGAGCAGGAAACGTAAACAGTACAGCGCATGTTACTGCCGAATTAACTACCGTCGAACACAGTTGTGACGCTTCCCGCCTTTCTCATGCCACAGCCACTTTCCAATCCGAGAACGCACCTTCCCTGAGTTTTCTGTAGTGCTCTGCGCCGATCAAGTGACCGCCGAGATTAAACAACGTGTAAATTGCAGCCTGCGCTTCAAGGAAGCGCTGCGCCTGTTGGGGTGATTTGAATCGACGCATCTGCCTCTCCCGCACACGGGTTGGCTGGTGCGATAGTTCCGCTTTGTTATTAGCATACTGGGCGTTGTCATGAATTGACCTCCGGCATCATATCTCGGTGTGCGATTCCATAGCTGCGTAGTTTGTAGGTCACAACCTTCCGAGGTTCGCCACCATGAGAAGCCATGAGTCGCCGTAAAAATCGCTTCGCCGCCTGTCCGTCTCGTCTGGGTTGCAGGAGCGCATCGACCACATCGCCATCCTGGTCAACAGCTCGCCACAGGCAGTGCAGTTGGCCATCAATCTTCACGAAGACCTCATCAACAAAGAAAGTATCTCCGTACCCCTGGTGTTTGCGCTTCAGACACCGGGCGTACTTGAGACCAAACTTGTTACACCACAAACGGATCGATTCATGACTTACCGTGATGCCACGCTCAGAAAGAAGATCCTCAATATCTAGGTGACTCAGGCTAAACCGATAGTAGAGCCAGACCGCGTAGCTGATGATCTCCGGCGGGAGCCGGTGACGCTTGTATGTGTTCATGGGCAGAGTTTAGCAAATGACACCAGTTAACCTGGCAGTACCGCTGTTTGATATCTACCCCTAAAAGACCGACTTTTCGGATGCGGAAAACGTTCGCTTTTGTTTAGAAGCGGTCTTTTTTTGAGGCAAAATCCCCGCTGATAATGATTGGACTAAAGAGCCGGCGCCGTTCACAGGCGCCGGCGAGAGGCTTTAACCCAAACAATCAACGAGTTACGTCAATCAGTAGCTGAGCGCCCTGCAGCACCTGATACTCCATGGGGTAGGTGCCGTTGTTGTAGTAGAACCGGAAACGGGTGCCACGATCATCCCGGTAATGGTGACGGTGTTTGTTCCAATGGCGTTTGTGGCCATGGTAACCATGCCTTTTCTGGTGGTACTTCTTATGCTGCCAACCGTGTTTGTGTCGGTTGTGCGCCTTGTTTTTCCCGTCATGCTTGCGATCCCGGTGACCGTGGTGTGCATCCGCATCGCGGTGCCGGGATGACAGAAGCTTCTTGTGGTGGGGTGTGCCCCTGTCGTGCTCCACTTTCTGGTGAAACCCTGCCCTGTGGTTCTCCCGCTTGTCAGACTCTGCCACAGCCGGGCTGGTGGCCATTATCAGGCCAACGAAACAACTGCCAATCAGAAATGCTTTCATCGTTCTTCTCCCGATCTTTTCAGATCCCGGATTAGCATCCACGAACACTCTGTGGCTGCTCCCTAATTTCAGAGTACGGAACTTCCGGGGAAAGTCAGGCGATCGGCGGCGGCTTTGCACTTCTTTTACGCAGGCGCGGACAGTCTTTACAGTTGCCGTGGCCGGCTGACCGTCACGACAGAATCAACGCAGGTGGGATTCCAGCTCAAACACGTGGGGATCATGATCACCCAGCGTACGCAAAGCGTCCGCCAGCTTCAGCAGATACTCGCTGTTAGGGCCACTTGGCCCGGACGAACGCGCAATCTGGCTGGCAATGTCGAGCGTCGAAGCGGGCCCCAGAAAAGCGGCGTTGTCCTCGGTGGCAATATAAACAAGGCCTTCCGCATTGCTACCGTCATCAAATGTCATGGTCGTGCTGAAGCGCAGGTAGCCGTTCTTCTCACGTACATCCAGGTGCTCAAACACGTCCGGTGATACCCGATAGGCCATGCCCTTGCATGTCGCACCAGGCTGGCTGATCAGCGTGACCACACGCCCGGGAGCCTCCGGAGTACCGCGATGATCATGGGAGCCCTGCCAGAAACGCCGAGCCCAGCCTTCAATCGTCGCCGGCTGCTGCTCAAGGAAGGGGAAGTCCACCTTGTAGATCAGCGAGCCATAGCCGAACAGCCACACGGAGGACACTCCGTCAAACTGCTGGCGACTGCGATTGTGCGCTACGGTATCGAAAGACATCAGGAGGCCGACGTGGAAGCAATAAATCCAGCGATGCCCGTCAGTACAATTTCCGCCGCCATGGCAGACAAAATCAGGCCGCTGATCTTGGAGAGTATGTTCAGCCCGGTCTTACCCAGCGCCCTTTCCAGGTATCCAGACAAGTGCAGTAGAACCGCCAGGATAACCAGCCCCGACACCAGCCCCAGAAGCCCTCCGGCCACTTCCGGCACAGCGTTCAGCTCGGCCCCGTAAACCAGGATGGCACCGATGGTCGCAGGGCCTATCATCACCGGAATCGCCAGTGGCACCACGGCAATGTCATCGCGGTCTTCATCCGGTAGCCCGGTGGCATGGTTGCGGGTACCGCTGGTGACCAGGCTGATGGCAGTCAGGAACAGCAGGCTGCCGGCGCCGATCCGGAATGAGTTCAGGGTAATACCGATCGCACTGAACAACAGTGGCCCGGCAAAGAACAGCACCAGCCCGAGGATCAACGCGGACACCGTGGAACGGCGGATGATCGAACTCTTTTCCGCAGCCGGCAGGCCCCGGGTGAGCGCCAGAAACATGGTGACCACGAAAAACGGCGCCAGCAGGAACAGAAAACGGATCGTGCTGCTGATGTAGGTACTGATAAACGCTTCAAGCATTCGGAACATCCGGCCAAGGGTAAAAACGGTATAGCATAGCGACAGTGGCGCCTTCGTGCCGTACGGAAGTGAACGTATCCTAGCGTTTAACGCTGCTTTGCCTGGGTTTGCGTGACTTTCCCGGCTTTCCCGGCTTGCTGGCTTTGCCCGGGCGCGGGGGTTTGCCGGGTTTTCCAGCGGGCTTTCCTGGCCGACCGGGCTGTCCTGCCTTTGCGCCCTTTCCACGCGCTCCCGATGGCGATGTCCCGGGCTTTTTGCCAGGCCGCTTGCTCGCCGGCTTTTTCGTTTCGCTACGGGTTTCGGGGCTCACTTCCGAGGACGAATCGCGGATCATGTCAAACAACCCGGCCAGCTCCTTCGGCCCCAGATCGCGCCACTCTCCGACTGCTAGTCCTTTGAGGCTGATATTCATGATGCGCACACGTTCGAGCTTCGTGACCTCGTAATCAAAGAACTCGCACATGCGACGAATCTGTCGGTTCAGGCCCTGAACCAGGGTAATACGGAACACGAAACGGGACACCTTTTCGACCTGGCAGCGTTTGGTGACCGTGCCCAGTATCGGTACCCCGGCGCTCATACCCTGCACGAATTCTGCGGTCACCGGCTTGTTGACGGTGACCAGGTATTCCTTCTCGTGGTTGTTGCCCGCGCGCAGGATTTTGTTCACCAGATCACCGTTGCTGGTGAGGAAAATCAGCCCCTGGGAGTCCTTGTCCAGTCGGCCAATGGGGAAGATCCGCTCACCGTGGCCCACATGGTTGACGATGTTACGGCGCTCCGCCGGGTCGGTGGTGCTGACCACGCCCACGGGCTTGTTGAGGGCGATAAAGATCAGGTCCTCTTCGTCTCGCGGCTCGATCAACTGACCGTTCACCGTGACTTTGTCACCGGGCAGCACCTGATCGCCCACCTGGGCTGTCTTGCCATTAATGGCAACGTTGCCGTTCTCGATATAGCGGTCAGCCTCCCGCCGGGAACACATGCCACTCTCGCTGATGTATTTGTTGAGGCGGGTGGAGTTTTTGCCGGGCATGGGAGTCCTGTCTTCGGTCGGGGATCGTCGGGGCATCAGGCCACTTTTGGGGATACATAGCTGAAACGCTTGCGGTATTGCTCCATGGTACAGCCTACCGTGCGTTTAAACAGCCTCCGGAACGAACTGGCGTCTTCGTAACCCACACTCCAGATGATGCGTGCAGTCTGTTCGCGGCTGGACTCCAACAGGTGCTTGGCCGCCTCGATCCGCAGATGCTGTAGGTAGCCGATCGGGGTTTCACCAGTGGCTTCCTTGAAACGACGCTTGAAGGTGCGGGTGCCAAGGCCCGCCACGGCAGCCACTTCGTCGATGGTCAGTGCATCGGCGTAGTGCTGTTCAAGCCAGGACTGTGCCTTGCGGATAGCGTCATCCTGGTGGGCCTTCTGGCTGTAGAAGGCCATGTAGGGCGTTTGCTCAGTCCGGCGGCCGTCCAGCACCAGCATCTTGCTGCAGGCCAGGGCAACCGCCGGTGAGGCGAAGCGCTCCACCAGGTAACTGCACAGGTCCACAAACGCCGTGGCGCCGCCGGCACAGATGATGCGACCGTTATCCACCAGCAACTGGTCTTCCTCCAGGCGCAGGTGCGGATAGCGGGCACGGAACAGCGGCGCTGCCCGCCAGTGGGTGGTGGCCACCTGGTCGTCCAGCAAACCCGCCTCCGCCAGTACGAAACTGCCGGTGCAGACGCTCGCCAGCACGGCGCCCCTTTCCAGGCCTTCCCGCAACCAGCCGTACAGCGGTCTTGAGGGTGCGAGAGTCTGCTCCAGTCGTTCCGCACCCACGGCGGCTTCCACCGAGGAGCCCACCACAATCAGGTCCGGCTCAAAGTCCCCACGCTTGCAGGTTGGCGTTACCACCGCACCGCTGTACCCGCGGACTGGCTGGTCGTCCACCGTCACCACCTGGCAATTAAACAGGGGCTCGCTTCGGCCAGCCGGAGCGCGGCCGCAGAAGTTGGCAACGGTGAAGAAATCCATGATGCCGTGCACACCGGAGGCATGGCAGTTGGGAAAGGCAACAATGGCAACGTTGAACATGGAAATGGCCCTTTCAGCACTTTGTATGTCAAATATGACACTCCTGCTGGCAACCCGCAAGCCCTAACCTGAACCTGTCATCCACTACCACTGGAAGAAGGACTTTCACCATGACCTCACAACTGAACACTCAATCAGTGATCTTCGAGCGACCGACAACCCACAAGGTTGAAGGCCCGAAGGGGTTTTCGCCCATCCGCCTGGCACTTCAACTCTACGGTCGAATGGCCCCTGAGAAAGCCGGCCGGCTGGTTAACCGCATGGCGTTCAGGCCCTCGCGCCTGCCCATGCCATCCCGCTATGAATACCTGCTGGACAATGCTGACAGCTATACCCAGCTGCAGCACGGCGCCCGGACCATTCCGGTGTATTCCTGGGGCCAGGGGCCTGTGATTCTGGGCGTTCACGGCTGGGCCGGTGCCGGCATCCAGTTCGGCGCCTGGGTCAACCCGCTGGTGGAAGCCGGCTATCGCGTGGTGTTGTTCGACGCCCCCGCCCACGGCCGTGCCCAGGGCGAGAGCACCAACCTGTTCGAAATGGCCGAAGTCGTTGCCAGGGTGGCGGCCAGCGTCGGCCGGGTCCACGGGGTGCTGGCCCATTCCATTGGCTGCATTGCCGCTGCCCGCGCAATCGCAGACGGCCTTCAGCCTGATTATCTGGTCATGCTGGCGCCCCCTGTCAGCCTCACGGCGGTGATGGATAACCTGGGCCGTCAACTCGGCCTGAGCCAGGACGTTCTGGCGGTTCATCTGCAATTGATGGAGGAGCGTTTCGGCAAATCCGTCTGGGAGCAACTGGACCTGGAAGCCCTGTCACGGACCCTCACCCAGCGGGGCCTGATGGTCATTGATGACGATGACACCTCCATCTCGCCAGACGAAAGTGAACGGGTTTTCAACAACTGGGAAAACGCCAACGTGCTCCGCACCCGTGGCCTGGGCCACCACCGCCTGCTATGGAGCCCCATGGTTGTGGACACGGTGCTTCGGGATCTGGGCAGACCGGTGGGCACCCTCTGATTGCGCGATTGCGTCAGTCCGTTTATGGTCTGGCAGCAGTACCATTCGCATTCACGGAGCCCAGCCATGCAACTGTCTGAACCTAAACAGCGACAAACGCCCCGGGGACGCTTCGCCTGGCGAGAAGGCGGGGCACCCGGTGGCAAGGCGCTGGTGATGATCCACGGCTGGCCGGAGAACTCCTACTGCTGGGAGCACGTGGCAACGTATCTGAAGGCGGGCTTTCGCATCATCGCCCCCGACCTGCGAGGGCTGGGCGACAGTGAACGCAGCCCGGACATAGAACACTACCGCAAGCAGGAAATGGCACAGGATGTGATCAGCCTGCTGGACCAGCTTGGTATTGAAGCGTTTCAACTGGTGGGCCACGACTGGGGCGGCATCGTCGCCCAGGAAGTCGCACTGGCCATTCCCGACCGGGTGCAAAGGTTGGTGATCATGAACATCGCCATCATCAACAACCTCAAGGGCAACCAGGAAGTGATCGAGAAGGTCCGCGCCAGCAGCGGCGCTGCCTACTGGTATCAGCATTTCATGCAAACACCTGGCCTGCCTGAAGCGATGATTCCGGGCGCCGAAGAGACCTGGCTTGGGCACTTCCTGCGCACCTGGAACCGCGAACCGTTTCCACGGGACGCATTCGACGAATACGTGCGCACCTTCCGGATTCCGGGAACGCCGGGTACCAGCTCCAATTACTACCGCACCTTCCACGAAGACGCCAAACGCTGGGCCACCACGGCGGGCCATACGTGGCCCATGCCCGCCCTGTATATCTACGGCAACAAAGACAAGGTGATCATTCCGGAGTACCTCAATCATATTGAGGAATGCTTCGCAGACCTGCGAGTGAAGGAGGTGGAGGCTGGCCACTTCCTGCAGGAAGAGCAACCCGAAGCCGTCGCCGGGTATCTCAACGATTTCCTGGACACAGCCTGAGCTATTACCTGGATGGGCTGACGTAGACCCAGTTGGTACCGACGTTGTCGCACACCACGATTTCGCGGTTGATCACCGTGCACAGGGAAAGGTCCTGCGGAAGCTCGTCGTGGTAACGAGCCTTGACCGCCAGATTCTTCTTGTCCTGCTTGAGCAGGGTGAAGGTCTGTTCCATGCGCCGGGCAAAATCGATGCCGCCATCCTCAATGGTGTGAAAGGCGTTGTGGAAGGCCGTGAAGCTCATGGTGTTGGCGCCCAGGCCGATGTCCACCATCTTGGGGATGTAGCGGTCGTACGCCTTGGAGAGGTATCGGCGCACGGCCTCTGAATCATCGCGATTGCCCTCGAACGGACGTAGGCCAAGGCGGTTATCCTCCGCCAGGGCTCCTTCCGCCAGCTGGCTGTTGGGCTGGTTTGAGACCAGATCATAGCGCTGCCGGGGACAGGCAATGCGCTGGCCTTCCAGTTGGCAATCCGAAAGCAACCCGCTTTGCGGCGGGTCTTCTTCAGAGCCGGTGCGAACGGGTTCCGGTTCCGCGCCAGACGGTCCGGGGCTGGAGTCGGCTTGCGCGGGAGCACCCGGCTCAGGCACTTCCAGGCCCAGTCGCCCGGCAGGGCGCCGCAGAAGCAATGCCTGCACCTGCGGATCGTTGCGCTTGAAATCCGTGGGGGACGGCAAGCCCCCGCCGAGCCCTTCGCTCACTACGCGACAATACATCTGTTCCAGTTCAGTGGTGGCGCCGTCCATACATTCATCTCCGGCAGCATGGAGGGCGCCGGCACAGAGACCCAGCAGGACCAGGGCCAGCCATCTAACCGTCATCACGCTGCCCCAACGCCACGCGCGCCATCAAGTCTTCCACCCGGCGAATGGTTTCAGCATCGCCCTTCTTCCCTGTAAGCACCACCTGGGAGCCGATGGTGGCCACGTACATCAGCAGCGACAGATCGCGAATGCGCTCGGGATCGCTGCTCAGCCGTTCATACAGCTCGCAGTTCTGGTTGATGCGCGCTTCGTCCACCTGCGTGACCAGATCAGCCGCGTAGTCGTTCCTGCGAGCAAAATCCCGCACCGCCAGCTCCACCTGCAGGCGACGGATATTACGGGACGCATCCGTGAGCAACAGTTCCAGAATTTGCCGCAATTCGGTTTCGACATCCCCACCCTTGGGTTTCCAGTACTGAAGCTCGTGCAGACGCCGGTCCCGCCACCGGTTGAGGAAGCGCACCACCAGGTCTTCGTGGTCCTTGAAGTGCCAGTAAAAACTGCCACGGGTCACACCCAGCTTTTTTGCCAGGGTCAGCACCCTCAGGTTACTGAAACCACCGGCTGCAACCTCGCCGGCGGCCGCATCCAGCCAGGCGTCGCGGGTCAACTGCGCTTTTTCCGGCGTCTTGCGGCTGCGGCGTTTCTGAGGTTTGGCATCCGTCATGGTGGAATCTGGTCCTGCTACTGGCTGTTGGGTGTGAATTCTACATCAACAGCGGAGCCATGTTTGAAAGCGTTGACCCCGCCCAAAACATACATTAGTGTATGGACAAACAATACACCAGTGTATGGATAATTCAACACTGCATCCATACACCATCGACCTAATCCACTGTCAGTATCAGGGAGCTGCCACATGAGTACCGCCCACTACGATGTACACGGCACAATCGCCGTCATTCGGCTGGACAACCCGCCAGTCAACGGCCTGGGCCTGGCGTTGCGCCAGGGCATTGTCAACGGCATTCGCCAGGCGGAATCCGACACTGCCATCAAGGCTCTGGTGTTGATCGGCTCCGACCGTGCTTTCTCCGGTGGTGCTGACATCAGTGAGTTTGGCTCACCCAAAGCCACCGCCGAACCGAATCTACTTACCGTAGTCAATTATGTGGAAAGCAGTCGCAAGCCGGTGATCGCCGCCATCAGCGGTGCCTGCATGGGCGGTGGTCTGGAGCTTGCGCTGGGCTGTCACTACCGCATTGCCAAGCCAGACGCCCAGATTGCCCTGCCGGAAGTCAAACTCGGCCTGTTGCCGGGCGCCGGTGGCACACAACGTTTGCCGCGCCTGATCGGCGCCGAGCACGCCGTGAACATGATCGTCTCCGGCCTGTCTCTTAAACACATCTGACGCTGCCGACGAATAGAGAGGTGTAGATCTCGGTGGTCGCCGTAT
>CAJXOQ010000144.1 GCA_913057975.1 uncultured Marinobacter sp.
CCCAGGGCGTTATTGCCATGGAGTTTGGTTCCAGTGCCGAAGATCTCGCCCTGACCTGTTTTGCACATCCGACTCTGTCCGAGTCTGTGCATGAAGCGGCTCTGGGTGTTGCCGGCGGAGCGATTCACATCGCCAACCGTCGCAAAAAGAAGTAACGCGAGCCAGGAAACGGGGGCGCCAATGACGGCGCCCCGCTGCTATTAATACGGCTGGTTTTCGGTCGCGTTAAGGATGTGCTGAGGTGATCCCCGGCACATCGAACCGAATTCGCACAGCGCGGGTTCAATTTCCGTATGTGGTTATCCTCCATCAGAAAGCGGGACATTAACTATGAATTTGCATGAATATCAGGGCAAACAGCTATTCGCTGAATATGGCCTGCCAGTATCCAAAGGCATTGCCTGCGATACCCCCAAGGAAGCAGTGGCTGCTGCTGACGAAATTGGCGGCGACGCCTGGGTTGTGAAAGCTCAGGTACACGCTGGTGGCCGCGGTAAGGCTGGCGGTGTAAAGCTGGTCAAGAGCAAAGACGAAATCCGTGCCTTTGCTGAAAACTGGCTCGGCAAGAACCTGGTGACGTACCAGACCGATGAAAACGGCCAGCCAGTCAGCAAGATTCTTGTTGAGTCCCTTACCGATATCGACCAGGAACTCTATCTGGGTGCGGTTG
Source organism: uncultured Marinobacter sp. (assembly GCA_913057975.1). Lineage (GTDB taxonomy): Bacteria > Pseudomonadota > Gammaproteobacteria > Pseudomonadales > Oleiphilaceae > Marinobacter. The sequence continues at coordinate 671 of CAJXOQ010000144.1, forward strand.
TAGATCGCGGTACTCGCCGCATCGTGTTCATGGCCTCCACCGAAGGTGGTGTTGAGATCGAACAGGTTGCCGAAGAAACGCCGGAAAAGATCCTGAAAGCCGAAGTTGATCCGCTGGTTGGCGCGCAACCGTACCAAGGCCGTGAGCTTGCTTTCAAATTGGGCCTCGAAGGTAAGCAGATCGGTCAGTTCACCAAGATCTTCATGGGTCTGGCGAAACTGTTTGAAGACCGGGACCTGGCGTTACTGGAAATCAACCCGCTGGTCATCACGCCGGCCGGTGACCTGCACTGTCTGGACGCAAAGATTGGTGTAGACGGTAACGCGCTGTACCGTCAGAAGAAAATTCACGAAATGCACGATCCTTCCCAGGAAGATTCCCGTGAGGCCGAAGCTGCCAAGTGGGAACTGAACTATGTTGCGCTGGAAGGCAACATTGGCTGCATGGTCAACGGCGCTGGCCTGGCTATGGGTACCATGGACATCATCAAGCTGTCTGGTGGTCAACCCGCGAACTTCCTGGACGTTGGTGGCGGTGCTACCAAGGAGCGGGTTTCCGAGGCCTTCAAGATCATCCTGTCCGATGCCAACGTAAAGGCCGTACTGGTCAACATCTTTGGTGGCATTGTGCGCTGCGACATGATCGCAGAAGGCATCATCGGTGCCGTTAAGGAAGTGGGTGTTAAGGTGCCTGTGGTTGTTCGTCTTGAGGGCAACAACGCCGAAACTGGCACAAAGGTCCTCGCCGACAGTGGCCTGAACATCATTGCTGCCACCAGTCTGTCGAATGCGGCAGAGCAAGTCGTTAAAGCCGCAGGGGGTAAATAATGAGCATCCTGATCACCAAAGACACCAAGGTTATCTGCCAGGGCTTCACCGGCGCACAGGGTACGTTCCACTCTGAGCAGGCCATTGAGTACGGCACCAAAATGGTTGGTGGCGTAAGCCCCGGCAAGGGCGGTACAGAGCATCTTGGTCTTCCTGTGTTCAATACTGTACGGGAAGCTGTAGAGAAGACGGGTGCGGAAGCCACCGTTATCTATGTGCCGGCTCCATTCTGTAAAGACGCCATCGTTGAAGCAGCGGATGCTGGCATCCAGCTGATCGTCTGCATTACCGAAGGCATCCCGACCATCGACATGCTCTACGCAAAAGAGTACGTCGATCGCAAGGGTGTTCGCATGATCGGGCCGAACTGCCCGGGTGTGATCACGCCAGGTGAGAGCAAGATCGGTATCATGCCGGGCCATATTCACAAGCCGGGCAAAGTGGGCATTGTGTCCCGCTCAGGTACCCTGACGTACGAAGCGGTCAAGCAAACCACCGATTTCGGCTACGGCCAGTCTACCTGTGTTGGTATCGGTGGTGACCCGATTCCGGGTTCCAACTTCATCGATATCCTGCAGTTGCTGCAGGACGACCCGCAGACAGAAGCCATTGTGATGATCGGCGAAATCGGCGGAACCGCTGAGGAAGAAGCCGCTGCGTTCATCAAGGACAACGTCAGCAAGCCGGTGGTGTCTTACATCGCGGGTGTAACGGCGCCTCCTGGCAAGCGTATGGGTCACGCCGGTGCGATTATCTCCGGTGGTAAGGGCACGGCGGATGAAAAATTCGCTGCGCTGAACGACGCCGGTGTCAAAACCGTGCGCAGCCTGGCTGAAATCGGCAAGGCGCTGAAGGAAGTGACTGGCTGGTAAAATACCGCCGGTGAAGGAAAGCCCCCGGGTCTGCCATGCGGACTGTCGGGGGCTTTTTGTTTTCTGGCGACAGCGCAGGTTTTTCAATGCCTTCTTAACGCGGGCCACACATAAGACTATAATGCCCGGTCAGCCTGCAATATGATGGCTGTTCCCTATAAATAAAAGGAGTTCATGCTTTGAGTTCTGTCGATTCCCAGCAACGGATTTTGTCCGGCATGCGTCCCACCGGCAAGTTGCACCTTGGCCATTATCATGGTGTTCTGAAGAACTGGGTCAAACTCCAGCATGAATTCGAATGCTTCTTTTTCGTTGCCGACTGGCACGCGCTGACCACTAACTATGATGACCCCACCGGCATTGAGGATAGCGTCTGGGATATGGTGATTGACTGGCTCGCAGCAGGCGTCAATCCCGGGTCCTCAACCATGTTCATTCAGTCCAAGGTGCCGGAACACGCGGAGCTTCATCTGCTGTTGTCGATGATTACCCCATTGGGTTGGCTTGAGCGTGTACCTACCTACAAGGATCAGCAGGAAAAACTTCGCGAGAAAGACCTGGCTACCTACGGCTTTCTCGGCTATCCGCTGTTGCAGAGCGCGGACATTCTGATGTATCGGGCCGGCCGCGTACCCGTGGGTGCGGATCAGGTTTCCCACGTGGAAATCACGCGTGAAGTCGCTCGCCGCTTCAATCACATCTACGGCCGTGAGCCGGGATTTGAAGAGCAGGCAGAGGGTGCCATCATCAAGATGGGCAAGAAGAACGCCAAGTTATATCGCACCCTGAAGAAGCGTTATCAGGAAGAAGGCGATATGGAAGCCCTGGAAACGGCGCGAGCATTGCTCAAAGAGCAACAGAACATCTCCCTGGGCGACCGTGAGCGGCTGTACGGCTATATCGAAGGTGGTGGCAAGGTGATCCTTCCTGAACCCCAGCCCCTGCTGACACCGGAATCGAAGATGCCGGGACTGGACGGCCAGAAAATGTCCAAGTCCTACAACAACTACATCGGCTTGCGCGAAGAGCCTGACAGCGTCGCCCAGAAAATTCGTACCATGCAGACCGACCCCCAGCGGGTACGTCGCACCGATCCGGGCGAACCGGAGAAGTGTCCAGTTTGGGGGCTTCATCAGGTTTATTCCGATGCGGATACCCAGGAATGGGTGCAAACCGGCTGCCGTTCGGCGGGCATTGGTTGCCTGGAATGCAAGAAACCGCTGATTGACTCGATTATTGAAGAGCAGCGCCCTCTGCATGAGCGTGCTCGCGAATATGAAGGCAACCCTGATCTGGTTCATGCCATTATTGAAGAGGGCTGCGAGCAAGCCAGGGATGCAGCGAGGGATACCCTTGAGGAAGTTCGTACAGCCATGGGCCTGAACTACCGCTGAGCCCTGGCGCTGACGACTCTGGAGAGAGCATGACAGAGGAAACCACAGGCATTACGACGGCGGATGAGGGTGTTGAGGCACCTGGGACGCCCGCTGAGCAGGCGCCACTTGCCCGTGTTTCGGGTAAGCCGGTGGTTGATCTGCCGCGTGACCTGTATATTCCCCCCGATGCCCTGGCGGTATTCCTTGAGGCCTTTGAAGGGCCGTTGGATTTGTTGCTGTATCTGATCCGTCGTCAAAACATGGACATCCTCAACATCGATGTCAGCGAGATCACCAAGCAGTACATGGACTATATTGGCGCCGTTGAAGCCATGCGGTTCGAACTGGCGGCAGAGTATCTGGTTATGGCGGCGACGCTGGCGGAGATAAAATCCAGGATGCTGCTGCCGAGACAGGAATCCGAGGATGAAGAGGATATCGATCCACGGGCGGAGCTGATACGCAGGCTCCAGCAGTATGAGCGCTTCAAGCAGGCTGCCGAGGATATCGACGATATGCCGCGGCTTGAGCGGGACAATTTTGTTGCCTCTGCTGCGCTGCCCCGGATGCCTTCCAGTCAGCCCCATCCCGACGTGGATTTGCGGGAAATTCTGTTTGCGCTGCAGGGCGTGCTCAAACGCGCAGACCTGTTTACCAGCCATCATGTGGAGCGTGAGCGTTTATCCACCCGTGAACGCATGTCGTCAATATTGTCGGTCCTGCGGGATGACCAGTTCGTGACGTTCGAAAGCCTGTTTACGCCGGAGGAGGGACGATTGGGGGTTGTGGTGAGTTTTCTAGCGACTTTGGAGCTGGTCAAGGAGCAACTGATCGAAGTGGTCCAGGCCGAGGTGCTGGGCCCGATCCATGTCAGGGCGAGAGCGGTATGAACGAGGAACATCTCCGGAAAATACAGGCGATAACCGAAGCTGCGTTACTGGTAGCCGGCAAACCCTTATCGGTCGACCAATTGCGGGATCTATTTGAAGAAGGTGAACGCCCGGCTCGCCAGGTAATGGAGCATGTGCTGGTCTTGCTGGAACAGTCTTGCCAGGGGCGGGGATTCGAGCTGAAGAAAATAGCTAGTGGTTACCGGCTGCAGGTGCGGGAAGAATTTGCTCCGTGGGTAGGGCGCTTGTTTGAGGAAAAGCCCCAAAGGTACTCCCGTGCGCTGCTGGAGACGCTGGCACTGATTGCCTATCGCCAGCCCATCACCCGTAGTGAAATTGAGGACATTCGGGGTGTCACCGTCAGCAGCAATATTGTTCGTACGCTACTGGAGCGGGAATGGGTGAGGGTCGTGGGGCACCGTGATGTGCCCGGCAGGCCCGCCATGTATGCAACCACCCGTCAGTTTCTGGACTATTTCAATCTGGAGGGTCTGGATCAGATGCCGCCCTTGTCAGAAATCCGGGATCTGGAAGAAATCGGTCGGGAAATCGAAAAAAACATGCAGGCCGAGATCGAATTCGAATCTCCGGCCCGGAGCACTGGTGGCGATGGGGAAGACTCCAATCCCGACAACGCGCCAGGACAAACACTTCACTGATGCCATCGGCGTCAGCCACTCGTTAAGGACAGATCCATGGCGGCCAATCGCCCCAAGAAACCCGAACAACGGCAGGCGGATGAAACCACCGTTTCCGGCCCGGAGCGCATACAGAAGTTACTGGCCCGTGCCGGCGTGGGATCGCGTCGGGAAGTTGAGTCCTGGATCGAGGCCGGTCGCCTGAACATCAATGGGAAACCCGTTGAGCCGGGACAAAAAGCCACAGTCGACGATCGCATTGAGCTGGATGGCAAACGCCTGGACATAACAGCCGGTGCTGAGGTGGTCAGGCGGGTGCTCATTTACAATAAGCCGGAAGGCGAAGTCACCACTCGCCGCGACCCGGAGGGACGGCCGACCGTATTTGACAGTCTTCCCCGGCTCCGTGATCACCGCTGGATCGCCATTGGGCGACTGGACATCAATACCACCGGTCTGGTGCTGTTCACCACCGATGGCGAGCTTGCCAACCGTTTGATGCACCCGTCGCGTCAGATTGATCGCGAATACGCGGTCAGGGTTTTTGGCGAAGTGGATGAAGCGATGATCAAAAGGCTGTCTGAAGGGGTGCTGCTCGACGACGGCATGGCAAAGTTTTCGGACATCAGCGAGGCCGGAGGCAAGGGGATCAACCAATGGTTTCATGTGACGCTTCTGGAAGGCCGTAACCGAGAAGTTCGTAGGCTTTGGGAGTCTCAGGGTGTGAGGGTCAGCCGGTTGAAGCGAGTGCGTTATGGGCCAGTTTTCCTGCCAAGCCGCCTGACCGTTGGCAAATGGGAAGAGCTGGACCAGAAGGCCGTGGATTCACTGAGCAAAGCCGTGGATTTGAAGCCGGTGGAGATTCCGGCGAAAACGCCGTCCGAGCAAAAGACCCTTGATCGTAAGCGCCGCAAACAGTCTGGGACGGGGCCACGCAAATCGGGTGGCGCGCGATGGCAAGTCGACAGTGCTGGCCCTTCGACGGGCCGGAAATCATCAGGCAAACCACCAGCAAAATCTGGAAAACGCTGATCAGTTACTGATAGCGGCGAAAACCCGTGTGCAATTGCGACCGTGGGCTTTCGCCCGGTACAGCGCTTCGTCGGTGCGGGCGAGCCACTGGTCGGCGGTCTCGTCTGCCAGTCTCATGGCTACGCCGCAGCTCGCTGTAACCGTGACATTGGTATCCCCGCAGTTCACCACAATGGTGTTGATGAATTCGCGAATACGGTCGCCAACGTCACGCGCGTTTGCCTCGTCGGTATGGGCCAGCAGGATAGCAAACTCTTCTCCACCAAAGCGGTACACGCTGTCGGAATTCCTGACGGCCTTTTCAATTTCTGCGGCCGCCAGTTTCAGTATGTGATCCCCCACGACATGGCCGTATTGGTCATTCACCTGTTTGAAATGATCCAGATCGCACAGGATCAGTGAATGCTGCTCTCCATGCCTGTCGCCAAGACAGCTGGCACGGGACAGCGCTTCGACCATAGCACGCTTGTTGGGAACACCTGTCAGGCAATCCGTCAGAGACGCCTGTTCGATGGCAATAAACTGGCAGGCATTGCGAACAGGGCAGATGGCGGCCGCAAGCATCAACTCGATGCCTTCGAGTTCCTGTTCCGTGAATTTCTGTCGACGGCTGAGAGAAAGCGTGCCGTAAAAGCCACCTTCAAGATTGAGTCGATAGTCACAGCGATGGGGACCGCCCATACCAGTTACGTAGACAAAGTCCCGTGACGCTATGGTGTGCCGGTAAGTCAGACAGTCGTAAGGAACCACGCTGGCGATCTCGTCAGCCAGAATCGCCAGTTGCGTTTCCAGGCTGAGTGTCGTGGACAGTCTTCGGGTCAGCCTTGTCAGCACATCCGGGGATTCGTTCCAGTCGCGGTGCGCTTGTCGCAGGGCTGCGAGTTTCTGAGGCTGTGGTCCGGACTTGTTGATTGACGGAATCTGTTTCACTCAAAGCTGCCTGTTAAGTTGTTTTTCCTTAACTCAGCATATATTGAGCCAATAAAAGAAATAACAAGCTATAACAGTTGTATATGGCATCTATGCTCATAGTTTTTCAGGGAGTGGGACAGCCTTGGCGCTGAGTGAGTCAAGTTTCCGGCATAAGTTTGCCGACATGACCGGATCGTTAAAATGTCCGACAAGGGGATTGGGCTCACGGGTGCCTGTGGTAAACTTCTGCGCTTATTCTTTGCTGCCAGTAGCGAGTGAGCGACAAGTTTTATGAGGTTTCAGGCCCCCGAGAGTCTTTCCGAACAGATAGCCCAGCACCTGGGGCAGCGCATTGTGACCGGCGACCTGAGGCCGGGCGAGCGAATCCAGGAACTGAAAGTTGCCGGGGAACTGAATGTCAGTCGTGGTTCCGTGCGCGAGGCACTGTTGATTCTTCAGCGCCGCCATCTGATTGATATTTTTCCTCGCCGTGGTGCGGTGGTTTCCCGTTTAACTCCGGAACTGGTCAATAGCCTCTACGATATCTACATCGATTTGTTGTGCATGCTGGGGCGTAAGGTGCTGGAACGCTGGTCCGGCAGCGAACTGTCTGGCGTGATGGGCCAGGTGCGAGAGCTTCAGGCCGTCATCGATGCGCTCAATTCCTCCGGCGGAGATGCCGCCGAGCAGGTGATTGATGCCGGTTTCGGGGTAATGCGCTACGCCTATGGGCTGGTGGAGAATCCGTTCCTCGAGGAAACCCTGGAAAATTTCCGCCCCGCCATCAGCCGGACTTATTTCGTGGCCCTGGAAAACTTTCGTGACGAGCTGGCAGAAACCGGGCGCTTTTTCCGGCAACTTGCGGATGCAGCGGTGCGTGACGACGCCGCCGGCCTTGAAACCGCCATCTGTGAGTTTGGCGAACACCAGCGTGAACAGGTACTGAGTATTCTCAGGGAAGAGGTGAGCGCCTGATATGCGCCTGAAGTCCATCAAACTATCCGGTTTCAAATCGTTCGTTGACCCCACCACGGTGCCGTTTCCGTCTAACATGACGGCGGTCGTGGGCCCCAACGGCTGTGGCAAGTCCAATATCATCGATGCTGTGCGCTGGGTGATGGGTGAAAGTTCTGCCAAGTATCTGCGTGGCGAGTCCATGTCGGATGTTATCTTCAATGGCTCCAGTGCGCGCAAACCCGTCGGCCAGGCCTCCATAGAACTGGTGTTCGACAACAGCGACGGCTCAGCGCCCGGCGAGTTCGTGCGTTTCAACGAAATCTCGGTACGCCGCCGTGTGTCACGCGAGGGGCAGTCGGAATACTTCCTGAACGGCTCCAAATGCCGGCGGCGTGACATTACTGACCTTTTCCTCGGGACCGGGCTGGGTCCCCGGAGCTACGCCATCATCGAACAGGGGATGATCTCGCGGTTGATTGAGGCCAAGCCGGAAGAGTTGCGGGTGTATATCGAGGAAGCGGCGGGTATCTCCAAGTATAAGGAGCGTCGCAAGGAAACCGAAAGCCGCATCCGCCGGACTCAGGAGAACCTGGAACGCCTGACGGATCTTAGGGACGAGCTGGGCAGGCAGCTGCAACACCTTGAGCGTCAGGCTCAGTCTGCAGAAAAATACAAGGCCTACAAGCAGGAAGAGCGCCAGAAAAAGGCCGAGCTGACGGTGCTGCGCTGGCAGTCCCTGGACACTGATCTTCAGACCTGGCGCACTCGCATCCGGGAGTCCGAGCTCGAGCTCGAGAAGCAGCTGTCTGAACGTGTCAGCCTGGAAACGGCACTGGAATCCCTGCGGGACGGCCATCAGGAACGTAACGAACATTTCAATCGGGCGCAGGCACGTTACTACGAAGCTGGCGCTGACATCGCCCGCATTGAGCAGAGCCTTGAGCACCAACGAGAGCGCAGCCGCCAGACGGCAGCGGAACTGGACCAGGCCATGGCCAATCAGCGCGAATTGGCTCGGGAACTGGAACAGGATGAAGAGAAACTGGCGGGTATCCAGGAAGAACTGGATATGCTGGAGCCGGAGCAGGAGGCGCTGGTCCTGAAGTCGGAGGAATCCGGAGAAAAGCTCCAGAGTGCCGAGGATGCCATGAGCGAGTGGCAGCACAATTGGGAAGACTTCAGTTCCCGTTCGGCGGATGCACGTCGGCAGGCGGAACTGGCCCAGTCCAGTATCCGTTCCCAGGAAAATGCCATTGAACAACTGCGCACCCGTCAACAACGGCTTCGAGAAGAACAGGATCTGCTTGAAGGACAGGTTGATCGGGCGGAACTGGACGACCTGCTGGAACAGCAGGAAACCCTGGAGCTGCAGAGGGAAGAAGCCGCGGAGCGAATCAACGTTGTCCAGGACGAACTCCAGGAAGCACGTCATCATCAGCGGGACGCAGAGCAGGCCGCCACGGACGCACGCCAGCAGGTCCAGAGTCTGAGGGCATCGCTTGAATCCCAGCAGGCCCTGTTGGGCGAACAAATGGGCAGCCAGGACGACACCTTGCAGGCCTGGCTCAACGAACACCGCCTCAGCGACAGTCCACGACTGGCCACACAGCTTCGTATCGACGATGGCTGGGAATTTGCGGTAGAGCAAGTAATAGGGCGCTTCAGCCAGGGGCTGAGCGTACCGGGGCTGGGGGCTGTGCACTCCAACATGGCTGGTGCTCCCCGAGGTTTGGCCCTGGTGAATAGTGATTCCAGCGCTAATAACCCATCTGAGGGGCTTGGCAGCAAAGTATCCGGCGCCGGGGGCATGGCATCCATACTGGCGCTTGTTGATGTCGCGGAGTCCATGGAGGACGCGCTGGAACGGCAGAAAGGTTTGGCGCCGGGCAGAAGCGTCATTACCCCCGAGGGCGCCTGGTTGTCCGCTGACTGGGTGCTGATGCCCGATTCCGATGCGGCCCAGATTGGCGTAATCGAGCGCCAGAAGAAAGTCACTGCATTGGCGGGAGAGCTGGAGCAGGCGGAAGCCTCGCTGGACGTCGCCACCGACAATCTTGACCGATTGCTGGAACAATCAGAACGGGCGGAAGCCGCCAGGGACGATGCCC
>CAJXOQ010000145.1 GCA_913057975.1 uncultured Marinobacter sp.
ACTCAGATCCCGGCACCGGCCAGCGTTTTCTGGACTCTGACAATCAGATCTCAGTTCGCATTTTCTATCCAAGTGCTGTCGTTCGTGCTGGTCAGCGCTCCTCGTTGAGGTCTGCGTACAGTTTCTGGGTCAGCTCACGCTGAACCTGTAGACGGTCAGTAATTCCCTGCACCACTTCCATTCGGGCCACGGCCCCGGCCTGAATATCCTTCATTGCCTGTAAGGCTTCACCGGACTGGCCCAGGCACTGGTTGCACGACTCGCGGATTCTCTCCATGCCATTGCCCGCGTCCACCGACGTGGTTGTCAGGCTGTTGGCGATGGCGCGAATGCCTTCGCTGGATTCGTTGGCACGAACCGCAAGATGGCGCACTTCGTCTGCCACCACGGCGAACCCTCTGCCATGTTCCCCCGCTCGGGCGGCTTCAATGGAAGCGTTCAGGGCCAGCAGATTGGTCTGTTTGGCAATATCCTGAATGTTGCCGACGATGGTGCCAATTTCCCCGGACTGTGTACCCAGTTGGGTGAAGACCTCGTCAATGCGTCCCATGAAATCGGCCAGCTCCCGGATGGAGGCTTCGGAGTCCGAAATGCAGCTGGCGCTGTGGGTGACCTTGGCGCCCGATGCCTTGGCGAGTTTGCCGGCCTCGCCCATTTCCTCCAGGATGACCTCGACATTATTGCGCAAATCGTCGAGGTGGCTGATGAGCATGGGGTCGGGGGCTAACGGTTGCTCTTGCAGGTTGGTTTCCGGCACCGGCTCCGCAATGGGTTCCGGTGTGGGCACCGGTATTTCCTCACGGACGGTGATAACCTCTGGCTGCCATTTCACGCAGAGGGCGAGAGCGGCGGCAACAAGACCCAGGGTCAGAGTTGCGGCAACAACCTGAAGGAGGCTGCCTGCCGTGGCAAGCAGCAATACGATGCCCACTAACGCCAGGATCAGTGCGCCGTAGATGGGAGTTTTGGAGGTTCCGGAGTGTGTCGGTTCCTGTTCGAACGCGAGGGTGTCGGCCATAGTGGTGTTTCCGCAGGGCAATAGTTCTGATTGTGCTGAAACGCTAAGGCTTTTTTGGCGGCGCCACTATCCGCTGAGTGCAGAGGTGTGTCCGTATAGTGAAGTTGGGTGCTGGCGAGAGTAAAAGCCAGGCCGGGAGACGAACGGGCCTGGCTTTTATGTCGATCAGGCCAGGTTGTTGACCAGGATCTGGGTTAGCTTGTCCGGGCACTCAACGGAAGGCACATGGCCAACCTGCTCCAGAATGACCGGCTCCGCCGCGCCGCTGACCTCGGCCAGCGCCCTCAGGGTGTCTGGCGGTGTGGCCACGTCGTCGGACCCTCCCACCAACCGGAGTGGTACGCGTTGCTCGCTGAGCATTTCGCGGAAGTCGACCCGCCCCAGCATTTCGCACAGCAGGGCATAACTACGGTTGTCGCCGCGCCCCATGATCACGCGCCAGCCTTCCACCAGCGCTGGTTGCTGTTCGCAGACGGCGGAGCCGAACCAGCGCGGCACAATATCCACCGCCATGGTGCTCAGGCCCAGTTCCAGAACGCTTGCAGAACGGGTGTTCCAGGCGTCGGGGGTGCCGATGACGGCTCCGGTGTTGGTGAGTGTGGCGGACAGCAATCGGTCTGCATGCTTGCTGACGAGCTGTTGGCCGATCACGCCCCCGATGGACGTGCCCGCGAAGTGGAAGCGCTGTGCCTCGGCGGCAGTGGCGAGTGTGAGGGCCTCCTGTGCCAGATCTTCAGGGGCGATCTGGTCACTGGCCTCTGGCCAGGCCGCGCTGGCGCCATGTCCTGGCAAGTCCCAGGTGAGTACCCGGAAGCTGTTCAGCAGTGCAGGGAGCATGTCGTCCCACACGGCCTGCGTCATGCCCAGGGGGTGTGCCAGCATCAGCAGCGGTTTCGCGCTGTCACCGAGCAGGCGGTAACAGACAGTGCGGCCGTTATGTTTCAGAAAAGCCATGGTAGCTCCTTGCCTCAGACGCGTTCGATAAGTGTTGCAATACCCTGGCCGACGCCCACACACATGGTGCAAAGCGCGTATCGGCCGCCGGTGTGTTGCAGCTGGTGGGCTGCCGTTTGCAGCAGTCGTGCGCCAGACATGCCCAGTGGATGCCCAAGGGCGATGGCGCCGCCGTTCGGGTTGACCCGGGGATCGTCGTCGGTAACGCCCAGTTCCCGTAGTACGGCCAGTCCTTGCGCGGCAAAGGCTTCGTTCAGTTCGATCACGTCGATGTCGTCAATGCCGATGCCTTGCTTCTCCAGCAGTTTTCGAACGGCGGGGACCGGGCCAATGCCCATAATACGCGGTTCCACGCCGGCCGTGGCCATACCCAGGATGCGAGCCATGGGTTTCAGGCCGTGGGCTTTTACTGCGTTTTCACTGGCAACCAGCATAGCCGCGGCACCATCGTTGACGCCGGAGGCATTGCCGGCGGTCACGCTACCGCCGTCACGAAACGGTGTTGGCAGAGACGCGAGTTTCTCCAGGGTGCTTGCACGGGGATGTTCGTCGGCATCAAATACCAGCGGGTCCTGTTTTCGGCGCGGAATGGATACCGGCACGATTTCTTCTGCGAAGCGGCCTTCTTTCTGTGCCCGGGCGGTTTTTTCCTGGGAACGGAAGGCAAACAGGTCCTGATCCTCCCGCGACACCTGGTACTGCTCGGTGACGTTTTCCGCGGTTTCCGGCATGGAGTCGATGCCGTATTGCTTCTTCATCAGCGGGTTCACGAAGCGCCAGCCGATGGTGGTGTCTTCGATCTTCTGACCCCGTGAAAAAGCCGAGTCGGCCTTGCCCATCACATAGGGCGCACGGGACATGGATTCCACGCCGCCGGCCAGCACCAGCTCCATTTCGCCGGCGCGTATGGCACGAAAGGCGGTGCCCACTGCGTCCATGCCGGAGCCACACAGGCGGTTTAGGGTAGTGCCGGGCACGGAGGTGGGCAGGCCTGCGAGCAGGGCAGACATCCGGGCGATATTGCGGTTGTCTTCACCGGCCTGGTTGGCAGACCCCATCATCACCTCGTCGATGGCAGCGGGGTCGAGTTCCGGGGCCTGTTCCAGTACAGCCTTGAAGATATGCGCCGCGAGGTCATCGGGGCGAACGCTGGCCAGGGTGCCGCCGAAACGGCCAATGGCCGAACGGCGGGGGTGGCAGAGATAAACGTCAGTCATGATGGTCCTCATTGTTGGCCGGCATGATGTGCATGTGTGCGCGCTTTCAGGTCACGCAGGATGTCCAGCTCTTTGGCACTGGGTTCCGGCGTTGTTTCCAGCTGTTCCGCAAACCGGATCTCCCAGCCAGTCGCTTCGATCACTTCTTCCCGGGTTACGTTCGGATGCAAGGAAGTGACCACCAGTTCTTTGGTGTCCGGGTCCGGCTTGAGAATGCACAGATCGGTAATGACCACCGTGGGGCCACGACCAATATTAGGGACATTATCCCGAGCGGTGCCGTCGCGTCCAAAACCAACGGTGGTGACGAAGTCCACGTCCTTCACGAAGGTGCGTTTGGAATGCTTCACGGTAATGAACACTTCCTTCGCGTTGGTGGCAATCTCAGGGGCACCGCCACCGCCTGGCAGCCGCACTTTCGGTTCGCGGTAGTCTCCAATCAGGGTGGTGTTGAGGTTGGCGAAACGGTCGATCTGGGCGGTACCCAGAAAGCCGACACTGATGTGGCCGCCCTGGAGCCAGTAACGGAACATCTCCGGAACGCCGACGGTGGTCAACGCCGATTCGCACAGTTCGCCATCACCGATGGACAGTGGAAGAACGTCCGGCTTGGTTTGCAGGGTGCCGGATTCGTAAATCAGGGTGACGTCGGGCGCGTGGGTCAGGCGTGCCAGGTTGGCGGCTTCACTGGGCAGGCCGATACCGACGAAACAGGTCATGTCGTTGGTCAGTGCGCGGGCGGCAGTGACGCTCATCATTTCCGAAGAGGTAAATTCAAGGCTCATCACGCAGCTCCTTTTTCAAATACGTTGTCTTTCAGCCAGCTCTGGAAGGTTTCCCGGTCCCGGGCAATGCCGTCCCACTCTTTGTAGAAAGCGTTGTCGCGGTCGTAATAGCCCAGCGCATAGGACGGGCTGGCGCCTTTCGGGGCCTCGGCAATGGCCGTAACCGCCCAGGACGGCAACACGCAGGCGTTCACCGAAGCGCCCAGATCGTCCACCACTTCTTCAACGGTGACGATGCTGCGCTTGGCGGCTAGAACCACTTCTTTCTGGATACCCACAATGCCTTCTATCAGTACATTGCCTTTGCGGTCGGCCCGTTGGGCATGAATAACAGCAACGTCCGGACGTACCGATGGCACGGCGGCCAGGCGCTCTCCGGTGAACGGGCACTCGATGAATTTGATCTGGTCATTCACCTTTGGCAGATCGCTGCCCACGTAGCCACGAAGCACTGCCAGTGGCAGGCCGGCAGCACCGGCTTCATAGGCGCAGGCCATGGCAGCGTGGCTGTGCTCCAGGATCTCCAGTTTATTCGGCCAGCCTTTCTCGACGGCATCTCGCAGGCGATGCAGTGAGCCCACGCCTGGGTTTCCGCCCCAGGAGAAGATCAGTTTCCGGGCGCAACCCGCACCGATCATCTGGTCGTACACCAGATCCGGTGTCATGCGGATGAGTGTCAGGTCGCGCTTTTCCTGGCGAATGATTTCGTGGCCCGCGGCGAAGGGGATCAGGTGCGTAAAGCCTTCCATACAGACCGTATCGCCATTGCTGATATAGCGGCTCACGGCTTCCTTGAGAGAGAGAAATTCAGCCATCACGGAATCTCCAGTGCAGTGCATTGTTAAAAAGTTCGATATACGAACATAAGTTTAATATGCGAACATAATGACTCGAAGGTTTTGTCGTCGTCAAGTACAAATTTTCACCAGTTGATAAAAATGCACGGATGTTCGGATAGCGAACGAGCTGTTACCATTCGAACAGGCTGTGTTCAGGCGAGTAAGGAGCAGGAATGGACGATCAGGTTCTCAGGCCCGGAGACCGGGACTATGTAGGTGCACTGGCGTCAGGGTTGGAGGTGTTGCAGTCGTTTGACGCTGAGCATCCACGGATGACCCTGAGCGAGGTGGCGACACGGACGGATATGGACCGGGCCAAGGCGCGTCGTTTCCTGCTTACTCTTCACGCGCTGGGGTTCGTAAAACGTAAGGGCCGACAGTTCGAGTTGACCCCTCGCGTCTTGCAGCTGGGCTACGCCTATCAGTCGTCGAATCAGTACCGGGCGGTAATCCAGCAATACCTTGAGGACGTTACGGCCGAGTTGGGTGAGTCATCCTCACTGGCGGTGCTGGACGGTGACGATGTGGTGTACGTGGTGCGCTCTTCGGCCCGACACCGGCTGATGGCGATTACCCTCTCGGTGGGTACACGTCTGCCGGCGGCCTATACCTCTATGGGCCGGGTGCTGCTGGCGCAGTTGCCGGAAGCGGAGCTGGAGGCGTTTCTTCTTCGGGTGAAGCTCGAGCCCTATACCGCTTCTTCCATTACCAATACCAATGCCCTGAAGAAAGACATCGCGAAGGTTCGGGAGCAGGGCTATTCGATTGTGGATCAGGAGCTCGACTCAGGCCTTCGTTCCGCAGCGGTGCCGGTGTTTGCCGGCAATGGCGAGCTGCTGGGTGCGATCAATATCAGTACCAATGCGGCGCGGGTGGATATGGAGACATTGATGGGGGGGTATTTGCCCCGGTTGCAGCAGGCGGCCGAGGCGGTACGGCGAACGACCCGCTGAAATCACGGATACCGGCCCGTCAGCCGGTTTTCCACCAGCTCATCCAGAATCGTGTTCGCCAGCCGCATCACCGCATTGGGGTTTTCTCCCCGTCGCCGTGACGCAATGACCGGTACGCTGATGTTGTCATCTTCCAGGGGCATATAGTCCACTCCCTCCCGGTGCAACCGCCGGACCTGCTCCGGCACCAGGGTAAAACCCATGTCCGAAGCCACCAGTGACAGCGCCGTCTGCACGTCGTTGACTTGCTGCATCACGTTGACTCGCAGGCCTCGGCGGTGGAAAAGGCCCTGGGTCAGATCGGCGAAGTTCGGTCCCGGGCCGGACGGGAAGGTGATCATCGGCCATTCCGACAGCTCCTTCATCGATGGCGGATGCCGGGTCAGGGGGTTACCGGCAGGAATGGCGGCAATCATGGGTTCGTCAAACAGCAGTTCCTGCTCAACGTCCGGGTCTTCGATGCGCACCCGGCCAAAACCGATATCAATCTTCCCCGATTTCAGCGCATCTACCTGCTCCCGTGTTTTCAGTTCGTGCAGGATGATTTCCAGGTTCTTGTTGCGCCGCAGGCGTCTGACCATCAGTGGCAGTTGCCCGTAGAACACGGAGGGGACGAAGCCGATGGAAAAAACGGTTTTGCGGTGTTGGGCGATCCGGCGGGTGTCGCTGACGGTTGCGGCCATCTTGTCGAGAATCTGCCGTGCCTGCTCAAGAAAGTATTCACCGCCGGTCGTTAATACCAGCCCCCGGGGCTTCCGGATGAACAGCGCAACCCCCACTTCTTCTTCCAGCTGTTTGATGGCACGGGTCAGAGGTGGCTGGGCGATAAACAGCTTTTCCGCAGCACGGGTGAGGTTCAGTTCCTCTGCCACCACCACGAAGTAGCGCAAGTGTCTCAGCTCCATCCATACCTCCAGGGTATCGCTTCGTACTTAATCAATATTGGTTCCCATACGTGAAACTTCGTACTGTCCGAATGACAGGTATTTTAACTTGCGATTCGGAGAGCACATGTCCGCCACCATTCAGTCCATTGAAGCCATCCTGGTCGATATCCCGACCATCCGGCCGCACAAACTATCCATGACAACCATGGGGGTTCAGACCATGGTGATCGTGCGGATGAAGGATTCCGATGGCCTGGAAGGTTTGGGTGAAGCCACCACGATCGGTGGTCTGGCCTACGGCCCGGAAAGCCCCGAAAGCGTGAAACTTACCATCGACACCTATTTCAAGCCACTGCTAATCGATCAGCCAGCGGATGCCATCAATACTCTTAGGGTAAGGCTAAACCGTGCGACCCGTGGAAACAACCTGGCCAAGTCTGCCATTGAAACCGCGCTGCTGGATCTGCAGGGCAAGCGCCTGAATCGTCCGGTTTCCGATCTGCTCGGCGGCGCTCTGCATCAGCACATTCCGGTGCTCTGGACGTTGGCCAGTGGCGATACCGCCAAAGATATCGATGAGGCGCACAGTCTGATCGCGCAACAACGCCACTGCGATTTCAAGCTGAAAATTGGTTCTCGCGCGGTGATGGATGATGTGCGCCATGTGGCGGCTATCAAGGAAGCCGTGGGTGAGCAGGCCAGTGTGCGTGTTGACGTCAATCAGGCCTGGGATGAAGCCACGGCAGCCAAGGGTATGGCTGAGTTGCAGGCCGCGGGCATTGATCTGGTGGAGCAGCCTACCCCGATGAAGGATTTTGGCGCCCTGGTACGCCTGTCTGAAAAATTCCATATCCCGATTCTGGCCGATGAATCCGTAGCCGACGCCAAGGACCTGTTTGCCCTGGCGGCCGGAGGATTTGCCGGTGCGGTGGCGATGAAAATTGCCAAGGCTGGCGGCCCGATCCGGGCGTTGGAACAGGCGATGGTTGCCCAGTCCGCAGGGCTCGGACTGTACGGCGGCACCCTGCTGGAAGGCACCATCGGTACCGCCGCGTCCCTGCACGCCTGGTCCACGCTGGAAACCCTTCACTGGGGAACAGAGATGTTCGGCCCGCTACTGATGAAAGACGACATCGTGGTGCGCCCGCTGAACTTCCACACCAACGGTGTGGACCTGCCGCAGGGCCCGGGTCTGGGGGTCGAGATTGATGAAGACAAGCTGGCGGTCTATCGCAGAGACGCATAGGGCGCCGGCCGTAAGTACGCCGCAAGAATGGATAACGGAGGAAAGCACATGCTGTTCAAAGTTGAGATGAAGGTGAACATCCCCCACGACATGCCCGCCGATGTGGTAGCGGACATCAAGGCCCGGGAAAAAGCTTACGCCCAGGACCTGCAGGAAAAGGGCAAATGGCGCCACCTGTGGCGTGTGGCGGGTAGCTACGCCAACGTCAGTATTTTTGATGTGGAGGACAACGCCGAGCTGCAGGACCTGGTCGGCAACCTTCCGCTGTTCCCGTACATGGATATCACCGTTGCGCCCCTGTGCCGTCACCCGTCATCCATTCACGAGGATGACCGCTAACGGGCGTAATCAGCCAATACCGGCGCCCAATGTTTTCAGGCGCCACACAGAACTTGTTGCCAATTGATTGGGATGTCTGGAGCAACAACAACAAAAGACCGAGGAGACCAACAATGACCGTTAAGACCATGCAATCCGCAGATGTGAAGGAACTGCTGGAGAAAGTAGCCGGCTTCGACAAGGACGGTGGCAATGAGCGTATGAAGAAGATCGTTCATCGCGTCATGCACGATATTTTCCAGATCGTGGAAGATTTCGATGTCACGCCCGAGGAGTTCTGGAGCGCCGTCTATTACGTGGGCGAACTGGGCGCAAATGGGGAGGCAGCCCTGCTGGCGCCGGGCCTGGGTATGGACCGTTACCTGGACATTCGCCAGGACGCCGAAGACGAGCAGGCCGGCCTGACCGGCGGTACGCCGCGCACCATCGAAGGCCCGCTGTACGTTGCCGGCGCCCCCATGAGCGAAGGCTTTGATCGCATGGACGACGGCTCCGACAAGGACGCCGAAGCCATCCTGATCAAGGGCCGAATCACCGATGAAAACGGTGAGCCGCTGGCGAACGCGGTCGTGGATATCTGGCACGCGGATACCAAGGGTGCCTACTCCTACTTCGACCAATCGCAGAGCGAGTACAACCTGCGCCGTCGTATCAAAACCGACGCCGAAGGCCGGTACGCCGCCCAGAGCATCATGCCGTCCGGTTACGGTTGCCCGCCGGAAGGCTCCACTCAGCAGTTGCTGAATCATCTGGGCCGTCACGGTCAACGCCCCGCGCACATTCATTACTTTGTGTCGAAGCCGGGTTACAAGCACCTGACGACGCAGATCAACATTGCCGGTGACGAGTACACCTACGACGACTTTGCATTTGCCACTCGCGAAGAACTGGTGGTTGCCGCCGATCGTGTTGAGCAGTCGGAAACAGGTGCACAGCATGGCGTGAACGGACCGATTACCGAGGTTGAGTTCAACGTCACTCTGGTTGCGACAGACAAGCCTGAACTCCAGGAACGCCACGTCCGCCGTCGCGCCCTGGAAACCGACGTTGCCTAAGCGCCACCCAAGAACAAAACGGAGTGAACGACATGACTAGCAAACTCGACAAGCTTGCAGACAAAGTACGCGACGCGGTGATCGCGGATCCGGAAACCGGCCGTTATCAGTGTGATCGGGGTATCTTCACCGACCAGGAACTGTTTGACCTGGAGATGAAGTACATCTTTGAAGGCAACTGGGTGTACCTCGCCCATGAAAGCCAGATTCGGGAGCCGGGCGATTACTTCACCGTGACCGTGGGTCGCCAGCCGGTAGTAATCACCCGCACCAAGGATGGCGAGCTCAAAGCCATACTGAACACCTGCTCGCACCGTGGCGCCACCCTGTGCCGTAAAAAGCGTGGCAACAAAACCTCCTTTACCTGCCCGTTCCACGGTTGGACCTTCCGGAACGACGGCCAGTTGCTGAAGGCGAAAGACCAGAAGAAGGGCGGTTACCCGGAGCAGTTCAATACCGACGGCTCCCACGACCTTAAGCAGATGCCAAAGTTCGGTAATTACCGTGGCTTCCTGTTTGGCAGCCTCAATGCCGACGTGCTTCCGCTCGAGGAACACCTGGGTGAAACCACCAAGATCATCGACAACATCGTGGATCAGTCGGAAGACGGCCTGGAGATCCTGCGGGGCAGTTCGACCTATACCTATGAAGGCAACTGGAAGCTGACTGCCGAAAACGGTGCGGACGGCTACCACGTGGGCACCGTGCACTGGAACTACCTCTCCACCATGGGCCAGCGTAATTACGACAAGGGCGGCACCGAAGCGGTGGATGCCAAGAGTTGGTCTGCCGAGGGTGGTTTCTACTCCTTCGAGAACGGCCACATGATGCTGTGGACCCGCTTGCTGAACCCGGAAGTGCGCCCGATCTTCAGCCAGCTGGAACGTCTGGAGAAGACCTACGGCGAAGCTCGTGCCGATTCCATCGTTCGTACCACCAAGAATCCTGTCTCTTATACACATCTCCGAGCCCACGAG
>CAJXOQ010000146.1 GCA_913057975.1 uncultured Marinobacter sp.
GTCTCGTGGGCTCGGAGATGTGTATAAGAGACAGAGCCATTGCCGCGTGGCATTCAGCGGCACTGACGCGGCAAAGTGATTCAGTGCCTTGTCCGGCAGGTGATGCGCCTCATCAAAGATAAACAACGCATTTTCCGGCTCCGGCAGGATGGCACCACCGCCAAGAGCAAGGTCTGCCAGCACCAGGTCGTGGTTCGCCACCACAATGTCAGCTTCGTCCAGGCCCTTGCGGGCATCAAAAAAGGCACAGCTGTCGAAATAGCTGCAGTGGCGATTGGTACACTGACGATGGTCGGTGGTGACCTGGCGCCAGATATCATCGGGTATCTGATCCGGCCAATGGTCGCGATCACCATCCCATTTGCGGGACCCGTAACTGGCCAGCATGTCCTCGAAATAGGCCCGGGTACCGGGTTCTTCCTTGCCGGGGCCATCCAGCAGGAACAGCGGCATGGTATCGCTGTCGCCGTTCCCCTCGTCATGCAGGCGAGCTTCGAGACGAGACATACACAAGTAGCGGCCGCGGCCTTTGGCAAGGGTCCAGGAGAAATCCAGTTTGCTGTGCTTTTTCAGGTCCGGAAGATCCTTGTGGACGATTTGGTCCTGCAAGGCAACCGTCGCCGTTGATATCACCAGTGTCTTACCGAGGGCACGGGCCACGGGAATAGCGGCAATCAGATAGGCCAGGGTTTTACCGGTTCCCGTACCCGCTTCCACTACACAGGTGCCAGCCGGCGACGTGCGTTGGCCGTCGTTTTCGGTAATATCACCCATGTAGCGGGCAATCTCGGCGATCATCAGGCGCTGACCATAGCGGGCGCGGATGTCCTTACCGGCCAACACGTCACGGTAGGTTTGCTGAATCAGTTGTTTGACGTCCTCGGTGAGTGCCATTAGTCGGGGCTCACCCAGTTGCGAACCACACCCACCCGGAAGCGGCGGCCATCCATGCTCAGCTCCACGCCTTCCTCGGTAATCCGTTCGACGGTGATACCGGAAAACGACTCCCCTGGGCGCAGGTAGTTGTCATTGATCATGACCCGGCGGGCCGACGGCGCAGACGCATAGATATGGCTGTTAAAAATCAGGTCAGGCACCCTCTTCTGGAAGGAAAGTGGAAGTTCTACAAGGTGCGGCGCCGTTCGCGCGGTAGCGCCTTCCGGCTCGCTGGGGTTGATGGCACTTGGCGCACGCGGCCTCGGCACAATAACCGTTGGTCGCTCCGGCCCATCCGCGTCATCGGTTTCCACGACCGCATCCATTGGAGACTCGGTGTTCGCTCCCGGTGTTGGAATCTCGATAGCATCCTCAAGAGTGTCACTGGTCGGAGGTGATTGGACACGTTCGGGCGCTGATGCCTGGCGCAAAGGTTCCGGTTCACCGTTAACAATGACCGGTTCAACGGTCGGTTCAGGCGCAGCAATACCAGCCGACGGGATTGTCTGATCCGTCGGCGAGGCCGGACGGCCCTGGGGCCAGAAAATCCAGGCCAATACGGCCGCGTTGAGCACCAGGCCAAGCGCCACCCAGACCAGAACCGGAATCGACTTTTTCCTGGGCTTGTGGATGAGTTGTACCTGCTGTCCCAGGTCGGGGATGCGCCCCTGTCGCCTTTCAGTTTCCGATTTTCTGAGCGCATCAAGAATATAGGACATGTCAGTTCACCATCTTTGCCGACGTCAGCCGGGGCACCGCGGAATCCAGGTCGTTATTCATCTGGATAATGGTCATGGCGCCGGCAATACCGTCCACCGTCAGACCTCTTTGCCGCTGGTACCAACGGACCTGCTCTTCAATTGCCATACGGTTAACGCGGTTCTCTTCCTGCCGGCTTTCGGCGTATCGGTTGGCGAGCTCCATCATCCTGGACCCCATCCATATCTGTTCGGACACTCTGGCATTACCCTGTTCGCTGCCGGAAGCATCTCCCAACGCATGAGCGGGTGCTTCCCAGAGCACCGTAAATTCGCCAAACCAATAGGGCTCCAGGCTGGAAAAGGTAACCACCTGGCGGCCACTCGGCAATTCGATGGTGGCACGATTGTCCTGGAGGCCACTCAAAACTGCGTAGTGACTGTCTCCCTTTCCGTTTCGAAGCTGAAGTATTGCTGGTCGGTCCAGAAATTCCAGGCTTCGCCGTGCTCCCTTATTCTGTAGGCAGCGCAGGCCCTGCCCCTCTGCGAACTCACACGCCACCGGGCTTTCCGAGGCGCGGTAATCCAGCCGCCATAACTCGAACAGCTCGCGGAAAGCCACGGGTAATGACATTGCCTGTTCCGGGAACTCAAACCCGGGCAGCGCTTCCTCTTCGGTTGATTCACTGACTTCCGGCCCGGCTTCGCGAACCAATTCTGATAGCCCTGCAACGGGCTCATCCGGCTCTACCCGCTCGACACTACCCGCCAGCGGCGCGCTCTGATCTTCGACGACGGTATCGGGCGCGGCCCCGCCGGCCCCTGGAGGGCCTATAAAAAGCCAGGTGGTCATGATGACGGCCATCAGCAGGCCCGCAGCCACTGCCAGGGCATGGGATTGGCTTGATCGCCCAGTGCGCCCGGACAAGCTCTGGCCACTCACTTCCCGGGCGGCATTACGGATATGGGGGGCCGTGATCTGGTGCTCACCTTCGGCATAGGCGCCCAGCAACGCACGGTCACTGATCAGGTTAATCAGTCTCGGCACACCATGGCTGGCACGGTACAGAGCCCGAATGGCGCGATCGGTAAAAATTTCGCCGCGAAGGCCCGCCACGCTGAGCCGGTAACGCAGGTAGGCTTCTATCTCCGCGCGGCCGAGGGCGTCGAGGTGATAACGCGCCGTCACCCGCTGATTCAATTGTCGCAGTTCCGGCAATGCCAGGATATCCTGCAGCTCGGGTTGCCCCAACAGCACAATCTGCAGCAATTTCTTCTCGGCGGTCTCAAGATTAGTGAGCAGTCGGAGCTGTTCAAGCACTTCAGCGGACAGGTTCTGGGCTTCATCAATCATCAGAACCTTATGTCGGCCCGCTGCGTGGGCCTTGAGCAGGTCATCGTTGATCAGCCCCACCAGTTCCTTGATCGATGATCCCACCGGATGGACAATCTCCAGCTCATCGCAAATGGAGGACAGCAGCTCGCGGGCAGACAACCTCGGATTCAGGACCAGTGCGATATCCACATGATCCGGCACATTCTCGATGAAGCAACGGCTGACCGTGGTCTTGCCAGTGCCGACTTCTCCGGTGATCACGATAAAACCGCCCTGCCCCTGCACGCCATACATCAGATGCGCCAGCGCTTCTTTATGGCGTTCGCTCAGATACAGATAGCGGGGGTCCGGGGCTATGGAAAACGGGGGCTCCCGAAAACCGAAGAAATCGTAGTACATGCGTGTCCAGTCAGGTGCTCAGGCGGAGCTTGCGGGAGCCGCCATCGGGCTCCCCGGCTATCGCGGTATCATACCGCCCGGCTCCCGGGGCTGTCATCTCATGAAGTGCCGGAATCCGCATTGCTTACCAGTCTCAGTTCGGCTGTGGAGCGGCGCTGTTCGGATTTCAACCGGCGAATGCATCGCTCCAGGGTTTTGGAGATTCTGGCGTGGGAACGAATCATTGAGATCTTCGGCCAGGTCGCACGCTCGCCCTGCAGTATCATCTCCCGCACCCACGCCGGATCAGGGTTGGATAACATGCGACGGTAGTCACGAAGACGATACGTCGGCGAAATGGTGACATCCCCGGAATAGCGCTGCCCCATAATAGTGTATATCTGGCCCGCTACCTGCCGAAGCATTTCCGGCTGAACGCGTTTTCGCAGATAATCGAACAGGCCCTGGCCATGGAACTGGATTTCCGATTTCAACAGGTGCATCGGCAGATTGGCGGCATTGAGCTTTTCATCCCGGCCCCGCCGATTCAGAAAAGGCACTACATGGGGGTTGGTCTGGCTGACAATGGTGAAATTCACGTCGTAAAGGTGCATCAGCCGTTCGATGGGCAAGTCGCTGACTACCGACCCGTCCACGAACTTCAGCCGCGACATGTAGGGCAGCACATTGCCCTGAATGTCTTTCTTCATCAACGGTACCGGCGGGAAGATACCCGGTACCGCCGCGCTGGCCAGCACAGCACTCCAGACCAACAGATAGGGTGACGTGTAGCCACACAACAAACGGGCTTTCTGGTGGGTCTGGACCGGTGACACACTCACGTTTATGGACCGCCCGGTCTTCTGGAACGCTTCCTCGAAGGTGTATTCGCCGATATTGGCACGCAGACACGCCTTTAACTGCTCTTGATCCATCAGGCCATCACCTCGGATGGCACTGAACAGCCCTCGCCACTTCCACGCTCTCATGTCATGGTTTTCAGGCACCAGCATGTCCGGTATTTCCGCATCGCTGTGGACGCCCAGTATTCCGGCGATAATGGCTCCGATGCTGGAGCCGGCAATCACCTGCGGCAACAGTCCTTTTTCCCAAAGTGCCTTTATAACGCCAAAATGGAACATGCCCAGCGTGGCACCGCCGCTGAGGAGCAAGGCCGGGCGGCCATAACTGGTCAGGGTATCGCGGAAGAACTGCAGCTTGTCGGCCACCGGGAATCCCGGCACCTTGGTGTCGCACAGAAAATCCAGCGACTCGCACGCCTGGTTAATGTATTCCTCGATCAGATGTTTGGTTCCGACCCGGGAACGGGTATACAGGGCGGTATTGCCCATGTTGCCCAGGTCATGATGGAGCCCTTCTCTCAGTGCCCGCTTCAGTCGCTCGAAATCATTCTGTTGGCGGTAGGTGCGAAGGTTGCTGAGCCGGTCGTAGATGAGCTCGTAATGGTAGAGGTCGGAGCCGAACTCCTCTTTCCATTCGACATTGCCCTCAAGGAAATCCAGCTCCAGCGCCGCTGCTTTCCAGACTTCGTAATTGGGCGCCTCCGCGAGCATCTTGCGGAATTTCCGGATACGGTCATCAACCATCAGGTAAACCTCCGTTGTTCCAGCCGATTCGATGCGTCAGAAATCCTCGAGCATCAAATCCTCATCGTCATCACTGGCAAAAGGATCGTCTACGGTTCTGCCATCGTTAATCAGGTAAGCCCGCCGTTGCAGGTACGCGTTTCTCACGAACGTGTAGCCGTCACCGGAAATGAACCCTTCCGCAGGAATCAGGTCAGCACGCTTGTCGACAATCTGGAGCCCCCTCGCGTAATAGACATCCGGCGTTTCAGCCAGGTCCCAAGCTGAGGGCAGCAACAGGTTGTCGGACACAAACCCGCCGAAGTCCCGGGGATTCGACGGCCCCAAAAACGGCAACATCAGGTAAGGCCCAGAATCCAGGCCCCAGTAACCCAGGGTCTGGCCAAAGTCCTCCGGGCGCTCATGCAAACCAATCATCGTGGCCACATCAATCAACCCGCCCAGACCAAAAATCGTGTTGTAATTGAATCTCCCCACCGCCACGACGGCAGACTCCCCCTTCAATTGGAAGATACTGTTAGCGAGGTTACGTATTTCACTCAGGTTATTGAAAAAATTAGTGACAGCGCGATCCGCAACGCCCGGCATAATGGCACGATACCCTTTCGCAACGGGGCGGAGGAACCAGTTATCAATGGTTTCGTTGAAGCCATAGACCTCCCGGTTCCAGTCCTCATAGGGATCGACCTCGCTCGGAGGGGCATCAAGCTTTCGTTCTGCCATGTCAGGATCGACTGGCTGCACGGTCTGTGCGACCGCATTGCCTGAACACAGGCAGATAAAAATCAGGGCGCCGATTGCTGGGTGCCGGAAAAAAAAGTCTCTCATCGTCAGACCTGAGGTTGTGAAAACTGTCTCTGTTCGTCGAAAATACCGGCGTTCTTTTTATTATTATTAACCCCTTGCTTCAGGAGTAGCCCCGATGTCAGTACCCGGGAATCTGGTTAGCACACTCTCCATGCCTTTGCGCTGGGGAGATATGGACGCATACGGCCATGCCAACAATACGGTTTATTTCCGCTTTTTCGAGGAAGCCCGCATCACCTGGCTGGCATCCCTGGAGCTGGGCGCGGAAAACGACCCCGACGGTCCGGTCATTATAAAAACCAGCGCCACCTTTCTGAAGGAACTGGCCCACCCGGTAACCGTTGAGGTCAGGACATACGCCGACAAAGCGGGCAATACCAGCCTCGACACCTATCATACTCTGACCGATATCGAGACCGGCACACTTTACGCGGAAGGTTATGCGAAGATTGTCTGGTTTGACCGCACCAAACGCACATCAATGGCGTTGCCTGACAAACTCAGGGCACTGGCGGCCGGATAGAGCCGCCTATCGTTAACTCCGTTTCTATCGGCGGCGAATCACAACGCTGCCGATGGAATAGCCTGCCCCAAACGAACAGATCACACCCAGTTCGCCAGAGTCGAAGTCGTCCTTATGTTTGTGGAAGGCAATGACTGAGCCGGCGGAACTGGTGTTGGCGTACTCATCCAGAATGACCGGCGCCTCTTTCGTGTCCGCGTCGCGCCCCAGCACCTTGCGGGCAATCAGTTGGTTCATGTTCAGGTTGGCCTGGTGCAGCCACATCCGCTTGAGGTCATCCGGCGACAACGACAGGCTGGACAGCTGTTTGAGAATTGTCTCCGCCACCAACGGCGACACTTCCTTGAACACTTTACGCCCTTGCTGCACGAACAGCTTGTCCGGCTTGTTGATGCCCTCTTTATCGCCTCGGTTCAGGAAGCCATAGTTGTTACGAATGTTGTTGGAGTACTTGGTTTTCAGGCTGGTACCGAGAACTTCAAAGCCCTTCCCCTCCGCTACGTCGGCGTTCCGTTCCACCAGGATAGCCGTGCAGGCGTCACCAAAAATAAAGTGGCTGTCCCGGTCGCGAAAATTCAGATGACCGGAGCAGATTTCCGGGCTGACCACCAGTACCGCCCTGGCCGTGCCGTTCTCAACAGCGTTCGCCGCCGCCTGCAGCCCAAAGGTCGCGGAACTGCAGGCCACGTTCATGTCGTAAGCGAAACCGTCGATACCCAACGCGTCCTGAACCTCAACAGAGATAGCCGGGTACGGGCGCTGCATGTTGGAGCAGGCAACAATGACTGCATCGACATCGGCCGCGGTTTTCCCGGCCTGCTTGAGAGCCTCATCGCAGGCTGCCAGCGCCATCTCGCATTGCACCGACGGTTCTTCGTTGGGTCGGTCCGGTATATCCGGGCACATCCGTTCAGGGTCGAGGATGCCCTGCTTGTCAATCACATGGCGACGCTTGATACCGGACGCTTTTTCAATAAAAGCGGACGAAGACGGCTGCAGGGGCTCAAGATCGCCACTGGCAATTTCGTCAGCGTGGCGTGCATTGTGGAGTTCGACGAAGGCATTGAACGCCTCCACCAACTCGTCGTTGGTAATGGTTGCTGGCGGTGTGTACAACCCGGTCCCGCTGATAACGGCTCTAATCACGCTAACCCCACGTCATAGTTGTAAAAACGAACAATCGAACTGCACCAATATTGCCCAAATACTAACACAGTCTAAACGTTTTGCCCGCAAACGTGACCGGCCTACACGCGCGTCTGCTCCCACTGCCTGTCGAGGCGCTTGACCGATACCGGCACAGCGGTACCCAGCTGTTGTGCGAAGAACGATACCCGAAACTCCTCAAGCATCCAGCGATACAGCGACAGTTGTGGATCCCTTACCCCCTGGCGCCGCTGCTCATCGCGTTTGCTGGCATAGCGGGACCAGAGCGGCTCCATGGTGTGTAGGAACTCCCGCTCTCGCCCAAGCTCCCTGGGCATTTTCTCAAAACGGATACTGGCTGCCTCAAAATAACGTCCAAAATGGGCAAGCCATTCCGGCGGCGTAGCAACAATAAAACCTGGGTATACAAGATTTTGCAGCTGAAACTTCAAGTCTGCCATACTGTTTGCGAGCGCGAGGTTGATTTTCCCCTTGAGCTGTTTCATCACGCCATGATAGCCCGTCATGGCCTGGTGCAGCCGCTCGTCGGCCTGTTCAAGCGCCGGTACGAACTCCGCCCTGCCGGCGTTAAATGCGCGCTCGAACGCGTTGTCGTCACGGGGCACGTCGTCGGGCACAAAATGCTGCATCGCCGTGGCCAGCAGCAGGTCGTCCAGCAACACCCGGGCTTTTCCGACCGGCGCGAACATCAGCGCCGATGACTTGAAGTTCGGCAGCCGCCGCTCGATGTCCTCCAGCGTGTTGCCCAGCCGAATCAAAATCAGTCGCGCCACCGCCTTGCGGATTGCGTCCTCTGCCGTAAGTCGATCCAGAAACCGTGTTTGGCGCACGGAATCCCCGATGTCCTCCAGTGCCGGAAATACGGTGACTTCCATACCGCCTTTTTCGGTCCTGACGGATTCAGGCAACAGCCCAAAATCCCAGCACGTCGATGTGCTCGCTGGCTCAGTCGAGGGCTCTCTGCGGGTTGCCGATGACAAGGCGGCTTCTGCCCGCCCTTCCAGCTCACTCTGCAGCTTTTCGGTTTCCCGCCCCTCAGCAATGGGCTTACCGGCGTCGTCAACAACCCGGAGATTCATTCTCAGGTGCTTCGGCAAGTCTTCCTGTGGCCAGGCATCAACGTCAATCCTGACACCTGTCATTCGCCGGAGCTGTTCGCCCAGCTGCAGCGCCAATGGCTCGTTTGAAGGCTGAAGGTTTTCCAGGGCCGCGTCCACGAAATCCGGTACCGGTACAAAGTTGCGCCTCAACGCCTTCGGAAGGCCTTTGACCAGTGCGATGCACTTCTCCCTCAAGAGCCCCGGCACAAGCCATTCAAGCCGCCGCGCCGGAAGCTGTTTCAGGGCCATCACCGGTGCCTGGAGCGTAACGCCGTCGCGCTCGCTGGTGGGTTCGAACTCATAACTCAGGGGGTATCTCACCCCTTCCCACTCCAGGTAGTCCGGATACAATGAGCCCGCCTGCTCATCCACCGGGCGCTGGAGGATATCTGCCTCCGTCAATTCCATGTCACGGAGTTGGTCGGCACTGAGCTGTTTCCACCAGCTTTCAAAATGCCGACCGCTGACGATATCCGCTGGCAAGCGCTGATCATAGAACGCCACCAGCACTTCGTCTTCCACCAACAGATCCCGCCGCCGCGTCTTGCGCTCCAGGTTTTCGACGGTGTCCAACAGTTCGCGGTTACGGGCAATAAAGGGCGCTTTGGACTGATAATCGCCTTCCACCAGGGCACGGCGGATGAACAGGTTGCGACACTCAGCCGGGTCCACCTTGCTGTAGGGAATACGGCGTTTGGCAATGATGTCCAGGCCGTAGAGGCTGACCTTTTCATAGCCCATAACCTGGGCACGTTTCTGCTCCCAGTGGGGTTCGAAAAAGTGATGCTTCACCACATGCCCGGCAAGGGGTTCAATCCATTCCGGCTCAATCTTGGCCACCACTCGCCCGAACACCCGGCTGGTTTCTACGATTTCCGCCGCCACAATCCATTTCGGGCCGGTTTTCGACACTTTTGAGCCCGGAAAGATCATGACCTTGCGGTTGCGGGTGGCCAGATACTCCTTCTTTTCGAGTTTCACCGCCACCTGGCCCAGTAAGCCCGCGAGAATGGCCTTGTGCAAAGACTCGTAACTGGCCGCATCTCTATTCAGCTTTAGCTTCTGTTCCCGGCAGATCAGTGTCAGCTGGCGGTGAATGTCGCGCCATTCCCGCATCCGCATCCACGACAGGAAACTTTTCTGGCAGACCTTCTTCAGCTGATTCTGGGACAGTTCCTGGCGCTGTTCCTCGTAGAAATTCCAGATATTCAGCAGGGTCAGGAAATCCGATTCCTTATCGTTGAACGGCGCATGGGCCTGATCGGCAGCCTGCTGTTTGTCCTGGGGGCGCTCTCTAGGGTCCTGGACGCTCAGGCCGGCTATGATCACCAACGTTTCTGCCAGACTGCCCTGTTCCGACGAAGTCACCAGCATGCGCGCAAGCCTTGGGTCCAGCGGCAGGCGTGCCATGGTGCGGCCAAGGTTTGTCAGACGGCGCTTGTCATCAACGGCTCCAAGCTCTTCGAGCAATTTGTAGCCATCGTTGATCAGGCGACGGTCCGGTGGCTCCAGGAAAGGGAAATGGCGGATATCCCCAAGCCCCGAGGTGGTCATCTGCAGAATAACCGAGGCCAGGTTGGTGCGCAGGATCTCCGGGTCGGTGTACTCGGGCCGGTTGATGAAATCGGTTTCGTCGTAAAGCCGGAAACCTGTCTCTTATACACATCTGACGCTGCCGACGAATAGAGAGGTGTAGAT
>CAJXOQ010000147.1 GCA_913057975.1 uncultured Marinobacter sp.
GGCGTAGAGATCAAACACTTCGTCGGGTACCGGCGCATCGTGGGTGTCGATGATGACGTCACCCAGGTTTGAGTGCCCGGCTACATGAATCTGCTGGATGCGGTGCGCTGGCACACCGTCGATGAAGTCACGCGGATCAAAGCCGTGGTTCATGCCGCTTACGTAGATGTTGTTTACATCGAGTAGCAGCAGGCAGTCGGCTTCCTCCGCAAGGGCCGTCAGAAATGTCCATTCGCTCATCTCTGAACTGGCGTAATCGATATAGCTTGAAACGTTTTCGAGCACCAGACGGCGCCCAAGCGTTTCCTGCACCTCGCGAACGCGCGCGGCAACGTGTCGCAGGGCTTCTTCGGTATAAGGTAAGGGAAAAAGATCGTGCAGGTTCGTGCCGTGCACGCCAGTCCAGCATAAATGATCGGAAATCCACATCGGTTGGACACGGTCCGCAAGCACTTTCAGACGCTGCAGATAATCGTGGTCTAAGGGAGATACGGAACCAATCGACATCGACACGCCATGCATCGCGATTGGGTAGTCGGCACGAATCCTGTCGAGCATCGCAAGCGGTTTTCCGCCCTGGACCATGTAATTTTCGGAGATGACCTCGAGCCAATCCACCGCCTGCGGCTGGGCAAGAAAGCTGTTGTAATGAGGCGGGCGCAAACCCAGCCCAAAGCCCTGGAACGGCTCACGGAGACTGTTCTTCAGCCCATTCGGTTTGGCCCTGGCAGAGTGATCCATCATCCGTTAAATCTCCCGTTGAAAACCCGGGGCGCGCCGAAACACGCCTCCGGACAAACACATTTGACCTGGCCTATTCAGCCCAGATCGCCAATCACACCACCCTTCGACAGACAGTCGCTTGCCGACATCCCCTTGAAACCTTGGGCCTTGCACGCGTTCTGTCCTTTACAGGCGTTTTCGGTGGTTTTGCAGTCGGCCGTTCCCTTGCATGAGTTCACCCCGTAGCAATGCACTTTATCGCTGCCGGAAACCGCTGCACCGCTGGAGCCAGCAGGTGGTTCGGCGGCATACGCCATTCCTGAAGTCGCGAAGGCGGCGGCGAGAGCTGCAATGCGGGCACCGTTTAGCATCGTGTTCATATCTGTTTCCTTTTCATCTATGAGTTCGAAACGGCAGGTAACCATTCAGCATGCGTTTCCCGCCTGAACAAATAGTGCGCTGCATGGGCAGACCAGATCATCACGGAATGGTCACGAGAGTGTCACCAATGTCATAACATGGCTCACGTCACCTGGCGTGAGAGAGAGGAGGGATCAAGGGGTTATCCGTTAGCTTCCCGCTTGCTGTAGAGGGGCTCCAGAACCGGCTTGAGCCCTTTTGCATCATCAATAAACAGTTGCAAATGAGGGAAAGGAATTTCAATGCCGGCGGTATCCAGCGCTTCTTTCATCTGCTCCAGAACATCAGCCATGATTCTGGGCTGCACATCCAGATTATCGGGGGTAATCCACACCTTGGCTTCAAGGTTCACCGAAGAATCGCCCAGGCTTTTGAGCAAAACACGGGGTTCCATACCAGCACCCTGCAAAACTTCAGGATGCGTCAGCAGAACTGGCATCAGCACATCCCTCGCAGCCTTCGCGGATTCCTTGTAAGCGATGCCAACCGGGATATTCAGGCGCGTGACCCCTTCTGCGCTGTAATTGATGATGTCGGATGACGCCACACTGTCGTTCGGAATCATCGCGAAGATATTATCGCGGGTGCGCAGCCAGGTGGTACGCAAGGCAATCTTGACCACTTTGCCGTCTTGTCCGTTAATGGTCACCCAATCACCAATACGGAACGGCCTCTCAATCAGCAGGGTGATACCGGCAATGAAGTTGGAGAGCGTCGATTGGGCGGCAAAGCCTACTGCGATACCCACGATCCCCAACCCGGCAACAATCGACACCACATCGAAACCGAACTGGGCGAGCACCGTCACCACAGCCAGCGCAGAG
The DNA here is from genome assembly GCA_913057975.1 of uncultured Marinobacter sp. Taxonomy (GTDB): domain Bacteria; phylum Pseudomonadota; class Gammaproteobacteria; order Pseudomonadales; family Oleiphilaceae; genus Marinobacter. The sequence continues at coordinate 1,968 of CAJXOQ010000147.1, forward strand.
ACGACCACCGAAAACATGTTTTCGACCAGCTGACGGATCGAAGGATCCATTTTGTAGCGCACCATGTTGTCCTTGATCAGGCGCGCCAGAACCAGCCAGGCCACATAGAAACCGAGGGCCATAAAGCCCGCCCTCGCCATCGCCTTGAGAACCTCAGGGGATGTTCCAAACTGTGCAAGAATGAAGACCAGCGCCCCTAACCCGGCCAGATAGCGTAGAGTGCTTCGCACCTGGATGAACAGAGGTGTTTTGGCCCGCCGCTTACCCAATAGCAGCCGGATAGCACCTGTCACCACCAGATAGATCCCGAAAAACACCCCAAGATAGATTAAAGAGACCAACAGCTGGCCAAGCATCTGTACGATAAGCGCGCCCCAGTCCAAATCCTCACCTGACACGGCCAGGAAGGCATCGCCAATATTTCGCTGGAGCTGTTCAACCAGCTCAGTACCGAAGGATTCTGCCATCAGGGGTCTGCTCTTCTATCTTTGTGGGCGTGGGCGTCACTTTATCGGATCTCTTGCTCATAATGATATGTAGGCTAACGTCAGCCTGATTACCAATCATCAGCCATCGATCGTATCCGAAATGGTGGAGCAACAGGTTCTTGGCTTCAGCCAACCGGTGGGCAAGGATGTTATCGACGGTCCAGGTTGACACAGTCCGAGGTTGGCTCAAGGATGGTTGTATGACCAGACAAAAAAAAGCAACCGAAAACCAGAACAGCCGCGCGCCAACGGAACTTGTAAAAGCATTTGACGACGCCGTTAGCCGCCTTGCTGCAATCAACGCGATTGAGGGCGTTTCGCCCGTATTCGAAGTAATTGATGCGGCGAGGCCTCTGGTGCTCAGCCCCGAAGGGCTGGACGCAATCTACGAGCGCGTTCCGGCCATTGAATCCGCCGGGTTCTTTGGTGGCAGTGATTGGGACTACCCCCAGACACTGGTACCTTCCCTAGCCGCGCGCACGGTTCGACACGGCGAACCCACGGCCACCCTGGTCGAATGCCTGAGCCAGATTCGCCTGTTGTCGGTCACCAGAGGCGACTACATCCACGCCTCTATCTCTGCCGAACACGCTCATCATTTCCTCGCCCAAGTAATGGCGATGAACCTTGATCTGGTGGTCAGTGATGACCTGCAGGAGAGCGACAGGCTGCGGCCCGACCAACTCGGCCACGCCGTTCAGAACCTGTATCACTACCTGCTCCACCACCTGGGATACGAAAACCTTCTGGAGCACCTGGTGGCCGAAGTCTGGCGTATTCTGGAGCAGCGCCCGGTGCAGGTTGAGGGCGTCAAACACATGGTGACCCAAATAGCGGTTTGCCTGGAAAGGCCGGACGCCCTGGGCGGCGAAGTCGGCGATGACGCCCAGCAGCTGATCAACGCCGTATTCAGCCCCACTGAAGGTTGCCGTGAAGACCCCGGCTTTGAGGTCTATTCCGAACGACTGGCGGACATGGACGACGCCGCCCTGATGCAGGAAGCCATCGCCTTTGCCCAGGCCATGCACAACACCGGCCTGGTGTCGGCCTACATGCCGGTGTTCATACGCTACCTGCGCGGGCGCTGGAATGCCCTTATCCCCACAGCCCTCGGGCTGAGTTACACCGGTGCCGATGCATTCCACTGCTACCCTGCGCTTATTCACCGCCTCATCGACGACGCCGTGTTTCCGGAAACCAGTCAATGCACTTACGGCCTGGCCATGATGTTGGAGCGGGGCATTCTTTACTCTCCCCCGGTAGCACCATCCCTGTGGCGCCAGATACGCATGACGCTCTGCGATGCCGCGGCCGAGAAGATCGCGACGGTCTTCGGCAGCAGCCGTTCCCCCGAATGCTTTTTGCTGGCCGACGTACTGAACGTGCTGGGGCGGCCGCTGGGCGTGGGTCAGGGCAATTACCCGACCTGCCAATCCACCCGCGCCCTGTCCATGTGGGCTTACAACATGCCGGCAGAACTGCTGCGCATCCTTGCCTGGGCAGCGCGGGACGATGAAATCGTTATGCGCTTCGAAGGCAACAGCATTTCTTCGAAAGAGCTTGGCACCGGACTGGCCACCGAACCGCCAGTGGATGTCGATGCCGTATCCCTGCTGACCGTGCCGCATCTGGACCGTATATATTTTGAAATGGGGCGGCGCAGTATTGGCCGCGGAGAGGATCCCCATAAATGGGTCAACGCCGAATTTCACGGCGACCACGTCGGCCACGGATTTCGCATTGCCGTAGACGTTTTTACCGGCGGCCTGAAAGACTTCGAAGGGTTTGTCCGGGATTTCTATGCCGCCTATCACCCGTTCTATAACGGCAACATTCCCGTGATCAATCCACAGCCTGCGGGTATCGCGGTGACCGACAGCGCCACGCGCTTTCTCGGCTGGCACGCCATCACCATCCAACGGCTCGCCATGGACCCCGACAAGACCATGCGCGTCTACTTTTTCAACCCCAACAACGACAGCGGCCAGAACTGGGGCCAGGGCGTCATCACTTCCACCCATGGCCGCGGTGAACTCTTCGGCGAAGCCTCCTTACCGGTAGCCGAGTTCGTCTCCCGACTGTACGTGTTCCACTATGACCCAATAGAAAAAGGCGAGCCGGGCGACATCCCTGCCGATGAAGTCAACCGGGCCATGGACCTGGCCCGGGGCAGTTGGGCTTCGGGGCGGTAGTAAAAGCGACGTGCTGAACTTTTAAGACACGCAGCCACAGCTGTCGTGCCGAGATCAAGTCGAGCCGGCCCCGGTGCCTAATCGCCCCCCCTCGAACCGAAGTCGGAACAAGGCCTCCAATCCTTCAGTGATGCCCACCCGGCCCATGCGCATGGCCGTGCGCTATCTCTTCCGCATCGGCGGCGCGTACTTCGATCACTTCGATATCGAAAGTCAGGGTTTTACCGGCCATCGGATGGTTGGTGTCGACATCGGCAAACTTGAGGCCGACCTTGGCAACGACCACATGGCGCGGGCCCTGCTCGGTTTGCACTTGGGCGATCATGCCCCGCTTCCAGCGTTTGGCACCCATCAAATGCTTGACCGGCACGCGCTGCACGGCATCGGCCTTGCGCGGGCCGTAGGCTTTTTCCGGAGTGACGGTAACGCTGAACGTATCGCCGGCCTCGCGACCTTCCAGAGCTTCTTCCAGACCCTGGATAACGCCGCCATGGCCATGCAGATACGCGTTCGGCTGACCGCCACGGGAATTTTCAACTTCGTTGCCCTCTTCATCACGGACACTGTAGTGAAACAGGACGACCTGATTCTTTTCGATTGGCATAGGGTTCTCTGCAAAGACAAATGGTAGGCCATTATAGCCGGCAGCGGCGCTGACTGCAGGCTTAGTTCACCGGCATCCCCGCTTTGCGCAGTGCTTCCAGCCAAACCCTGCGATTTTCCGGGTGATTGTGCCCACCTTCAAACCTTTTTCTCATTGAAGCGATCGACAGCTGGGGAGCAATTATCCGTGCACTTTGCACCTCCACCATCGCCTCATTTTTGCGCCCCATAAACGCAAAATTCGCGGCGCGAATCAAATGATAGAACTTACGCCAGGTATCGTTGGTAAGTGTCCCGGCCATCCTGTCAGCCGCAGCCAGAGAGCCTGCATAATCGCCGAGATGAAATAGGATGTGAGCGTGATAGAAGAACATCATTTCCAGCCGTGGATCAAGGGGGCTTAGGCGGATGGCCTCCTCGATCTCGGTAAGTGCCCGCTTATGATAACGAAACCAGTCTAGAGTATGGGCCAGTTCAAGCCGTATGCCGGCATCGTTGGGATTAAGCTGCTTTGCCCTTCCCAAGTGGCCGAGCGCGCGGGTTTCATCGCCAGTGAGCCTGAAAACGTAACCCAACGCCGCAAAGCCAGCCGGGGCCTTACCATCCAGGCGAATAGCCGCACGACCGTTTTCGATCGCTTTCGCCAACGTCAGCTCAGGGTTCGTAGTCCACCCATGGAAAAACTGAATGCCCCTAGCCTTTGCAATCAATGCTCGGGGTGCCGCGAATTCTGGGTCCCGCCGGATCGCAAGGCCAGCCAGACGAATAGCCTCTTCTTGGTTTTCTTCAATAACAATTGCCTGCAAAGCCTTTGCTTGAAGATAGAGGTCCCAGGCGCGCAGGCTACTGGTGGGTATACGCCTGCTTTCTTCGGCCTTCGCCGTGACAATTTCGGGGGCCAGACGCCCGGCAACGGCGCGACTAATTTCATCTTGGAGGGCAAAGATATTGACCAGCTCTCGATCAAACCGTTCCGACCAGACAGTTGCACCGGTTCGAGCATCAATAAGTTCGGCATTGATCCGCACGCGATTGTCCGTCCGTCGAACACTGCCCCGCACAATATAGGCCACCCCCAGCTCACGCCCGATCTTATCCACATCCACGTCTCCCGCAGCATAGCGAAAGGTGGAGTTCGGTGAGATCACAAAGAGTTCCCGATTTAGGGAGATGCTTGTGATCAGATCCTCAACCAGACCATCAACAAAATAAACCTGGTCAGGATCGTCGCTCAGATTGACAAATTTAAGCACGGCGATGGATGGTTTTCCTGACAGTGCCAGTGTGGCGTCATCATTAGGTTCAGTCCAGGCCCACCAAGCGAATCCGCCAGTCAAAAACAGCAGCAATAAAACGGCAGCACCGATTGCCCGACGATTCTGTATTCCGTCTGCTCGAGATGTGCCTGCACGCCCACTGGCTGGCCCATTTTTGGCCGCCTCACGCTGGCCACTCTCGTTAACCGGGCCAACAAAACGGAATCCACGTTTAGGATAGGTTTTGATGTAATACTGACTGCCGCTGGTATCACCCAGGGCACGCCGTACAGAACGAATACACGTGTTGAGTGCCGCGTCGGAAATGACCCGGCCCTGCCAGATCGTTTCGATCAGCTCGCCCTTGGAGACAACCCGGTGACGATGCTCCACAAGGTAGCAAAGCAACAACAAGACCTGAGGTTCAACGTGCAACTTCTCGCCCTTGCGCGAGAGGCCATCACGATTGCGATCCAGTAGATAATCGCCAAACCTGTAGACTGTATCAGGCGAATCCTGCCTCTCCTGCCCTGCCATGCGCCTATCCCCTGTTTAATGACACTACGACCGTCCTGTTGAGAGATCCATACTCAAATTTACACCCATGGCAACTTTGCCCCTAGTAAAACCTCGACCTCTCTCAAGCTATTGGAAACGCAAATAATCCGCAGACTTATTCAGATATTCCTCAGATATTCCTCAAGCGCCACCTTCTTCTCCCAGGAATAATGCAGGCTGTAGCCCGTTCCATCCAAACGACGTGGCAATTACCAGACAGAGCGGGATGGCGCTCCCCAAACAATTAAAGAAGGAAACCAACCATGACAAACCTAAAGACGAAGGCAGCCCTGCTGTGCGCCGCGATGCTGACTGATCTTCTATTGACCGGTCACGCACTGGCAGACTCAGAGCAACGGACAGCCATCGAGAGTGGAGCAGTTCAACTGAGTTCGGAGGAAATCGAAGCGCTGGTGGTGGGCAACACAGTGAGGGCCAAAGCCGGCGAAAAGATTTTCAACTTCTTTTACGGCACGGATAACGTGATCTCGGGCGAGCTGGTCGGCGGCAACTGGTCCGGTACGGGCTATTACGGCGTCACCGACCAGGATTCGGTTTGCTTATCTATGGCTCAAGATAAAGGACGCCTGAGATGCATGACCATCATGAAGCAGAACGGCGCCTTTCGGAAATACAGCGCCACAGGAAAACTGACATTTGAGTTGCTCGAAGTCCGCACCGGCAATCAGCTTTGACAACTCATATAAGGGAAAAGGGGCTTCCGCTTCATAGGCGCAATGGTCAAGATCTGGCATGAAGGGACTCGTCAGATCCTGCTCGGGGCATCTAACGCTCGCTGTAACCGGCGCGGGAGTTCAGCAGATTCATGTAGAGATCATGGATCACGAACAGGGAAAGAAGAACCTGTCCTCAGGTCTCATTCGCCTTCCGATAACTACCCTGATAATCGAAAACGCGTTCCTGCACTTGCCAATAGTGCTTCTGCTTGCGGGCGATGACAAAATCCGGCGCTGGCAACAAGGCCTGACTCTCAAGCACCTCATTCGCCTTGTTGAATGTTTTCGGCGCTCGGCCATTCGCGAAACGCCGCCCGAACAGTTTGTTAAAGACGGTGCACTGCGCTGGCTTGCTGAAATCAAACGACTCGCCAAGCTCTTCTCCATCTTCACCGTGATAGGTGATCCTCAATTTGCTTTCGCTAACGCTCAACGTGATCCCAGCGCAACGGATCACCATGGCATCCTTGAGTTTCAGCGCGTCTCTCAGTTGATCATCCGGGTCGATGATGGCTTTCTGGCATTGGTGACAGTTGCGGGCGGCAATATCATTCTCGCCACCGCAGTGGGGGCACTCCTTGAAGCGAAAGCGGTAATCGCACTGTTGAGGGCGCCCGTTCTGCGCGGCAGGTTCCTCCCCGTCCGCAGTCTCCAGAAGCCCCTGACAACGGCGCCCGTAGTGCTCGATCACACGGCCTTCACTGTCTGTTTTGCCCCAGAAGATATTGGCAAAGCCACAGCCTGGGCAAAATACCTGCACCGGCTCACTGTCCGGGTTCGGTTTCGGCTCGCCCACCTCCGGGTGATGCAGATTCACGTGGTTGCCCGCGTAATCAATCACCAGGCAATCCGGCTTGCCCTCATCCAGGCGAAGGCCGCGGCCCACGATCTGCTGATACAGGCTGACCGACTGGGTAGGACGAAGAATCGCAATAACGTCCACATGGGGTGCATCAAAGCCCGTGGTGAGCACAGACACATTCACCAGATACTTCAACTGCCGCTGCTTGAAACACTGAATCAGCAACGCCCGCTCATTCATATCGGTCCCGCCAGTCACCAAAGCGGTCTCATGTTCAGGAAGATAGCCGGTGATCTCCCTCGCATGGTCCACCGTGGCAGCAAAGATCATCACCCCCTGGCGCTCAGCGGCCAGTTCCATCACCTGCTCAATGATCGCGCGGGTCACACGCTTATGTTTGCTCAACAGCTGGTTGACGTCCTTCTCGGCGTATTCGCCAAAGCGGTCCTGAGCCAGCACGGAGAAATCGTATTGTGCCACTGCCGCATTCACCAACTCGGGCCGGGTGAGATACCCCCGATTGATCATATAGCTCAACGGCAATTCGTAAATACAGTGCTGAAAGGGCTTGTCCTGATCCTCTCCAGAGCCGCGAACAAAGCCCCGGTAGTGATAGCGATAGATCCAGCCCATGGCCAGACGGTAGGGCGTAGCGGTCAGCCCGAGCACTTTGAGGGCGTCATTCTGTTGCCGTAGCAACTCGATGATCCGTTGATACTGACTGGTTTCATCACCACTGACCCGATGGCACTCATCGATGATGACCAACGAGTATTCATCCCGGAACTGATCCAGATTCGCCGATACCGACTGCACACTGGCAAACGTCACCTGATGGTGGCTTTCCTTACGCTTCAGCCCAGCGGAGAAGATGCCGCCTGCCAACCCATAACTCTGGTATTTGGCGTGATTCTGCTCCACAAGCTCCTTGACGTGGGTCAGCACCAGAATTTTACGCTTGGCTAGACGGGCCAGCTCAGCAATGACCAGGCTTTTGCCGGCGCCGGTTGGCAGCACGATGACGGCAGACTCATCGGATCTGCGGAAATGATTCAGCGTGGCATCGACTGCTTCCTGCTGGTAAGGCCGGAGCTTGAAGGGAACGTTCATTGTGTGGGGCTTAATCGTTTTCAGGATGGGACAGGAAGCCATACTAGCAAAGACTGCAGCACTATAAACCAGGCTCCTTGCCGTTAAGCCGCATGGATTCGTTGCGCTTCCGCCCACCTAAGCGTCGATAAAATATACATATTTAGCATTAACTGACGTGGACATCGACATATCTTGCTGATTAAAAGTGCTTATTTTATACAGGCTCAGTATTTGCGTACCAAACGATGCTGGCCGACTGGTGATTGGTTGGTCAAAACAACTTGGAGCAGCATGTATGTTTAGGCAAACTACAAAAACAGATATCGTCCTCGCAACAACCTTCATATGCGCACTTCCTGTGGTGGCACTAGCAACACCCGTATCAGACCTCGATAACCAACCATGGGAAAGAACCCTCGTGGCGGCTGATGGAACGGCGGAAATTGTAGACCTGACCGGACAAGGCGGTAACCTGGAGAACAATGCGCCCCTGAACTCGGGGGC
>CAJXOQ010000148.1 GCA_913057975.1 uncultured Marinobacter sp.
CCATGGATGGCGGAGTCCAAGCGTCACATGGATGTGCCGAAGGAGCGTGTTTTGGAAAAGCTTCCCCACAGGTGCCCCGAGCCTTCGGGTAAACGCTATATAGGTATATGTAATGTCGAATGTACGAACACACAAGGGTAACACGCCACAATTTGGAGAACGCGCCTGGATTGACCCAAGCGCAGTAGTCATCGGGGATGTCCAGACAGGGGATGACGTCTCCATCTGGCCAATGACGGCGGTGCGCGGTGACATGCACAAAATCCGCATTGGCAATCGCTGCAGCATCCAGGATGGGTCGGTGCTGCACATCACTCATGCCAGTGATTATAACCCCGGTGGCTATCCGCTTCTGATCGGGGATGACGTGACCGTTGGCCACAAGGCGCTGCTACACGGCTGCACCATTGGTAACCGGGTGCTGGTAGGTATGGGTTGCATCATCATGGACGGCGCCGTGGTGGAGGACGAAGTGATTGTCGCTGCTGGCTGCCTGGTGCCGCCGGGCAAAACCCTGGAGTCCGGTTACCTGTACGTTGGGTCACCCTGCAAACAGGCCCGGGCGTTGTCGGATCAGGAAAAGACTTTCTTCAAGTACACCGCGGCCAATTACGTCAAACTCAAGGACGACTATCTCAATGAGGTTTAGTGGAGAGATCCGCCATTGAAGCGACTGTTACTCACCACCATCCTGCTGAACGTTTTGTTCGTGGCGTTGCTGCTGCCTCACTATCCCCAAATGCCCTGGTTGGCAGCGGAAGCCCTGTTGATAAGTGGACTGTTCGCTCTTCTACCTGAAAGCACGGGGAAGCGTGTCGGAGCGGCAACTGTTGGCGCTCTCTTTGGCCTGCTCGCTTTCTTTGCACTGAGTGATGTTCTGGTTCGCCACAGCATCGGGCGACCTTTCAATCTCTATCTCGAGTTGGGCCTTGCCGGTTCGGTGTTTAACCTGTTGCAGAGCAACCTGGGAATGACACTGTCGCTGACGCTGATCGTCATGGCCCTGGCTGTCTTCGTGGGGTTGGGCATCTGCGTAAGCCGGTTGCTCCGGCAGACTGATGCAAACCGTTCCCGCGCTCCGGCAACCGCCGTTGCGGCTCTGGGCATCGTCGCCATGGGGGTAGCGTTCCTGCCGCAACCATTCGTGGGCCTGACGGCAGCCCGGGCAGCCACCCAGCAGGTTGAACTGGCCGCTGATACCTATCAGTCAACGGCCTCTTTCCAGCAGCATTTGATGGATAACCCGGGCGCCAGCCAATCCAGGCCACTGCAGGCGCTTGCTCAAACCGATGTGATCCTGGGGTTCATTGAGTCCTACGGCATATCTTCCGTCACCGACCCGCGTTACGGGCCCCTGATCCAGCCTCGCCTCCAGCAAATGGAGCAGGTGCTGGCGAACGCCGGCCTGCATATGGTCACGGGCCGCCTGCAATCCCCCGTTCAGGGTGGCCAATCCTGGCTAGCGCATACCACGCTGCTCAGCGGCCAATGGATCGACACCCAACTCGATTACGACACTTTCCTGGCCAGCGACTATCCCACACTGATTAATGATATGGGCGCGACTGGCCATGATACCGTGGCCGTTATGCCCGCCATTACCCGGGAGTGGCCGGAGGGTCTTGCGTTCGGCTACAACCGCATCTATCACTCCACCACCATGGGCTATCGTGGACCCGCCCTGAACTGGGTCACCATGCCAGATCAGTACACCTGGTCATGGTTCCAACGCCAGATTCGGGAGCGCGCTGATCATACCCCTGTGTTCGCTGAGGTGGCGCTGATCAGCAGCCACGCGCCATGGGTCCCCATACTCCCGGTTCTGGACGATTGGGACAGCATTGGCAATGGAGAAGCGTTTAACCGCTGGAAAGACGCCGGCGAAGCACCTGCGAGCCTGTGGCGGGACCCCGAGCGCGTGCGCGATCACTATGCCCGCTCGCTGGATTATGCACTGAACGTGGCCACCGAATACGCCAAACGCCATGTGGATAACAAGACCCTGCTGGTGCTGACAGGCGACCATCAGGCGGCCCCTTTGATCACCGGCGACGACGCCAGCCGCGACGTCATTGTTCATGTGATTAGCGCCGACCCCACAATGCTGGCGCCGTTTGTTGGCAGCAGTGATCAGAAGGGCATACGTGGATTCCGGTGGGGTGCACACCCCCACTCGGATCAGCAGGGGCCTTCAATGGCCAGCTTCCGGCCCTTTCTTCATCGGGCTTTCAGCGGCCCGCACATTCCGGTAGAAGTGTCTGCTTCAGGCGTTGTTGAGCAGTAACCGGTAAAGAAGGAGAACGGTCAGATTCAGTTCCCGGCCTCTGCCGTTGTTTTTGCGCCGGCTTTCCGAAGTGTCTCTGCATACGCGGTGCTACGACGGTGCCGCGACACCAGGTCCAGGATGGTCTCACCGTTTTCATCGACTGCGTTGAGATCCCGCCCCGCTTCCACAAAGAAACCAACGAAACGGTCAAAGTCTTCGGCAATCATGGCCTGGTAGGCCTTGATCAGGGCGTTGAAGTCCGGATTGATGTTGCGGTCGTAGGGCGTAATGGCCAGGAAGCTCTTTACCCGCTCATCACTCCATTCCTCACCAATCACTTTCGGTTTGTCAGGTCCGCTCATAGTCTCTCTCTGGCCTTTTCGTTACAGCTTTTTACAGCAAATAGTTACGACAAATGTGTTTGCGTTGGGCTGCACAGTATAAAGATCTAAAAGCGTCGGGGTTATATAAATTGACTATGAGGAGCTTCCCGGCAGGCATATGCGAACTTCACGGGTTAATTTCCACCGGTAACTGGTCCGTCTCCACGCTGTCGTCGCATTGCGGGTTGCGAATGGCGATCTCCACCCTCCGGTTCTTGGCCCGGTTCTCCGGGCTGTCGTTGGGCGCCAGCGGGTTGGTTTCCGCCCGGCCCGCCGCGACAACCCGCTCCGCCGGCACCTGACGATTCAGCACCAGCTCGTGAACCACCGACACGGCACGCGCGGCAGACAGGTCCCAGTTGGAGCGATAGCGGCCACTGGCTATCGGGCGGTCGTCCGTGTAACCCGCCACCAGAACATCACCGGTGCAACCGGACAGCACCTCTACCACCCGCTCGATGATCGGCATCATTCCTGGCTTGATCGCCGCTTCTCCGGAGCGGAACGCGGCTTCCTCCGAAAACCGGATCACCACCCGGCTTTCATCGTAGTTGACGCTCAATGCCTCCGAAGCCACTTCCGGTTCAAGCTCTTCGATCATTCGACTGGCCAGATCGATCACACCCGCCGGAATTTTGGTCGGGGCATCCGCTTCCGCGCGTTCATCAATAAATTCGGGCTCGTCGGTCGCTGTCTCCATTGGCTCCGGCAGGGAAACCGTATCCGACTCAATCAGGGTCAGCGGCGAGCCCCCCACAGCATCGCCGAGCACCTGGTTGCTGCCGAAGGCCCCCGCCATGGAATTAGCCATGGCACGGTACTTTTCAACATCCATTTCCGCGAACGACAGCAACAGGATAAAAAAGGTCAGCAGCAGGGTGGCCAGATCGGCGAAGGTGACAATCCAGGCCGGGGAGCCACGGCCATGCTTCTTCTTTTTGACGGGCTGGCGAACCACCAAAACCTACGCCTCCCGCTCCGGCGCAAGACCATTGCGCTGCTCCGGCGTTACAAAGGACGACAGCAGTTCGGTCATCACCCGGGGATTCTCCCCGCGCATGATGGTGCGCATTGACGTGGTAATCAGTAACTGGTTACGTGCCTCATCTTCGGCCTTGAGCTGCAGCTTGTCGGCCAGGGGCAGGGCGATCAACTGGGCGATGAAGGCGCCATAGAGCGTGGTCAGCAGGGCGATCGCCATGGCCGGCCCAATGGAGGACGGATCGTCGAGGGTGTTGAGCATCTGCACTAGGCCAACCAGTGTGCCCAGCATACCGATCGCCGGAGCGGATTCACCGATACCACGAAATACCCTTTCGGAGACTTCGTAGCGCTCGGCCGTTTGCTGGGTTTCCTGAGCCAGAGCTTCTTCAACCAACTCCGGTGGGTGGCCATCCACGCACAGATTGATGGCCTTTTTCAGAAACTCGTTTTCGGTGCCGTGGTTCTCCAAGCCCAGGATACCTTCCTTGCGAACGACAAGAGCCAGCGTGCCAACTTCGCGAATCAGCTCGGCCGGCCGTTCGACGCGATCCTGAAACGCCGCTGCAAACGCCAGCCTGAAAGCACTCATCACCGAAGGCAGACGAAACTTGATGAGGGTGACGGCAAACGTGCCACCCAGCACAATCGCCAGCCCCGGAAGGTTGAAAAAGGTCAGTATTGACGCGTTGGCCAGCATCGCGAGCACGACAATCAGTACGCCTGCCACTAGCCCGACAAGGGTGAGTATATCCATCAGAGACCTTAAATCAGCGATTAATCAGCGAGCTTCAGGAACCGTTTACACCTGCGAAGCATAGCCCATTGATCCGGGTTGGGCTCAGTCGTTTCGCAATTCTTCAATCACCGGACGAGTGTCCGGGGTTTTTCCTCGCCATATCCGGAACGACTCTGCCGCCTGTTCCACCAGCATGCCCAGGCCGTCGAACACCCGGGTGGCTCCCAGGTCCAGTGCCCACTGGTTGAAGGTGGTGGTCTGCAGAGAATACATCATGTCGTAAATCACCGTGTCGGCACCGATCACATTTGTGGAAACCGGTGGCAGATCTCCCTGCAGGCTGGCACTGGTGCCATTGATGATGATGTCGAAAGCGGAGGTCGGCTGTTCAAATCCGCAGGCCTCCAGGTGCGTATCGCCAGCCACGGGTTCAAAGAAACTGACCAGGCCCTCGGCTTTTGCCAGGGTGCGGTTGGCAATCGTCAAGGCGGCGGGTTCTTCCGCAAGAATCGGCCCCAGAACGCCACGAACGGCCCCGCCGGCGCCCAACACCAGCAGGCGTTTACCCGCCAGGCGAACGCCATGGTTGACCATCAGGTCGGTAACCAGTCCTTTGCCATCCGTGTTGTCGGCGGTTAGTGAGCCCTTACTGTCTTTGTAGAGCGTATTCGCCGCACCTGCTCGCTCGGCGCGCTGGGTTCGCAGGTCCGCGAGCTGCCAGGCCTGCTCCTTGAAAGGCACGGTGATATTCAACCCCTTGCCACCGCGTTCGAAAAAGCCTTCGACGGTACCCGCGAAATCGTCTTCTGGCGCCTGTATGGCCGTGTACTCCAGCTGCTCGCCGGTTTGGCGGGCAAACAGGCTATGAATGCGGGGAGATTTGCTGTGACTGATAGGGTTACCCACCACGGCGTAAAGATCGTTATGCATCGACATTCTCCAGCCAATCCCGTCCAGTAAGAAAATAGTCCGTCAGCCGGGCTTCTTCCGAGCCGGGCTCCGGCACGAAGGCATATTCCCAGCGCACCAGCGGCGGCAGCGACATCAGAATGGATTCGGTACGGCCACCGGACTGCAGGCCAAACAGAGTGCCCCGGTCGTAGACCAGGTTGAACTCCACGTAGCGGCCGCGGCGATAAAGCTGGAAATCACGCTCGCGATCACCCCAGGCCAGGGCTTTGCGACGTGCCACAATAGGCTCATAGGCATCGATAAAGCTGTCCCCGACAGATTGCATCAAGGCAAAATCACGACGGAAGTCCCCGGTGTTGTGGTCGTCGAAGAACAACCCTCCCACGCCCCGGGGTTCGTCCCGGTGCTTGAGGTAGAAATAGTTGTCACACCAGTGCTTGTACTCGCGATAGAGTTGGTCGCCGAAAGGATCACAGGCGGCTTTCGCGACCCGGTGCCAATGGACACAATCCTCGTCGAAGCCGTAATAGGGCGTAAGATCATAGCCCCCGCCAAACCAATAGACCGGCTCTGCATCCTCGGGGGTCGCAACAAAAAACCGGACGTTGGCGTGAGACGTGGGTACGTAGGGGTTCGAAGGGTGCATGACCAGAGACACCCCCATGGCTTGCCAGGGCGCACCCGCCAGGTGGGGTCTATGCGCGGTGGCTGACGCAGGCATGGTCTCGCCCATCACATGGGAGAAGTTTACACCGCCTTTCTCGAACACCTCGCCATCGGTGATCACCCGGCTGATGCCACCTCCGCCTTCGGGCCTGTCCCAGGCATCGGTTTCGAAAACGCCCCTGCCATCGACCGCAGCCAGCCGTTCGCAGATCTGATCCTGCAGGCCAAGCAGGTACTGTTTCACGGCATGGCTGTCGGGGTGCTGAAAAGGGTGCTGAGACATGGGAACTCCTAGCGCAGTTGCTTTCCGCTGACGATATCGATGATACGGCTGGGTTGACGGTTACCGCCCAGTTCTCCCGGCACCAACCAATCCAGTTGGCCCTCGAAGTAACGACGCACCTGCCAGGAGCTTCGGGCCGGCTGGCGCCCTGCCGGATTACAGGAGGTAGAAACCAGGGGAAAGCCGGCCGCCTCACACAGCGCGCGCACAACCGGATGGTCACTGACCCTGACAGCGATGGAGCTATGAAGACCCCGAACCTGTTGAGGGATTTGCTTGCGGACATCCGGCAGAAGACAGGTGACCGGGCCGGGCCAATGACTCATCGCCTGGCGCTGCTGCTGCTTCGGCAGCGGGTCGAGCAGAAACCGTACCTGATCGACAGACGCCGCCACAAGGATCAGTCCCTTCTCCATTGGGCGCTGCTTGAGCGACAGGACTCGTTCAACGGCGTCCTGGTCCCACGGATCGCAACCCAGCCCCCAGACGGCTTCCGTGGGATAGGCAATGACCCCGCCACCAAAGACGGTGCGGCGGGCGCAATGAAGGTGCCAGTCGGACAAAGGTTGCTGTGGTGATTTCATGAAATCTTCAAGTCTTTAAACGCGGCTCAGGCAATCCGTTGAAACCCTCCCGGCGCAGAATCCACCAACCCCTGTAACTCCAGGAGAAGCAGCGACTGCATCAACTGATCGGCGGGAAGGCCGGTCACTGAACACAAATCATCGGTTGACTGCGGATCATACCCTAAAGCCTCCAGCACCGCGATTTCCCGGGAGTCCAGGTTTTCTGTCGCCGGCCCATGCATGACCACCGAAGAGGGATTGCCCTCGTTCTGACCGGTCCACCAACCGCCCAGTTCCTCGCAGATATCGTCCACGGTTTCCACCAGTTTCGCACCCTGGCGTATCAGGTGATGGCAACCACGGGCCAGGGGATTGTGGACCGAGCCTGGAATGGCAAAGACCTCCCGCCCCTGCTCCAACGCCAGTCGCGCGGTGATCAGGGAGCCGCTTTTGAGTCCCGCCTCCACCACCAGGATGCCACGGCTGAGACCGCTGATAATCCGGTTTCGGCGGGGGAAATGGCCCGCCTTGGCGGACGTACCCGGCGGGTATTCGGACACAATCACCCCCTCACCGGCGATGCGTTCACTGAGCGTGCGGTGGCGATAGGGGTAGGGTTTATCAACACCATTGCCAATCACCGCGACGGTCGGGAAGCCGGCATCCAGGGCGCCGGCATGGGCGGCGCCGTCCACCCCCAGAGCCAACCCGCTGGTCACCAGCAGGCCTTTTTGGCCAAGCGCCGCGGCAAAGGAGCGGGCGTGTTCCAGCCCCGCCCGGGTGGCGTTGCGGCTCCCCACAATACCGATCTGATCGCGCCCCAGCAGGGAGCGATCACCGCGCACATAGAGCACCAGTGGCCCATCGTGAATATGCCTGAGAGGCTCGGGGTAGTCGGCATCGGCGATGGTCAGGATAGCCGTGCCAGTCCTCAGGCAATTCCGGTATATGCCGTCGGCGTTGGCGACCACAGGGTGAGCGCTATCCTGGCGGCGCCATGCTTCGAGAGCAGCGATCGTTTCCGCCGCCAAACCCAGTGCTTTCAGCGTGGCGGCGTTATGGGTCAGGAGTTGCCGGAAATCGGGAAGCTGTTCGAGGATCGCCTGCTGACGACGGGCTCCGAATTTCGGCAGACAGGACAGGAATATCCAGAATCCGTGTTCCGATTGGAACAGGTTCGGGACAGACAGGGAGTCGGTAGCGAGGGGCATGGCATCCTTCCGTGGATCAAGGTTGGGTATCGGGGCTTGCCTTCCTGGCAAGCCGGAGGTGAATTATGCCATAAAAAAAGGAGCCGGCGATGCGGCTCCCTTTCTACGGACGTTTTACGTTGTGATCAGCTCAGGGATTGGTCACCTTGTCACCAACCGACAACGGACGGGTAGCCTGCAGAATCAGGCCATAGCTCATTTTTTCGTAGGCCTGAAACACCATCATCAGCCCAGCACGCTCGGAGGGCAGTTCGATGGTTTCATTGGTGACCGGGTCCCGAACCAGGTTGCCACTCTTCAGCACGGCCATGACATTACCCGGCTTCAGGCCTTCCCGTTGACCGCGGTTGATAGCCACCACGTCAAACTGCCCGATCTGGCTGACACCACCATCGACCGAAATCATCTGGGCCTCGATGTCACTGTCGGGGGAGCTAGGCACAAAACTGGTGGTGATGCGACGCTCTTCGCCAACCAGCAGACGGTCCCCGATGCGAACTTCCTCGTTGGATTGTTTCAGCCGGAGCGTCAGAACGTCTTTATTCTCGGCAATGACTTCACCGCGGGCAATACTCCGGGCTTCAAGACCAAGGAATTCGCCGGTTTCCGGGTCCCGGAATTCCTTGCTGCGGCGGAATACGCCCACATTGTCAGCCGGCTTCTCACCACGAGCGTAAATCCGATCACCCGCGCCGGTAATAATCCGGCCGTCCTCGCCCTCCAGCACGTAAGGCGCTCCATTCAGCGCCTCAACGTCAACGATGCGCGTGTCGGTCAGGAAACTGCTGATCGCATCCAGGGGAATGGCGGGAATCGGCGTGTCGATGGGCTCGGAACGCACTTTTGGTGAAAGCTTCACCACCCGATCACTGGAAACCTTGGTAACACGCGGCTTGCCGTCAATATAGACCAGCGCCAACTCGTCACCCGGATAGATAAGGTGTGGGTTTGCAACCTGTGGATTAACGTGCCAGATTTCCGGCCAGTACCAGGGGTTATTCAGGAAGCGGGCGGAAATATCCCACAGGGTGTCACCCTTCACGACAGTGTAACGCTCGGGATGATCGGACCTCAGTTCCGGGGCGGCGTGGGCCCAGGAGGTTAGCAGCAGCATGCTTGCTGCCAGAGCGTACAGCAGTTTCCTCATTGTTTAAGTCCTTGATCGCGTGCCTTGAATCGATAGATTCTGTTCTTGGTATGCAGCCGGTACTCTGCCTTTTATACCACTACTATAGAAGATGTCTCGCAAATTGTGATGTTATCTTTTGTTCTTCCAGTAAATTCTACGCTATGGTCGAGAGCTTTTGACTATCAACTGATCAGTTTGTACTCAATGAGCGAGTTGAGGGATAATAGCACCATAAACGGCGACAACCCGTTGAAACCGGCTCTTTCATCCCGATCATAATAGTCACGGGATGGAAAAATGCGCAGTACGCTGTCGCATTTCGGAGACAGTATTCACACCGTTACAAAAGATAACGGTGAAAGCCAGAATCAGACACCAAAAGTACGAGCGCCATGATATTAGATATTCTCGAATACCCGGACCCCCGCTTGCGCACCCTTGCCAAGCCCGTGGACGAGGTGACAGACGAGACCCGCAAGCTGATCGACGACATGTTCGAGACCATGTACGATGCGCCCGGCATTGGCCTTGCGGCCACCCAGGTGAATGTGCACAAACAGATCATCGTTATGGATCTGTCCGAGGACAAGAGCGAGCCGCGGGTGTTCATCAATCCCGAGGTGGAAGTGCTGGACGGCGAACGAGAAGCCATGCAGGAAGGTTGCCTGTCTGTGCCCGGTTTCTACGAAGACGTTGAGCGGATCGAACACTGCATGATCCGTGCAATGGACCGGGACGGCAAACCGTTTGAACTGGAAGCGAAAGGCCTGTTGGCTGTCTGTATCCAGCATGAGATGGATCACCTGAACGGCAGATTGTTCGTTGACTACCTGAGCTCTCTCAAGCCTGTCTCTTATACACATCTGACGCTGC